>CAXDTK010000544.1:0-1532 GCA_963992225.1 uncultured Comamonadaceae bacterium | reverse complement strand
GTGCGGCCGCGGGGGCGGTGGGCCGGGGCGCGACGCCGGGCAGCGCCAGCGTCAGCGCCGCCCCCGCGGCCGCCGCCGCCAGCCCCCAGGCCAGCGGACGCAGGGCGTTCACCGGAACACGCAGGACCGCGCGACGTTGGCGGTGTTGCTGTCCTTCACCGGTTCATAGCCCGAGCCGGTGCCGACGAAGCCTTCGCACTTCTTCTTGGTGCCGCCGTAGACCAGGTCGGTGAGGGTCGCCACGTCGTACTGGCCCGCGATGCCCGACCTGCTGTCGTAGCTGCTGTTGACGCCCACGCCGGCCGAGTTGACCGTGCCCAGGCGCACGCCCGTCACGGTCAGGCGGCGGGCGTACTGCGTCGAGCAGTTGCCGCAGGAGCGGTAGAGCTTGCCGATGTTGTCGGCATAGAAGTCCTGGATCACCATGGTGCCGTCGCCGTTGTGCTGGAACAGCTTGTCGGCCGCCTTGAAGGCCGCGCCACCGCTGATGGTCAGCTTGCTGGTCACGCCGCTGACCTTGCGCAGCGTGGCGCCGTCCTCGCCGACGTCGGCCCAGTAGACGTTGCTGATGTTGCACTGGCCGTAGCAGTGCACGCCGTCGGCGCCGCCCGCGGCCAGGTCGGTGCCGCTGCCCAGACTGCCGTCGCCGATGACGACGTTCTTGACCGTCGCGCCGTGGTTGAGCTTGAACATCGGGATCTGGCTCTCGCTCTGCGTACCCTTCATGTTGGCGGCGGCGCCCACCAGGCAGACCCACTTGCCGTAGCGGGCCAGGCCGTCCCAGGTGGTGCCCGCGGGCACGTCGATGGTGGCGCTGATGCTGACCTTGGTGCAGGCCGGCACGCTTCGCACGCCCGGTGCGGCGGCGGCGCTGCCGGCCAGCGCCAGCAGGGCCAGGCCGAGGGTCGCCCGCCACAGGCGGTGCAGGGTCGAGAGGGTGTTCATGGGTGGTCTCCGGTCGGTGCTGTTGAAGTCGGCCGCCGCGCGGGGCGGTCGTCGGGCGTCAGCGCAACGGCAGGGCCTGGAGACAGTCACAGACCGGGGCAGGGCGGCGCCCGACGGCAGCGCCGGCCCGCCGGAGAACGCAGATGTCGGAGGCATCGGCGCGGGCGTCGCAGCAAACGGAACGGATGTTCATTTTTATGAAACACCATTCCAACCAGGGCTCGCCTGTCGCCGGAATGGGTGGCTGGCGCCGGCGGTGCCGCCCGCGGTAGACGCGCGACGGCCGCTCAGCGGCGGCGCGGGGCGGCCGGCCGACGCGCCGGCTTGTCGGCCGTGTCGGCGGCCTGCAGCGGCGCCAGCGCCGCGAGGCCGTCCAGCTGCGCCAGCAGGCGCTGCAGGTAGTCCGGCGCCAGGGCCTGCAGCTGCTGCAGCGCCCGCGTGACCAGCACCTGGCTGTTCAGCGGCCCCAGGTGCTCGGGCACCGGCGCGGCCACCTCGGCCATGCGGCGCGACAGCCGCAGCGCGCCCCAGGTGCTGTCTCTTATACACATCTCCGAGCCCACGAGACGGACTCCTCTAGCGTATGC
>CAXDTK010000543.1:0-1570 GCA_963992225.1 uncultured Comamonadaceae bacterium | reverse complement strand
ATAGGAGTCCGTCTCGTGGGCTCGGAGATGTGTATAAGAGACAGGATCAGCCCGTTGAAAAAGGCACCATTGACCGGGTTTCACCCCATGGCGAAACATAACGTGGCGAAGGCGGTTTCGCCATCGTCCGAGACGATGAGGACGATCTGGGCGACCAGAACGGCTCCAGCGGGCGCAATCAGCACGAATATACAGCCATATCCGCCCGCCACGGCCTCGCGCGGGGTGCCGGCGCCGATGAGTTGGCGCATCAGCAATGAGAGGTTGTGGCCGGCGACGTGAAGCAGGTATCGCTTGTGCACGTTCTCGCGCCCGCGCAGCCAAGTTCGGCGCATGCCGCCGCGATCGAGGATGTGGGCAAAGGAGCGCTCGACGATTTCGGCACGCAGCTTGAAGGCCTCGCGGGCGACCCCGGACTTGAGCCGCACGCGGTTGTTGGTGACCGCGCGCCGCGCCGCCTGGTCACCGTGCCAGCGCGAAAAGCCGTTCTGCTTGGGCTCGGCAATCCGGCTCTTCCAGGGACTGTCTTCGAGGGCCTTTAAGACCGCCCGTGCATGATAGCCTTTGTCGGCGACGCAGTCGGCCGGGTCCTCTGCCGTCGGTGCCGCATCCACCGCCTCGAGGTTTGCCTCGGCCGCCGCCAGGGTCTTGGAAAGTGTTGTGGTGTCGCCCTCATCGGCTGGGTGCAGCTCGGCCGCCACCACCGCGCCGGTGTCCAGATCCACCGCGTGCTCGGGCTTGTAGGCCAGATGGGTCGTGCCGTCCTTCATCTTGGCGATCCTGGCCTCGGGGTCGCTGTTGGAAACCCAATCCTGGTTCGACAGCTTCTTGCCCTTGCGCTTGCGGTCCAGACGCGCCAGGTCCTCGGCCGTCGGCGTCTCGATGCCGCTCTCCTGGGCCAGGTGCTCCAGCATCTCCCGGTAGCCCTCCCCCGTGTCGCGGCGGGTGATGTTGCGCAGCGCTGCGTTGGCCTCCATGGTCGAGGCATCGACCCCGATGCGGTCGCCCTTCACCAGACCCGCCTCGGCGATCAGCGCCAGAACCCAGTCGAACACCGCCGCGTGCACCTCGTGGGGCAGACGCGTGCGGGTCTTCGACAGCCACGAATGATCCGGCACACGATCCCGGCTCTCCAGCCGCAGGAATTCCCGCAGCGACAGCGAATCCGAGCACCGCCATTCCAGCCCGCGCTCAGAGTCGATGCCCTCGAAGTAGCCCACCAGGTGCATGCGGAAATAGCGCCCCGGCGGCACCGAAGGCGCCCCCATCCTGGCCGCGTAATAGGGCTTGCAGGTCGCCTCGGCGAAGCCGGCGAAGCCGCCCTCGATCAGGACCGACTGCAGACGGTCGTAAAACACATGACCCGGCGAGCGCGGCATCTCCGCCCAGCCCACCATCAAGTCGCCCTGACGATCCTTCTGATGTCCCATCGCCATCGCCGAACCCCCCGGTCAAATCACACCATCAGAGAATCAGACCAGGCCGCCTGCGTCCAGTGCAGACTTCGTCAACGGGCTGTTAGACCCTGTCTCTTATACACATCTGACGCTGCCGACGAAGGCTTAGGTGT
>CAXDTK010000542.1:0-1578 GCA_963992225.1 uncultured Comamonadaceae bacterium | reverse complement strand
GCCGACTGCCGCGTCTGGCACTTCGTGCACATCAGCGCCGGTGCCCGCATCGGCGCGCGCTGCTCCTTCGGCCAGAACGTCTATGTCGGCAACGACGTGCTGATCGGCGACAACGTCAAGATCCAGAACAACGTCTCCGTCTACGACGCCGTGACGCTGGAGGATGACGTCTTCTGCGGCCCCAGCATGGTGTTCACCAACGTCTACAACCCGCGCGCGGCGGTCACGCGCAAGGACGAGTACCGCCGCACCCTCGTGAAGCAGGGCGCCACGCTGGGGGCCAACGCCACCATCGTGTGCGGCACCACCATCGGCCGCCACGCCTTCATCGGTGCCGGCGCCGTCGTCAACCGCGACGTGCCCGACTTCGCGCTGATGGTGGGCGTGCCGGCGAAGCAGATCGGCTGGATGAGCCGCTTCGGCGAGCGCCTGGAACTCCCCGTCGCCAGCGACCAGCCCGTCGAAGCCACCTGCCCCCATACCGGCGACCGCTACCGCCTCGCCGGCCGGCAACTCCAGATCATCGAGAACAGCTGATGGACTTCATCGACCTCAAGAGCCAGTACGCCGCCCTGCGCGACAACATCAATGCCCGCATCCAGAAGGTGCTGGACCACGGGCAATACATCCTCGGCCCCGAGGTGCGCGAGATGGAAGAGGCGCTGGCCGCCTACACCGGCGCCAGGCACTGCATCAGCGTGGCCAGTGGCACCGAGGCGCTGCTGATCTGCTTGATGGCGCTGGACCTGCAGCCCGGCGACGAAGTCATCACCAGCCCCTTCACCTTCGCGGCCACCGCCGAGATGATCGTGCTGGCCGGCGGGGTGCCGGTGTTCGTCGACATCGAGCCGGACACGGCCAACCTCGACGCGACGCTGATCGAAGCCGCCATCACGCCGCGGACCAAGGCCATCATGCCGGTCAGCCTGTACGGCCAGGTGGCCGACATGGACGCCATCAACGCCATCGCCCACAAGCACGGCCTGCCCGTCATCGAGGACGCCGCGCAGAGCTTCGGCGCCACGTACTGGGGTGCCCCCACGCCGGCGGGTACGCCGGCTGCCCCCCAAGGGGGCGCGCCCGCCTTGGGGCGGCCCGGCGGCGGGCCAGGCCGCAAGAGCTGCAACCTCTCCACCTTCGGCTGCACCAGCTTCTTCCCGAGCAAGCCGCTGGGCTGCTATGGCGACGGCGGCGCCATCTTCACCAGCGACGACAAGCTGGCCCAAGCCTGCCGCGAGATCCGCGTTCACGGCCAGAGCCAGCGCTATCTGCACACGCGCGTCGGCGTCGGCGGCCGCATGGACACGCTGCAATGCGCCGTTGTGCTGGGCAAGCTGGACCGCTTCGAATGGGAAGTGCGCCGCCGGCTGGAACTGGGTGAGGCCTACAAGCGCAAGCTGAGCGCGGCCATCCCGAGCCTTCAACTTCTCGAGGTCCGGGGCGATCGCGACTGCGTCTGGGCCCAGTACACCGTCTTCGTCGACGACCGCGAAGCCGTGCAGGCCAGGCTGAAGGCGGCCGGCGTGCCGACCGCCGTGCACTATCCGCGGCCGCTGCACCACCAGCCGGCCTATGCCA
>CAXDTK010000541.1:0-1602 GCA_963992225.1 uncultured Comamonadaceae bacterium | reverse complement strand
GAACCCACCTGGATCAACTACTGGGGCTGGGGCTCGGGCGACATGCTGGGCGCCGGCGCGCAGGCCGTCATCACCGGCTGGCTGTTCTATTTCTTCACCACCTTCTGCGGCCTGACCGCCACCGAGGCCGGGCTCATCCTGGGCCTGCCGCGGCTGCTGGAGGCCATCACCTGCCCGCTGATCGGCTATGTGTCCGACAACCTGCGCCACACCTGGGTGGGCCGCAAGATCGGCCGCCGCAAGCTGTTCCTGCTGATCACCATCCCGCTGCTGCCCAGCTTCGCGCTGATCTTCCGCACCGGCCACAGCTTCACCTACTACCTGCTCTGCTTCATCTTCTTCGAGCTGCTGTACACGATGTTTCTCATCCCCTGGGAGACGCTGGCCGCGGAGATGACCAAGGACTACAAGGCCAAGGCCAAGTTCGCCGGGGCCCGCATGATCGTGGCGCAGAGCTCGGCCATCCTGGCCTCCTACCTGCCCACGCTGCTGATCAACCAGTTCGGCGGCAAGGATTCGCCCGACACCTTCTTCTGGATGGCGGCCATCTTCGGCGTCATCTTCTCCGTCGTGGTCACCCTCGTCGTGCTGACCAGCTGGGAGCGCCCCTACGGCCCGCGCGAGCAGGCGGTGCTGTCGCAGACCTACGCCGGTTTCAACCTCAAGGCGGCGCTGCTGATCCCGGTCAAGATGTTCCGCGACCTGTTCTCCACGCTGAAGATCCGCGCCTTCCGCCAGCACCTGTCCATCTACCTGGGCGGTTATCTGTCGCAGGACATCTTCAACAGCGCCTTCGCCTTCTTCGTGGCGACGGTGCTGATGGGCGCCACCCTCGTGATCTCGCAGCTGATGACGGTGATGTACGTGGCCCAGCTCGTCTCGGTGATGGTGGCCATCCAGATCGTCATCCGCACCGGCCCCGTGCTGGCCTACCGGCTGGCTGGCTCGCTGTTCGGCGTGGCGCTGCTGCTGTACCTGGGCTTCTACCTGGCGCGGCCCGAGGGCTTCGCCGCAGGCTTCAACGCGCTGGGCACCAACATGTTCGGCGCGCTGGACCCGACACGCGACGGCTTCTCGCCGAGCCTGGTGTTCTGGCTGTTCGTGCCCATCGTGCTGGCCGGCCTGGGCCGCGGCACGCTGAACTTCGTGCCCTGGTCGGTCTACAACTACCTGCCCGACGTCGACGAGGCCGTCACCGGCCAGCGCCGCGAGGGCATCTTCGCCGGCGTGATGACGCTGGTGCGCAAGCTGGCGCAGAGCGCGGCCATCATGGCCAGCGGCTGGATCATCGACTGGGGCGGCTACATCAAGTCCAGGCCCGGCGAGGTGGTGGTGCAGACGCCCGAGGCCGTGCAGACCGTCACGCTGCTGATGGTGGGCGGGCCGCTGCTGATGCTGCTGCTGGGGGCGCTGGCGTCCTGGCGCTTCCGCCTCAACGCCAGCACGCATGCGGTGCTGGTGCACGAGGTGGAGCGCCTGCGCCATGGCGCCACCGAGGCCGAGAACGACGAGAACCGCCGCATCGTCGAAGACCTGACCGGCTGGCCCTACGACCGCCTGTGGGGCCGCGGCAGCGGCCATGCCGCCGACTCCGCGCTCTGT
>CAXDTK010000540.1:0-1606 GCA_963992225.1 uncultured Comamonadaceae bacterium | reverse complement strand
ACACCTAAGCCTTCGTCGGCAGCGTCAGATGTGTATAAGAGACAGCTACTGGCCGGCGCGCACCAGCCGCAGCAAGCGGTTGCCGGCGCTGCCCGACAGGCCCAGGTTGCCGTCGGTGAAGTCCACGTACCAGACGAAGCCGGCCACCGTGGCCGGCGACGAGGTCCAGGCGCTTGCGCTGGGCGTGCCGGGGAAGCGGCTGCGCTGGATGGCCGGGCTGCTGCAGCGCCAGTTCACCAGCGAGGCCAGCTCGTTGCGGTTGGGCACGCGCCAGTCGTTGTGGCCCTTGCCGGCGCCGGCGGCATCGCCGTTGACCGCCGTGGCGCGGGCCAGCGCGGCGGAGAAGCTGGCGTGCGTGGTGGCCGCGCCGCTGGCGCAGGCGGCGCCGGACAGGCCGTCCACGCATTGCATCCACATCAGGCCGGTGCGCAGGTCGCTGACCGTGCCGTTGCCATGGTCGGTGTAGCGCGGCGTCGTCGTGTTGTCGCAGTCGGCCTCCGCGGCGGCGCTGCCGGCGACCAGGCGGGCGGTGAAGGACTTGCCCAGCGGGTTGGTGGCCGACTCGAAGCCCACGGCGCCGGAGCCGAAGTCCACCACCCAGTTCGCGCGGGTGTCGGCGGCGTAGGCCGTCGCGGTCCAGGCGGCCAGCGCGGTGGTGGTGCCCAGCTTGGGGTCGATGCGCGCGCCGCTGGCCAGGCCGGCGTCCACCAGCCCCATCAGCTCGGCCGCGCCGGGCAGCCGCCAGTCGGTGCGGCCGCAGCGGGCGCCGGCATTGGCGGCATCGGCCAGCGCCTGGCCGGCCGTCGGCGACGTGGCCGTGTCGGTGCGGCGCGTCAGCGTGCAGGGCACCACAGGCACCGTCATCGATGACGCAACGCAGTCCGACCTCATCACCACCGGCGGCAACGGCAGCATCGCGCTGGCCACGCTCAACGGCAGCATCACGTTCGACGACGGCAGCGCGCCGCAGGACGGCCGCAGCATCACGGCCGACGGCACGGGCAGCGTGTCGCTGAAGGCCGGCGGCGCCGGCGCGGTGCTGAACGCGCCGGCCGGCAGCATCGTGCAGCAGGGGGCGGTCAGCATCGACAGCGGCCTGCGGCTGGACGGTGCGCTGGCCATCACCGGCGGCCAGGGCGGCGCGCGCGGCGACGGCCCCATCACCATCGGCGGCGCCATCGACGGCACCGCCGGCGGCGCGGCCGACCGGTTGGTACTGACCAGCGACGGCGCCGACGTGGTGTTCGGCGGCAGCATCGGCGCCACCGAGCGGCTGGGCGGCCTGACCGTCAACGACGCGCGCGACGTGCGCTTCGAGCAGGACGTGAAGCTGGCCGGTGACCTGATGCTGCAGGCGGCCGGGCGGGTGGAGTTCAAGGGCCTGCTGGACCTGAGCAGCGGCAGCCTCAGCATCGTCGGCGCGACCGAGCTGGTCATCGGCAACGTGGTCATCGCCAGCGGCAATGCGGTGCTGCGGGTGGACGCGCTGACGCTCGGCGGCCTGATCAGCGGCAGCGCCGCCGCGCGGCTGGAGCTGGCCGGCGCCGGCACCGCCAGTGGCGTGACGGTGGGCGGCAGTGCCGGCGCCGCGGGCCTGACGCTGGGC
>CAXDTK010000539.1:0-1612 GCA_963992225.1 uncultured Comamonadaceae bacterium | reverse complement strand
TAGGAGTCCGTCTCGTGGGCTCGGAGATGTGTATAAGAGACAGCCTATGCCCTGGTCGTTCGGGCCCTTGCGGTAGAAGGGGTCGGCGAAGAGCTGGACGGCGGCGTCGAAGGTGGCCGCCGGGGTTGGAAAGCTGCCGCCCTTCTGGGTCGCGAGACCCCACAGGCCGATCAGCAGCGCCAGGCTCAGCAGTGGTGGCAGCACGCGCAGCGCCAGGCCGCGCCAGTCGAAGGCGTCGCGCGCCGGCCGGGCGGCGCGCGGCGTCGCCACGGGGGCTTCGGCGGCTCGGGCGAGCGAGGCTGACGGGGCAGAAGGGGCCGGCGTGGCGGGCACGGCGGCGTCGCGGGGGGAGTGGAAGACGGCGGAGACCATGACTGTTCCTCAGACCTTGACCTTGAAGCTGTCGGCGTAGCGGGCGGGGTCCTTGCCGTCCCAGACGATGCCGTCGAGCAGCTTGGAGCTGCGCATCGCGTCCTTGGGCACGCTGATCTTCAGCGCGCCGGCGGCCTGCGTGTAGAGCGCCGTCTGGTTGATGGCCTTGGCCACGCCCAGGTAGTCGGGGTGGTCCTTGATCAGCCCCCAGCGCTTGTGCTGGGTCAGGAACCACATGCCGTCGGACAGGTAGGGGAAGTTGACCGCGCCGTCGTCGAAGAACTTCATGTGGCGCGGGTCGTCCCAGGTCTTGCCCAGGCCGTTCTGGTAGCGGCCCAGGATGCGCTGGTTGATGGCGTCGACGCCGGTGTTGACGTAGGCCTTGTCGGCGATCGTCTCGGCCATCTTGTTCTTGTTGCTCAGGCTGGCGTCGATCCAGCGGCTGGCCTCCAGCACGGCCATGATGACGGCGCGCGCGGTGTTGGGGTACTTCTTGACGAAGTCGCCGGTGGTGCCCAGCACCTTTTCGGGATGCTCGGGCCAGATGTCCTGCGTGGTGGTGGCCGTGATGCCGATGCCGTCGATGATGGCGCGGTGGCCCCAGGGCTCGCCGACGCAGTAGCCGTCCATGTTGCCGACGCGCATGTTGGCCACCATCTGCGGCGGCGGCACGGTGATGACCTTGGCGTCCTTCATCGGGTTCACGCCATGCGCGGCCAGCCAGTAGTACAGCCACATCGCATGCGTGCCGGTCGGGAAGGTCTGCGCGAAGGTGTAGTCCCGCTTGTCCTTGGCCATCACCTTGGCCAGCGAGGCGCCGTCCACCGCGCCGGCATCGGCCAGCTTCTTCGACAGCGTGATGGCCTGGCCGTTGCGGTTCAGCGTCATCAGCACGGCCATGTCCTTCTTGGCGCCCGACACGCCCAGGTGTACGCCGTAGATCAGGCCGTACAGCACATGGGCCATGTCCAGCTCGCCGTTGACCAGCTTGTCGCGCACGCCGGCCCAGGAGGCTTCCTTGGTGGGGATGATCTTGATGCCGTACTTCCTGTCGAAGCCCAGCACCGAGGCCATCACGACGCTGGCGCAGTCGGTCAGCGGGATGAAGCCGATGCGCACCTCCTCCTTCTCGGGCTTGTCCGAGCCCTGCGCCCAGGCGCCGCCGGGCAGGGCCGTGAAGGGCAGCGCGGCCGCGGCGGCCAGCAGGCTGCGGCGTTGCGGGTGGGGCGTGGTGGTCGAG
>CAXDTK010000538.1:0-1651 GCA_963992225.1 uncultured Comamonadaceae bacterium | reverse complement strand
GCTGGCCGAGGACGGCAGCCTGACCATCGACGAGCGCGCCAACGACCGCGCCGCGCCGGGCCGCAGCCTGGCGGTGGAGGTGCTGGCCGGGCCGGCCCATGGCCGCCTGCAGCTGCTGGCCGACGGCAGCTTCAGCTACACGCCCGACGCCGACTTCTACGGCAGCGACAGCTTCAGCTACCGCGTCAGCGACGGCAGCGCCAGCAGCGGCGTGGCCCAGGTCAGCCTGACGGTCACGCCGGTCAACGACGCGCCGGTGCTGCAGCCGGTGGCCGACCTGAGCGTGGACGAAGGCGGCCAGGTCACGGTCAACCTGCAGGCCGCTGACATCGACTCGACCGGCCCGCTCAGCTACGCGCTGATCGACGCGCCGGCCGGGGCCAGCATCGACGCCCAGGGCCGCATCGTCTGGCGCGCCTTGGACGGCGACACCGACGCCGTCTTCACGGCCCAGGTGCGCGACGCCGACGGCGCCACGGCCCAGCAGCGCTTCGTCGTGCATGTCCGCGACGTGGCGCCCACCGTCAGCTTCAGCGGCGCGCCGAGCGTGCAGGCTGGCCAGGTCTACACGCTGGGCTTCACGCTGGCCGACCGCGGGCAGGACCTGGTCAGCGCGCTGGCCATCGACTGGGGCGATGGCCAGATCCAGCAGCTGTCGCCCACGGCCACCTCGGCCACCCACGTCTACCAGCAGGCCCAGCCCGCCGTGCGCATCCGCCTGCTCGTCACCGACGAGGACGGCAGCTACACCTATCTCGCGCTGCCGGTGACCGTGACGCCGGTGCCGGCCGCTCCGGCGCCGTCACCGCTGACCGGCAGCCTGGGCAATTCGGCGGCGCAGCCGCGGGCGCCCGGCCGCCCGCTCGACCCGGTGCGCGTCGGCATCACGACGGTCGGCAGCGATCCGGCGGGTTTCGGCGTCACCAGCGTCGGCCAGTCGGCCCACTGGAACGTGCAGCCGCTCGCCCATGCGCAGCAGGACAGCCTGTCGTCCAGCATGCAGAGCCTGCCCCAGCCGCTGACACCCGAGGCGATCGCGGCGCTGATCGAGAAGTTCCCGACCTCGTCCGGCGAGCGCCCGGCGCTGTACGTCAGCTCGCTGTTCGCCACCGCCGGCGGCATCCATGTGCGCTTCAACAAGGCGCTGGACCTGCAGGCCCTGGCCCAGGGCGCGCCGCTGGCGGACGGCGTGGTCAGCCGCGACATCGTCGTGCTGCACAACGGCCGCGAGCTGGCCGGGCGGCTGATCGTCGACCCGGACGGCGCCGGCTTCCTGTTCGTGCCGGACGGCGGGCTGCTGCCCGATGGCGAGTTCGAGGTGCTGCTGCGCACCGAGGATGGCCGCTTCGTCAGCCTGGACGGCGAGGTGCTGGACGGCAACGTCGACGGCAAGCCGGGCAGCCCGTTCAAGGCGCGGCTGACCGTCCAGCGCCCGGTGCTGCTGGGCGAGGCCGAACTGCCCGCCGAACCGGCGCTGGCCCAGCCCGGCCAGGCGCTGTGGGCGGCCAGCGGCGGCCTGGGCGGCGCCGCGGTGCTGGCGGTGGGCCGCTGGCGCCGCCGCGACGAGGACGAGCCCGGCACCGGCGTGCGCCTGCGTCTGGCGCCCGGCAGCGTCGGCACGCCTGACGCAGGCCCGGCCGGCCCGGCCGCC
>CAXDTK010000537.1:0-1652 GCA_963992225.1 uncultured Comamonadaceae bacterium | reverse complement strand
GGCCGCGAGTTCGGGGGTCTTGAGCAGCGTGCCCGCCGCCTTGGCCGGGCCGGCCCAGCCACCGTACAGCGGCATCGGCAGCCGCACCGGCGTGATGTCCAGATACAGGTTGGTGACCGTGAACTGCTCGCCGCCGAACTCCTCGGTGCTCCAGCCCATCGAGTCCGAGCCCTTGTAGAGACGGAACAGGAAGCCCAGCTCGGCCAGCGGGTCGTTGGTGCGCGGCAGCACGTCGAAGGCCAGGCCCTTGACCTCCTTGCGCACGCTGTCGATCAGCCGGCTCATCGCGCCGGAGATCGTCGAGTCGCCCAGCATGTCCAGGTGGAAGACATCGTCGGTGTAGTAGGGCTTGAAGTTGGGCGACTCGGCATCGTGCACCTCGCCGCGCAGCTTGGGCGCCGACGGCGTGGTGGAGCGCGCCCGCATGTGGTAGCGGTCGCCATGCTCCAGATAGGACAGCCGCGCGCCCTGCACGTTGAAGGCGCCCAGCGTCGCGTCGCTCCTGGCCTCGGTCAGGTCCACCACCAGCGCGCCGCGGTCGCCGATGACCTCGATCTCGTCGCCGCGGATGATGGCGGCGGTGTTCTCGTCCACGCCCAGCCCCAGCTTGTAGCCCTTGGCCATCATCAGCGGGATCATGCGGCCGAAGCGGCCGCGCTTGAGGAAATGCTGGTCCACGAACAGGTGCGGGCCGACGAAGCCCAGCCCGCGGTCGACCTGCTTGCCATCGGCGAAACGGCCCTTGAGCACATTGATGACGCTGGGTGCGTCGCGGAACATGATGGTGCTCATGATGGCCGCGCCGGCCGAGGTGCCGGCCACCACGCCGCCCTTGCGGTAGACGTCCCAGATGGCCTCCAGCATGGGCGTGGTCTGCCCGCCCGGCTGCAGCACGTCGACGATGCGCTCCTGCACGCCGCCGGTGAAGAAGATGCCCTTGGCGGCCTTGACCTTGGCGATCAGCGCGGGGTCGCGCACCACCTTGCTCAGGTCCACCCACAGGAACTTGGGCGCCACCGGCAGCGCCTCGGCCACGGCGCCGCGGCGCTGCAGCAGGTCGACCACCTGCTTGGCGCTGGCCTCGGGGTCTTCACTGGCCGTGCCGAACACGACGAAGCGCGCGCCCTTGCCGCCGGCCAGCTGCACGATGCGCTGCCAGACCTCGTCGTTGTCGGCCTTGAGCGCGCCGCCGATGGGCACGGCATGGCCGCGGATGACGGGCTCCTGTTCGGGCAGCGGCAGCAGCGCCGACTCGACCGGCCCGGGCTTGGTGGCCGCCGGCGTGCCCGGTCGCGCCGCGGGCGTGGCGGGCTTCGCCGTCCTGGCCTGCCCGGCAGCCGGTGCCGTGGTTCCCGGCGGGGCCGCCTGCACGCCCATGGCCATCGCCCATGCCATCACGCCGGCCCAGATCCATCCCCTCATGCCCTCAACCCTCCATGGTCAGACCGCGCATGATGACAGAGGGCCGTGACCCATTTGTCCCTAGTTCAAACCGCGCGCGGCGTGGCGCGCACGAGACGAATGGGCCGAGGACGGCCCGGCGCCTGCCGCCCCCGTGCCTAGACTGGGCCGAACCCCAGGAGAGCCCCCGATGAACAAGCTGTCTCTTATACACATCTCCGAGCCCACGAGACGGACTCCTAGCGCGGATG
>CAXDTK010000536.1:0-1660 GCA_963992225.1 uncultured Comamonadaceae bacterium | reverse complement strand
ACCTTGTTGTAGCGCTCGCCGGCCGTCACCAGACCCGAGACGTACTGCTGCTCGATCTCCTTGACTTCCTTCTCGGCGCGCTCGATCAGCGTGTGCTTCTGCGCGGGCACCAGCATGTCGTCGATGGCGATGGAGATGCCGGCGCGCGTGGCCAGCTTGAAGCCGCTTTGCAACAGCTTGTCGGCCAGCACGACGGTTTCCTTCAGGCCGCACTTGCGGAAGCTCGTGTTGATGAGACGCGAGATTTCCTTCTTCTTGAGCGCCTTGTTGATGTTCGAGAACGGCAGGCCCTTGGGCAGGATCTCGGACAGCAGCGCGCGGCCCACGGTGGTGTCGGTCAGCTTGGTCTCAGGCACCCATTCGCCGGTGTCCTTGTCCTTGCTGTACTCGGTCAGGCGCACGCTGATCTTGGCAGTGATCTCGACGACACCGTTCTCCAGCGCGCGGATCAGCTCGGGGATGTCCGAGAAGATCAGGCCCTCGCCCTTGCCGTTGGTGCGCTCGCGGGTGGCGTAGTACAGACCCAGCACCACGTCTTGCGACGGCACGATGGACGGCTCACCGGAGGCGGGGAACAGCACGTTGTTGGAGGCCAGCATCAGCGTGCGGGCTTCCATCTGGGCTTCGATCGACAGCGGCACGTGAACGGCCATCTGGTCACCGTCGAAGTCGGCGTTGAAGGCCGCGCAGACCAGCGGGTGCAGCTGGATGGCCTTGCCTTCGATCAGGATGGGCTCGAAGGCCTGGATGCCGAGGCGGTGCAGCGTCGGGGCGCGGTTCAGAAGAACCGGGTGCTCCTTGATGACCTCTTCCAGGATGTCCCAGACCACCGGCGTGCCGGACTCGACTTCCTTCTTCGCAGCCTTGATCGTCGTCGCGATGCCCATGGCTTCGAGACGGCTGAAGATGAAGGGCTTGAAGAGTTCCAGCGCCATCAGCTTGGGCAGGCCGCACTGGTGCAGCTTGAGCGTCGGGCCGACCACGATGACCGAACGGCCCGAGTAGTCGACGCGCTTGCCCAGCAGGTTCTGACGGAAGCGACCGCTCTTGCCCTTGATCATGTCGGCCAGCGACTTGAGGGCACGCTTGTTGGCGCCGGTCATCGCCTTGCCGCGGCGGCCGTTGTCCAGCAGCGAGTCGACGGCTTCCTGCAGCATGCGCTTTTCGTTGCGCACGATGATCTCAGGGGCCTTCAGCTCCAGCAGACGGGCCAGGCGGTTGTTGCGGTTGATGACGCGACGGTAGAGGTCGTTCAGGTCGGAGGTCGCGAAGCGGCCGCCGTCCAGCGGCACCAGCGGACGCAGGTCCGGCGGCAGCACGGGCAGCACGTCCAGCACCATCCAGTTCGGCTTGATGCCGGACTTCTTGAAGGCCTCCATGACCTTCAGGCGCTTGGAGTTCTTCTTGACCTTGAGCTCGGAGCCGGTCATGTCGTTGCGCAGGCGATCGATCTCGATGTCGAGATCCATCTCCTCCAGCAACTTCTTGATGCCCTCGGCGCCCATCAGCGCGATGAACTCGTCGCCGAACTCGACGCGCTTGGCGTCGTAGTCGTCCTCGCTCATGATCGAGAACTTCTTCAGCGGGGTCATGCCCGGGTCAACGACCACATACGCTTCGAAGTACAGCACGCGCTCGATGTCGCGCAGCGTCATGTCGA
>CAXDTK010000535.1:0-1686 GCA_963992225.1 uncultured Comamonadaceae bacterium | reverse complement strand
GACGATACGCCGACTGGCGGAAGAGGGGCGAGCCCGAAGCATGCCGGGTAACAACTGGGTGGAGAACCGCATCCGGCCGATCGCGCTGGGTCGGCAGAACTGGCTGTTCGCCGGGAGTCTGCGTGCGGGCAAGCGGGCTGCTGCGGTGATGAGCCTGGTGCACTCGGCCAAGCTCAACGGGCATGACCCGTACGGCTATCTCAAAGACGTGCTGGCCCGGCTACCGACGCAGCCGGCGAGCCGGATCGGGGAGCTGCTGCCGCATCGTTGGCGACCGCTAAGCACCGCAGCCTGAGCATCCTCGCTGCAACTGAACCGGCGGGCACTTGACCGAGCCGTACGAGCAGAACACGCAGCAGTCACCGGCCTTTGGGCGCAGCAGGGTCTTGCACTGCTCGCACTCGTAGAAGAACTGGCAGGCGTTGGTGGGCATTTGCTCGTTCTTGATGTGACCGCACTCGGGGCAGGTCAGCGCCGACTGCAGCTGCGCAGCCTCGGTCATGGCTGGCGCACCGTCGCCGGGAATCCTGCGTCCGTGGTCGCCTTGACCAAGGACGCGGCGTTGGTCTTGCTCGCATCGAATGCCACGGTGGCCGTCTTCTTGGCGAAGTCGACTCGGACTTCAGTCACCCCAGCGACCTTCTCCAGGGACTTCTTGACCGTGATCGGGCACGTCCCGCAGCTCATGTTCTTCACATCAAGCACCGCCGTCGTGGACGAGGCGGCAAGAGCCACCACGGATACCACAGTGGCCAAGGTCAGGATCAACAAGCTGCGCATGGGCAACTCCTTCAAAGAAAGTACGGCGCCACCCAGGGCACCGACAACAAGCCCAAGAGCGCGAACGCGACCAGCCAGAACACCAAGCGCTGCCGCCGAAGCACGGCGGGGTCAGCGCACGAAGCCCCGGGCTCACACACCTGCGCTTGCAGGTAAAGCTTGCGGAAGGCCAAGCCCAGGAACAGCAGCGTCGCTGCGACGAACCAAGGCCGGAAGGGCTCGAATGCGCTCAGGTGCGCGATCCAGGCGCCACTGATGCCCAGCATGAGCAGCGCCAACGGGCCAACGCAGCACACCGACGCACCGATGGCTGCGAGCGTGCCCGCCAGGAGCGAGCGATTGACCTTGAAGCTGACCATGGACCGCCGTGAGTGAGCTGTTTGCGAGAGTCTAGAGTCCGTACCACGGTACGGAGTCAAGGGGCCGCCATGTCGAATGAACTGACGATTGGGAAGCTGGCTACGGCAGCGGGCGTGAACGTGGAGACGATCCGCTATTACCAGCGGCGCGGCCTGTTGACGGAGCCGGTCAGGCCTGCCGGCGGCCAGCGGCGCTATTCGCCGAACGACGCCAGGCGGGTGCGCTTCATCAAGCGTGCACAGGTGCTGGGCTTCACACTCGAAGAGGTCGGCAGCCTGCTGACCTTGGAAGAGGCTAGCGCCTGCGCTGAAACCCAAGAGCTGGCCGCGCACAAGCTGCGCGTGATCGATCAAAAGCTGGCGGACCTTGAGGCGATGCGCAGCGCACTGGCGGGGCTGCTGCGCAAATGCCAAAGGGGCTCATCGACAGGGGGCTGCCCCATCATCCAAGTGCTGGACTCCGACTGAATACGGCGTCAAGACGGGATGGCCGGACGTACATGGACGCCCCCGGTTTGCCAAGCTTCCAGTTCACTGCGGCGCGAAG
>CAXDTK010000534.1:0-1691 GCA_963992225.1 uncultured Comamonadaceae bacterium | reverse complement strand
GCGCTTGAAGTCGGTGAAGCCGTTGTTGCCGCCGAAGCCCGTCTCGTTGCGGAAGAACAGCAGCATGGCCGCCACCACCAGCGCCTGCGTGATGATGGAGAAATAGACGCCCTGGATGCGCGAGCGGAAGGCGAAGTAGCCGAACACCGCGGCGATCAGCCCCGGCACCGCGAGCGCCAGGATGATCTGGCCGACCAGCGAATCGCTGAGCGCCCAGTGCCAGGGCAGCTCCTTCCAGTTCAGGAACACCATGAAGTCCGGCAGGTCCGACTGGTACTGCCCTTCACGGCCGATCTGGCGCATCAGATACATGCCCATGCCATAGCCGCCGAGGGCAAAGAAGAGCCCATGGCCCAGCGACAGGATGCCGCCGAAACCCCAGATGAGGTCCAAGGCCAGGGCACAAATGGCAAAGCACAGAAACTTGCCGAGCAGGCTCACATAGAACTCGCTCAGGTGCAGCGGGTGGCCCGCCGGGAAGGCGAGGTGGAGGAAGGGCACGAGCAGCGTCAGCGCTGCGACGGCGATGAGCAGCGTCTTCTTCATTCGACGCTCCGGCCCTTGAGGGCAAACAGGCCTTGCGGCTTCTTCTGGATGACGAGCACGAGCACCATCAGCAATGCGATCTTGGCGAGCACGGCACCCTGCCAGCCCTCCAGCAGCTTGGACAGCACGCCCAGGCCGAGCCCGGCGTAGACCGTGCCCGCCAACTGGCCGACACCGCCGAGCACCACCACCATGAAGGCGTCGACGATGTAGCTCTGGCCGAGGTCCGGGCCCACATTGCCGATCTGGCTCAGCGCGCAGCCGGCCAGGCCCGCAATGCCCGAGCCCAGCGCGAAGGCCATCGTGTCCACCTGCGCGGTGTTGACGCCCACGCAGGCGGCCATGCGGCGGTTCTGCGTGACGCCGCGCACCATCAGGCCCAGGCGGGTGCGCGACAGCAGCAGCGCCATGCCGATGAGCACCAGCGCCGCGAACACCAGGATGGCCAGCCGGTTGTAGGGCAGCGTCAGGTTGGGCAGCAGCGCCCAGCCGCCCGACAGCCAGCCGGGGTTCTCCACCGCCACGTTCTGCGCGCCGAACAGGCTGCGCACCGCCTGCATCAGCACCAGCGACAGGCCCCAGGTGGCCAGCAGCGTCTCCAGCGGCCGGCCGTAGAGCCAGCGGATCACGCTGCGCTCCATGGCCGCGCCCACCAGCGCCGCGACGAGGAAGCTGGCGGGCAATGCCAGCCAGAGGTAGTAGTCGAAAGCCGCGGGCGCCCAGGCGCGAAAGCCCTGCTGCACCAGATAGGTGGCATAGGCGCCCACCATCAGCAACTCGCCGTGGGCCATGTTGATGACGCCCATCAGGCCGTAGGTGATGGCCAGGCCTAACGCCACGAGCAAGAGCACCGAACCCAGACTCAGCCCCGAGAACAGCAGCTGCGCGCGCTCGCCCCAGGCGAGGCGGTCGGCGATGTCGGCGGCGGCCTTCTGCATCGCGGATTTCGCGGCCGCGTCGGTCTCGGCGGTCAGCTTCTCCAGCAGCAGCGCCCGCGTCGCGGGGTCGGCACTGCCGGCCAGTTCAAGGGCAGCCGCCTTGCGCTGCGCGGAGTCGGTGGACGACAGCTTGGCGCCGGCGACCAGTGCATTCAGCTGTCTCTTATACACATCTGACGCTGCCGACGAAGGCTGAGGTGTAGATCT
>CAXDTK010000533.1:0-1700 GCA_963992225.1 uncultured Comamonadaceae bacterium | reverse complement strand
GATAGGAGTCCGTCTCGTGGGCTCGGAGATGTGTATAAGAGACAGGCACCAGACCATGCTGGTCAACGAAAACCGCCTGAACCTCGCCGACCTGCGCGCGCGGCAATACCTGATGCGCCAGGCCGAACAGTTTTTCTTCGGCACCGGCGCCGAGCAGGTGGCCGGCTACGTGCCGCCCGCCAACTGAAGCCGGGCAGCAGCACGCAAATTACTGCCGCGCGTGGTGCGGCGCTGCATGCACAGTATGTGCGGCGCCGGGCGGCGGCCCCGCAGCCCATGTTTGCGGCGGGCTGCCAAATTGTCGGCATCAAATGAAAACCCGTAGCCGCCGCCGCACGAAAACTCTTGCCTGAATCCCTCGGCCGCGATTTAATTCCTCTGCGGAGATAATCGCGGGGCTTCAGCCTCGGCACCTCCGAGGCCCGCGCCGCAAGGCAGCGCGCGTCTCACCGGTCAAAATCGCAAGAGGAATAGCAGCATGTCCACTCTGAAAGAACTCCTGGCCCAGCGCCAAGCGCTCGACGAGCAAATCAGCCAAACCAAGGAGCGCGAACGCAGTGAGGCCGTGGCCAAGGTCAAATCGCTGATGAGCGAATATGGCCTGTCGGTGGCTGACCTCAGCATGCGCACCCCCAAGCCGGTCAAGGTCTCCAAAGTGGCGGCCAAGTATCGCAACCAGGCCACCGGCGAAACCTGGAGCGGCCGCGGCCTGCAGCCCAAATGGCTGAAGGCGGCGATTGCCGGCGGCGCCAAGCTGACCGATTTCGCCGTTTGAGCCGGGCCTGAAAGCCCGCTCGGATATGGGTTGCCCGCAGCGGGCAGCCCCGCAAATCAGGGCCTCCCGCGGGATGGCCCTTTTTCTTTTCCGCCGGCCCGGCGCCTAAACTCGGCGCATGCCTTCCGCCCCCTTGTCCGGCCCGCACGACTCAGGGTTTCACCCGAGCGGCGACCGCCAATTCAAGGTGCCGGTTGCAGGCGCCGGCCCGCAATTCCGGCCGAACTGTCGCGGCCGGATCACGCAGCGGCCCGGCGCGGCGGGCGGCTGACCGATGGCCCTGCACGCCAACCTCGGGGACACGTCCGACCCCCGCAGCACCGGGGCCATGAGCACGCAGCTGATGGTCGATCCGCCGCCGTCGACGACCGGCCCCATCGGGCCGCGCCGCATCCGCGAGCGCCGCGGCTGGCGCCGGCTGCGCCGCCACGGCCTGGCCGCATTGACCGGCCTCGGTAGTGGCCTGATCGGCGCCTGGGCGCTCGCCTCCGCCGCGCTGCCCGCCTTGCTGCACCTGCCACAGCCGGCCGGCGCGGCCCCCGCCCCGGACCTGTTCGTGCCGCTGCTGCTGGCGGCGCTGGCGCTGGTGACGGTCTGGCGCCTGGGCGCCTGGGTGCTGCCGACGCTGACGGCCGGCGCGCTGCTGGGCTGCGGCCTGCCGGCGATCGCCGGGCTGGGCCTGGGCCCGCTGGACCTGTTCACCTCGCCGCCGCTGCTGGCCGCACTGGCGTTGCCGCTGATCGCCGCGCTGCTGAACCGCACGCTGCTGCGGCGGCTGCGGCTGACCGGGCGCCTGACCCAGCGCCGCGAGATCGCCGGCTTCGGCCTGCTGGCCGGCGTGGCGGTGCCCGTGCTGGCCGGCCTGATCGCATGGGCCGGCCTGTGGGCGCTGGGGCTGGCACCGCGCGACGCCGGCGCGGCGGCG
>CAXDTK010000532.1:0-1700 GCA_963992225.1 uncultured Comamonadaceae bacterium | reverse complement strand
ATAGGAGTCCGTCTCGTGGGCTCGGAGATGTGTATAAGAGACAGGTCGAGAGGGTCTTGCGGTCGATCTTGCCGTTGGGGTTGCGCGGCAGCGGGCCGGTCCGGGCGGCGATGCCATGCGGCACCATGTAGGCCGGCATCCGGGCCTTGCAGGCGGCCTGCAGCGCGGCCAGGTCCAGCTCGGCTGCGCCCTCCGGCGGCGTGGCGATCACCTGGATGGCCTGGCCCAGCGTGTCGTGGTCGACGCCGAAGGCCACGCATTCACCGACCAGGCCGGTGGCGTACAAGACCTCCTCCACCTCGGTGGGGCTGACCCGGTAGCCCGAGGTCTTCATCATCTCGTCACGGCGGCCGACGAAGTACAGAAAGCCTTCGGCGTCGCGCCGCACCGTGTCGCCCGAGAAGACGGCGAACTCCGGCAGCTGCAGGCCACCCTCGCGGCTGCCGACACCCACCGGCAGCGGCTTGTAGCGCTCGGCGGTCTTCTCCGGGTCGTTCCAGTAGCCCAGGCCCACCAGGGCGCCGCGGTGCACCAGCTCGCCGGGCTCGTCCGGGGCGCATTCGCTGCCGTCCTCGCGCAGCACCAAGATCTCGGCGTTGGGGATGGCCTTGCCGATGGAGTCGGGGCGGCGGTCCACCTCGGCAGGCGGCAGGTAGGTGGAACGGAAGGCCTCGGTCAGGCCGTACATCAGGAAAGGCTGGGCCGACGGCACCTTGGCGCGCAGCAGGTCCAGCGTGGCCCGCGGCATGCGCCCGCCGGTGTTGGCGAAGTAGCGCAGGTGCCGGTCGATGGCGGCGGGCCATTCCAGCTGCGTCAGCTGGATGTAGAGCGGCGGCACGGCGGTCAGGCCCGTGACCTGCTCGCGCTCCATGGCCTTGAGCACGTCGCGGGGCAGGAGGTAGTTCAGCAGCACCACCCGCGCCCCGCTGTGGAAGGCCGTGGTGAGCTGGCTGAAGCCGGCGTCGAAGGACAGCGGCAACGCGGCCAGCAAGCTGTCGCTGGCGCGGTTGTCGAGATAGCTGGCGACGCTCTTGCCGCCCGCCACCATGTTGCGGTGGGACAGCACCACGCCCTTGGGCCGGCCGGTGGACCCGGAGGTGTACAGGATGGCCGTCATGTCGGTGTCGACGACGCGGTGGCCGGCGCGTTGCGGGGCGGCCAGCAGCTGCGCCCAGTCGTGCACCGGCACCGGGGCCGAACCGGCGGGCGCCGTCACCACGACATGGCGCAGCGCCGGGCATTGCGCCAGCACCTCGCCCAGCTGGACCAGGCGCTCGGGCGAAGTGACCAGCACGCGCACATCGCAGTCGCGCAGGATGAAGCCCACCTGCTCGGGCTTGAGCAGGGGGTTCAGCGGCACGAACACAGCACCGGCCGCCGGCGCACCGAAGCTGGCCACCACCGTCTCGAAGCGCTTCTCCAGGTAGATGGCGACCCGTTCGCCGCGCCCCAGGCCCAGCTGCATCAGCCCGCTGGCAAAGCCGCGCATGGCCGCGTCGAGCTCGCCATAGCTGAGCGTGGCCCCGCCGTAGGTCAGCGCCGGAGCGTCGGGCGTGCGCTCGGCGGCGACGGCCACCAGCTCGTTCAGCAAGGTCGATTCGGGCATGGAGCTCTGGGTCTGGACTGGGCGCAAAGAGTGAAAAAAGTATCTCACGCGCCCCCAGGCCGAGGGGTGGCCGCCCCCCGGGGGCAAGGGGGCG
>CAXDTK010000531.1:0-1711 GCA_963992225.1 uncultured Comamonadaceae bacterium | reverse complement strand
TGTATAAGAGACAGAGGCCGAACAGCTCCTGCAGCCGCACGCCATGCCGTCGCGCCGGCAGCGCCTCGGGCGCCGCCAGCCAGGGCTCGGCGTCGACCGCGTCGGGCTCCCAGGCCAGCGTGGCGGCCAGCAGCATGCCCGGCACGGTGCCGCGGCGCGCCTGCACGCGAACGGCATGGCGCAGCAGCGCACGGCGGCGCGCCGGACCGGTAGAGCCGTCGAAGGCGAGCGCCAGCCAGCGGGCCAGCCAGTCCAGCGTCTCGCGCGGCGCGGTGCGCGCGTCCAGCAGCAGCTGCGCCGCGGCGATGCGGTCCTCCCAGCGCGTCAGCTCGCCCTCGAACAGGGCCAGGAAGCGGCCGGTGAACTCGGCGCTGGCGGTGTCGGCACGGTAGACGGCGGGCAGGTAATGCTGCAGGTAGCTGAAGCGCGGATACCAGGCCCGCAGCGCCGCCAGGCCCGGGCTCTGCTGGCCGTCACCGCTGGCCTGGATGCGCAGCTGCAGGTAGCGGCCGGTGGCAGCCTGCAGCAGGCAGGTCAGCGTCTGCAAGTCGTGGCAGGGGCCGCCGCCGCGCTCGCGCCAGGGCAGCTCGGTGCCGGCGGGGTGCGGCAGCAACGCGGGCTCGTCGCGCCAGGGCTGCAGCGCCAGGCCTTCGGGCGTGTCGGCCGCGCGGCTTTGCAGCTGCAGCGCACTGCCCGGCGGGCGGCGGGCGTCCAGCGCCACGCGGTGCCAGACGCAGCCGGTCGTGGCGCCGTCCCACACGGGGCCCAGCAGCACGCCGTCGCGCTCGCAGCGCGGGCGCGGCAGCGTGAGCAGCGGCAGCCAGCGGTCGGCGCCGGCATAGAAGGCGCGTGCCGACGCGAAGCGGTGCAGCACCTGACCCGGCGCCAGGCTGGCGAGGCCGCCGGCCTGGTAGCGGCGCAGCGGGATGAAGTCGCGCTGCAGCTCGAAGTCCCAGCCGCCGGCGGCCCGCGCCGTCGCCTTGAAGCGGAAGGCCTGGTCGCCGCTGGCGGCCAGCAGCAGCACGTCGAAGCCGGCACCGCCGGCATCGGCCGGCCATTCGACGGCCAGCGTGCGCGTGGACAGCACCGGCGGCTGCTGCCCGGCCGTGGCCTGCTCGATCTGCTCCTCCAGCGGCCCGACCGAGGCGCTCTCGACGCCGGCCCAGTCGATGGCCGACAGGTACAGCCCGTCCATCTTGACCCGCAGCACCAGGAAGCGCCCGGCCGGCAGCGCCGCCACCGCGGTGGCATCGGCGCCGAGTTCGAGCCGGCAGGGTGGCTCGGCCGGTGCCGGTGCCGGTGCCGGCGCGGGCGCGGCGAAGGCGCTGGGGCTGCCGACGCGGGGCACGCAGGGCCGCAGGTCGGGGCCCAGGCGGTGCAGGAAGCCGGCCGCGAACAGCGCCACGCCGCCGTCGTCCAGCGCCAACAGCGCCTCGGGCACCGGCATGCGGGGCCAGGGTTGCGGCAGCGGCGGGCCGCCGCCGTGCAGGTCGAAGATCAGCAGGCCGCCTCCCCCGCCCGGAAGGGCCTTGCAAGCCGCGACGAGGTAATGGCCGGTGGTGACCGTCAGCGCGTCCAGCACGCAGGGCGGCGCGGGCTGGGCCGGTGCGCAGGCCGCAAAGGCGCCGGCGGCCGGCGCGGCAGCGGGCGGCGCCGGCAGGGGCCAGAAGTCGCTGATGCTGCCGCTGCCGCTGGACCAGACGCGGATGGC
>CAXDTK010000530.1:0-1711 GCA_963992225.1 uncultured Comamonadaceae bacterium | reverse complement strand
CCACCCACCCCATGCGCCAACTGCTCACCGCCCTCGCCCTTGCCATCGCCACCACCGGCGCGCTGGCCCAGACCGCCCTGCTCAACGTGTCCTACGACCCGACGCGCGAGCTGTACCAGGACTTCAACAAGGCCTTCGCCGCGCAATGGAAGGCCAGGGCCGGCGAGACGGTCAGCATCAAGGCCTCGCACGGCGGCTCCGGCAAGCAAGCCCGCGCCGTCATCGACGGGCTGGAGGCCGATGTCGTGACGCTGGCGCTGGCCTACGACATCGACGCGCTGGCCGACCGCGGCCTGCTGCCGCAGGACTGGCAGAAGCGGCTGCCGCAGAACGCCAGCCCCTACACCTCCACCATCGTGTTCCTGGTACGCAAGGGCAACCCCAAGCGCATCACCAACTGGCCCGACCTGGCCCGCTCGGGTGTCGAGGTCATCACCCCCAACCCCAAGACCAGCGGCGGTGCGCGCTGGAACTACCTGGCCGCCTGGGGCTATGCGCTGAAGAACGGTGGCACGCCCGCCTCGGCCAAGGACTTCGTCAAGCGCATCTATGCCAACACCAAGGTGCTGGATTCCGGTGCCCGCGGCTCCACCACCACCTTCGTGGAGCGTGGCATCGGCGACGTGCTGATCGCCTGGGAGAACGAGGCCTACCTGGCCGTCAAGGAGCTGGGGCCGGAGAAGTTCGAGATCGTCACGCCCAGCGTCTCCATCCTGGCCGAGCCGCCCGTGGCCATCGTCGACAAGGTGGTGGACAAGCGCGGCACGCGCAAGGTGGCGCAGGCCTACCTGGAGCACCTCTACACGCCCGAGGGCCAGGAGATCGCGGCCCGGCACTACTACCGCCCGCGCGACGCCAAGGTCGCGGCCCGCTACGCGAAGCAGTTCGCGCCGGTCACGCTGTTCACCATCGACGAGCTGTTCGGCAGCTGGCGCCAGGCGCAGAAGGCGCACTTCGACGACGGCGGCGTGTTCGACCAGATCTACACGCCGGGCGGTCGCTGATCGCACCGGGCTGCTCAGGCCGGCATGCAAAGCGGCCCCTGGGGCCGCTTTCTCACTGGGCGCCGCGCCCTCAGGTCCGGCCGCTCAGCGCGCCCAGCGCTCGGTCACGGCCTTGATGCGTTCGCCGAAGGCGCGCGCGGTGGCCAGGTCGCCCGGCACCATTTCGTCGGCCGAGGCGTCGCTGGGCACCTGCGTGATCAGGCCGGCATAGCCGCCCAGGTTGTTCAGGTCGTCGCGCGTGGCGGCCTTGTGGTTGGGCGCCTTCATGCCCATGCCCACCCACAGCATGCCGTGCTGCTGGCTCAGCGTGTGCAGGTACTGCAGGGTGCCCTGCTTGTCCCCGTTCAGCGTGGCGGAGTTGGTGAAGCCGGCGGCGATCTTGTCCTTCCAGACCTGGGCGTACCAGGGTTTGCTGCTGGCGTCGGCCACCTTCTTGAACTGCCAGCTCGGGCCGCCCATGTAGGTCGGCGTGCCGAACACGATGGCGTCGGCCGCGGCCAGCGTGGCCCAGTCGGCCTCCGAGATGTTGCCCTCGGCGTCGATGGGCATCAGCTGCGCGCCGGCGGCGCCGGCCACGGCCTCGGCGACCTTCTTGGTGTGGCCGTAGCCGGAGTGGTACAGCACGACGATCTTGCTCATGGGAACTTCCTTTGTGGTGGGGGCTGTCTCTTATACACATCTGACGCTGCCGACGAAGGCTTAGGTGT
>CAXDTK010000529.1:0-1727 GCA_963992225.1 uncultured Comamonadaceae bacterium | reverse complement strand
GACGCGCTGCGCGACGTGGCCAAGCAGGTGCAGCGCAACCGCGAGGCCTTCGGCCAGTCGCCCGACCGCATGCCGGTGTTCGGCACCATGGCCAGCCGCTTCAACGACGATGGCGTGACGGCGCTGTACCAGGCGCTGAAGGAACGCCTGGGCGCACTGGGCCTGCCGCTGACCGACGGCCGCCTGCCGCATGTGGACACCCGTCACAGCACCCACCAGACGCCCATCGTGCCGCCCAACCGCGTGCGCTACCTGGCCGACATCAGCGAGACGGTGCGCAGCTACAAGGCCCGCGCGCGCCGCCAGGCCACGCTGGCGCGCGAGATCCAGCAGTTGGAGGCCAGCCGCAGCATGCTGCTGGCCGCCGGCAGCGAGCCGCAGGCCGCCACCGCGGCCCTGGTCGAGCTGGCCGAGCAGCGCCGCACCCGGCTGGACGGCGACGCCCGCCAATTGCTGCAGCAATGGCCCGACATGGTCAAGGCCTACGCCGGCGACGAGTACGTCGTGAAGATCCGCGACAAGGAGATCCGCACGGCGCTGGTCACGCAAAGCCTGTCGGGCACCAAGATCCGCAAGGTGGTGCTACCCGGCTACGAATGCCATGGCGAGCTGCTGAAGTGGCTGATGCTGGAGAACGTGCCCGGCAGCTTCCCCTACGCGGCCGGCGTCTTCGCGTTCAAGCGCGAGGGCGAGGACCCGACGCGCATGTTCGCCGGCGAGGGCGATGCCTTCCGCACCAACCGCCGCTTCAAGCTGGTCAGCGAGGGCATGCCGGCCAAGCGCCTGTCCACCGCCTTCGACTCGGTGACGCTGTACGGCGCCGACCCCGCGCCGCGGCCCGACATCTATGGCAAGGTGGGCAACAGCGGCGTCAGCATCGCGACGCTGGACGACATGAAGGTGCTGTACGACGGCTTCGACCTGTGCAGCCCCACCACCTCGGTGTCGATGACCATCAACGGCCCGGCGCCGTCCATCCTGGCCATGTTCATGAACACGGCCATCGACCAGAACCTGGCCAGGTTCCGCGCCGACAACGGCCGCGAGCCGACGGCCGACGAGGCCGCCAAGATCAAGGACTGGGTGCTGGCGAACGTGCGCGGCACCGTGCAGGCCGACATCCTGAAGGAAGACCAGGGCCAGAACACCTGCATCTTCTCGACCGAGTTCTCGCTGAAGGTCATGGGCGACATCGCCGAGTACTTCGTGCACCACAACGTGCGCAACTTCTACTCGGTGAGCATCTCCGGCTATCACATCGCCGAGGCCGGCGCGAACCCGATCAGCCAGCTCGCGCTGACCCTGTCCAACGGCTTCACGTTCGTGGAAGCCTATCTGGCGCGGGGCATGCACATCGACGACTTCGCGCCCAACCTGAGCTTCTTCTTCAGCAACGGCATGGACCCGGAGTACACCGTGCTCGGGCGCGTCGCGCGCCGCATCTGGGCCGTCGCGATGCGCGACCGCTACGGCGCGAATGAGCGCAGCCAGAAACTGAAGTACCACGTGCAGACCTCGGGCCGCAGCCTGCATGCGCAGGAGATCGCCTTCAACGACATCCGCACCACGCTGCAGGCGCTGATCGCGATCTACGACAACTGCAACTCGCTGCACACCAACGCCTTCGACGAGGCGATCACGACGCCGACGGAGGACAGCGTGCGCCGCGCGATGGCCATCCAGCTCATCATCAACCGCGAGTGGGGCCTGGCCAAGAACGAGAACCC
>CAXDTK010000528.1:0-1734 GCA_963992225.1 uncultured Comamonadaceae bacterium | reverse complement strand
GCGCGCGCCGGCCCGTTGGGCCGGCGGCGCCGCGCCGGCTCAGGTCACCGGCGCGGGGTTGAACAGCACCAGCGCGTTGTGCAGCCGCCAGTGCTCGGCCCAGGTCTTGCGCCGGCCGCTGGCCACGTCCAGCAGCAGCTGGAACAACGCCATGCCGACGTCCTCGATGCCGGCCTCGCCGTCGGCGATGCGGCCGGCGTTGACGTCCATCAGGTCATGCCAGCGGCGCGCCAGCTCGGTGCGGGTGGCCACCTTCACCACCGGGCATTCGGCCAGGCCGTAGGGCGTGCCGCGGCCGGTGGTGAAGACATGCAGGTTCATGCCCGCGGCCAGCTGCAGCGTGCCGCAGATGAAGTCGCTGGCCGGCGTGGCGGCATAGACCAGGCCGCGCTGGTCGCGCCGCAGCTTCTCGCCCGGCGACAGCACATGCGCGATGGGCGCACTGCCGCTCTTGACGATGGAGCCCATGGCCTTCTCGACGATGTTGGAGAGGCCGCCGGCCTTGTTGCCGGGCGTGGTGTTGGCGGCGCGGTCGACGCGGCCGCGGTCCAGGTAGCGGTCGTACCAGGCCAGCTCGCGGACGATGGCCTCGGCAACCTCGGGCGTGGCGGCGCGGCCGGTCAGCTGCTCGACGGCGTCGCGCACCTCGGTGTTCTCGCTGAACATCACGGTGGCGCCGGCGCGCACCAGCAGGTCGGTCATCGCGCCCACGGCCGGGTTGGCGGTCACGCCGGAGAAGGCGTCGCTGCCGCCGCACTGCACGCCGACGACCAGTTCGCTAGCCGGCACGGTTTCGCGACGGCGGGCGTTCAGGCGCGCCAGGTGCGGCTTCGCGCTGCGCACGATGTCGTCCAGCATGGACATGAAGCCCACGTGCGCGTCGTCCTGCAGGCAGATGGTCTCGGGGCCGCTGGCGGGGTCGCGCTCGTCGGTGATGGGGAACGAGCCCGGCGGCAGCAGGCGTGCGGGCTGCAGCTTCTCGCAGCCCAGGCTCACCACCATCACCTCGCCACCGAAGTTGGGGTTCAGCGAGATGTTCTTCAGCGTGCGGATGGGGATGACGGCATCCGGCGCGTCGATGGCCACGCCGCAGCCGTAGCTGTGCTCCAGGCCGATGACGTCGTCCACGTTCGGGTACAGCGGCAGCAGTTCGGCCTTGATGCGCGCCACCGCCTGGGCCACCACGCCGGCCACGCATTGCACGGTGGTCGTGATGGCCAGGATGTTGCGTGTGCCGACCGAGCCGTCGGCATTGCGGTAGCCCTCGAAGCTGTAGCCCTGCAGCGGTTCGAGCGCCGGCGGCTTCACGGTCGCGAGGGGCAGGCCGGCCAGCGCGCGGGCCGCCGGCATCTGCAGCAGGCGCTCGTGCACCCAGCTGCCGGCCGGGATGGCTTGGCGCGCATGGCCGATGGGCACGCCGTAGCGCAGCACCGCCTCACCCTCGACGATGTCGCGCAGCGCGACCTTGTGGCCCTGCGGCAGCTTCTCGAGCAAGACCAGCCCGGCGCCGGGCACGCCGTCCGGCAGCCGGGTGCCGGCCGGCAGCCCGCCGTCGTTGGCGACGATGGCGACGTTGTCCTCGTCGCGCATGCGGAGGGTCAGCGGGGAGCGGGGGGAAACGGCAGTCATGTCCGGCGGCAGAGGGGATAAAGTGCGACCCTGGTCGTTGTACGTCGTCCAGTCGTCATACAACATCGCCACTGTAGACGCCTCGCCCTCACCCCAACCCCGGGA
>CAXDTK010000527.1:0-1768 GCA_963992225.1 uncultured Comamonadaceae bacterium | reverse complement strand
GCGCAGGAGCAGGTGCCGGCACGGGGGCCGGGGCCGGCGAGGCGACCGGGGGCGGCACGGGCGCGCCGCCATCACCGCCGCCGCCGCCACCGCAGGCGGTCAGGGCGAGCGCGGCTCCGCCCGCGAGGAACTCGCGACGATTGTGGGCGCTCATGGCTCAGCCCTCGACGGCGACGACGACCACCGACTTGGCCGGCAGCTTGAGCGTCAGCTTGCCGTCGGCCGCCTGGGCCTCGAAGGCCTGGGGCAGCACCTGCGCGGGCTTGCCCAGCTCGTTCTGCGCGTCCATCGCGGCGGCGGTCAGCAGCTGGCCCTTGACGGCCTTGGGTGCCGTGGCACCGACCTGCAGGGTCAGCTCGGTGGCCTGGTTGGCGTTCGAGTTGACCAGGCCGATCCAGAGCTTGCCGTCCTTGCCGCGCGCGGCGGTGGCGGACAGGCCGGGCATCTCGAACTTGTCGAGCTTGTAGACCGGGTTGTTCTCGATGCGCGCGGGCAGCGAGGTGGCGTCCTGGAAGGGCGTGTACAGCTTGAACGCGTGGTAGGTGGGCGTCAGCACCAGCTTGTCCTTGCTGGTGAGGATCATGGCCTGCAGCACGTTGACCATCTGCGCGATGTTGCTCATCTTCACGCGCTCGGCGTGGCTGTGGAACACGTTGAAGTGCAGCGCCGCCAGCAGCGCGTCACGCAGCGTGTTGCGCTGGACCAGGAAGCCGGGGTTGCTGCCGGGCTCGGGGTCGTACCAGCTGCCCCACTCGTCGAAGTAGATGGCCAGCTTCTTGGCCGGGTCGTTCTTGTCGAGGATGACGCGGCTGCGGGCCAGCACGTCGTCGATCTTGCCGACCTGCGACAGCATGGAGATCCACTCGGCCTCGGGGAAGCCGGCCGCCGCGCCCTTGCCTTCCCACTTGCCGCTGGGGAAGGTGTAGGCGTGGTGGGCGATGGCGTCGAAGTTGTGCCTGACGTTCTTGCTCAGCACCTCGGTCCAGGTGGTGTCCTTGTCATTGCCGCCGCTGGCGATGAACTTCGGGCGGTTGTGCTCGGGCGTCTTCAGGAAGGTGGCCCAGTGCCGGTAGAGGTCGGCGTAGTACTCGGGGCGCATGTTGCCGCCGCAGCCCCAGGTCTCGTTGCCCAGCGCGTAGTAGTGCACGCGGAAGGGCTTGTCGCGGCCGTTCTTGCGGCGCTGCTCGACGATGGTGGCGTTGCCCTCGCCGGTCATGTACTCCAGCCACTCGGCCGCTTCCTGCGGCGTGCCGGTGCCCATGTTGGCGTTCACGTAGGCCTCGGCGCCCAGCTGCTCGACCAGGTCGAAGAACTCGTGCGTGCCGACGGCGTTGTTCTCGGGCACGCCGCCCCAGTGGGTGTTGACCTTGACGGGTCGCTTGTGGCGCGGGCCGATGCCGTCGCGCCAGTGGTATTCGTCGGCGAAGCAGCCGCCGGGCCAGCGCACCAGCGGCACCTTCAGGTCCTTGAGCGCGGCGACCACGTCCTTGCGCCAGCCGCGCACGTTGGGGATCTTGCTCTCGGGGCCCACCCACATGCCTTCGTAGATGCCGGTACCCAGGTGCTCGGCGAACTGGCCATAGATGTTGCGGTGGATCACGGGGCCGGGCTGGTCGGCGTTGACGACCAGCTTGACCTCGGCGGCC
The DNA here is from genome assembly GCA_963992225.1 of uncultured Comamonadaceae bacterium. Lineage (GTDB taxonomy): Bacteria > Pseudomonadota > Gammaproteobacteria > Burkholderiales > Burkholderiaceae_C > Pelomonas. Next base: position 122 of record CAXDTK010000527.1, on the reverse strand, counting down.
AGCGCGCCTGCGCTGACCGCCAGCGTGGCCACGAGGGCCAGCAGTTGCTTCTTCATGTCGCTTGTCTCCTGTCTTTTGCGGTTCGGGTGAGTGCCGACCGGCCCTGTGTCCGGGCCTCTGCG
>CAXDTK010000526.1:0-1800 GCA_963992225.1 uncultured Comamonadaceae bacterium | reverse complement strand
ACGGTGCCCACGCCGTCCAGCGTGAACGCGCGGTCCACCGCCAGGCGCGGCGCCCGGCCCGGCGTGCCGCGCGGCGGCCGACGGCGCGCGGCGTCGAACAGCAGCTCGCGCAACGCGGCCACGCCCTGCCCGGTTTGCGCCGACACGGCCAGGATGGGCGCCGCCGCCAGCCCGGTGCCGGCCAGCAGCGCGGGCAGCTCGGCCGCCAGCGCCTCGACGCGGCCGGGCTCGGCGCGGTCGGCCTTGGTGATGACGACGGCGCCCTGCGTGAGCCCCAGCAGACTCAGCACGGCGAGGTGCTCGCGGGTCTGCGGCATCACGCCGTCGTCGGCCGCCACCAGCAGCAGCGCGAAATCGATGCCGCTGGCGCCGGCCAGCATGGTGTGCACCAGCTTCTCGTGGCCCGGCACGTCGATGAAGCCCAGCCGGGCATCGTGCCCCGGCACGTCCAGGTAGGCATAGCCCAGCTCGATGCTGATGCCGCGCGCCTTCTCCTCGGGCAGGCGGTCGGTGTCCACGCCGGTGAGCGCGCGCACCATCGTGGTCTTGCCGTGGTCGATGTGGCCGGCGGTGCCGACGATCATGGCCGTCCCTTCACGCCAGGGCCTCCCGCAGTGCCGGCAGTTGGGCCGTCAGCAGCGCCGGGTCCTCCAGGCAGCGCAGGTCCAGCAGCAGCCGGTCCTCGTGGATGCGGCCGATGACCGGGCGCGGCAGCGCGCGCAGCGTGGTGACCAGCGCCTCGAGCGTGCGGCCGCGGCCGTCCCGCGCGGCGAGCGCCAGGCCGGCGGACGGCAACCGCTCCACCGGCAGCGAGCCGGAGCCGATCTGGCTTTGCAGCGTCACCACCGCGGCGCTGAAACGGGGCGCCACGGCGGCGGCGACCTCGGGCAGCAGCTGCGCCGCCAGCGCGGCGATCTGCGCCTGCGGCCGCGTCAGCAGGCGCAGCGTGGGCAGGTCGCGGGTCAGCCGCTCGGGGCGCAGGTACAGCCGCAGCGTGGCTTCCAGCGCGGCGAACGGCAGCTTGGACAGGCGCAGCGCCCGCTTCATCGGCGACTTGCGGATGCGGCCCACGGCCTCGCGGCTGCCGACGATGAGGCCGGCCTGCGGGCCGCCCAGCAGCTTGTCGCCGCTGAAGGTCACCACGTCGCAGCCGGCCGCCAGCATGGCCTGCGGCAGCGGCTCTGCGGGCAGGCCGTACTGGGCCAGGTCCACCAGCGCGCCACTGCCCAGGTCGGTCATCAGCGGCAGGCCGGCCGCATGTGCGATGGGCGCCAGCGTGGCTTCGTCCACCGCGGCCGTGAAGCCCTGCACCGCGTAGTTGCTGGTGTGCACCTTGACGATGAGGCCGGTGCGCGGCGTGATGGCCTGCTCGTAGTCGCGCGGGTGGGTGCGGTTGGTGGTGCCCACCTCCACCAGCGTGGCGCCGGCCGCGGCCATCACGTCGGGCATGCGGAAGGCGCCGCCGATCTCCACCAGCTCGCCGCGCGAGACGATGGCCTCGCGGCCCCGGGCCAGCGCCGTGATGCCTAGCAGCACGGCGGCGGCGTTGTTGTTGACGACGGTGGCGGCCTCGGCGCCGGTCAGCTCGCAGAGCAGGCCTTCGATGAGGTCGTCACGGTCGCCGCGGGCTCCGCGCTCGAGGTCGAACTCGAGGTTGTTGGGCGAGCCCATCAGCGCCAGCACCTGCTGCAGCGCGGCGTCGGCCAGCAACGCGCGGCCCAGGTTGGTGTGGATGACGGTGCCGGTGAGGTTGAGCACCACGCGCATGGACGGCCGCAGTCGGGCCTGCACGCGCGCGGT
>CAXDTK010000525.1:0-1805 GCA_963992225.1 uncultured Comamonadaceae bacterium | reverse complement strand
CGCCCCCGCCCCCGCCCGGGGGGGGGGGGGGGTGCGGGGCCCGCCCGCTGCACCGGCGGCCCCCCCCGGGGGGGCGGGCCGCGCACCGGGCCGCCGGCCCGCCGGGGCGGGCCGAGGGCCGGATCGCTTCGCACCTGGGCTGGCGCCACGCCAACCGGCCCGGCGACGCGCTGATCCGCAAGACCATCGGCTGGACCTGGAAGGTCAAGCTCAGCCTCAGCCTGGAGCGCGACCTGTTCGCACGGCTGCGCGAGGCTGCCGAGGCCACCGCCATCAAGGTGTTCGCCGAGAACCTGCGCGACCTGCTGCTGGCCGCCCCCGCCGGCAAACGCGTCGTCATGGGGCTGGACCCCGGTATCCGCACCGGCGTGAAGGTGGCCGTGGTCAGCGACACCGGCCGCGTGCTGGACACGGCCACCGTCTACCCGCACGAGCCCAGGCGCGACTGGGACGGCGCGCTGCACCAACTGGCCAAGCTGTGCGCCACGCATGGCGTCAACCTGATCGCCATCGGCAACGGCACCGCCAGCCGCGAGACCGACAAGCTGGCCGGCGAGCTGATCAAGAAGCTGCAGGCGCTGGACGCGACGCTGAAGATCGAGCGGGTGGTCGTCAGCGAGGCCGGCGCCTCGGTCTACTCGGCCAGCGAGTTCGCCTCCAAGGAATTGCCCGACCTGGACGTCAGCCTGCGCGGCGCGGTGTCCATTGCCCGCCGCCTGCAGGACCCGCTGGCCGAGCTGGTCAAGATCGACCCCAAGAGCATCGGCGTGGGCCAGTACCAGCACGACGTGAACCAGAGCGAGATGGCGCGCGCGCTGGATGCGGTGGTGGAGGACTGCGTCAACAAGGTGGGGGTGGACCTGAACACCGCCTCGCAGGCGCTGCTGGCCCGCGTGTCCGGCCTGTCGGCCTCGGTCGCCAGCAGCATCGTGCGCTGGCGTGACGCCCATGGCGCCTTCCGCAACCGCCAGCAGCTGCTGGACGTGACCGGCCTGGGGCCCAAGACCTTCGAGCAGGCCGCCGGCTTCCTGCGCATCCGCGGCGGCGACAACCCGCTGGACTTCAGCGGCGTGCACCCCGAGACCTACCCGCTGGTGGAGAAGGCGCTCGCCCTGCTGAAGCGCCCGGCCGAGGAGATCGTCGGGCGCAGCGAGGTGCTGCGCACGCTCAAGCCCGAGCTGCTGGCCGACGAGCGCTTCGGCCTCATCACCGTCAAGGACGTGCTGGCCGAGCTGGAAAAGCCCGGCCGCGACCCGCGCCCGGACTTCAAGGTGGCGCGCTTCAACGACGGCGTGGAGGATGTGAAGGACTTGCAGCCCGGCATGCTGCTGGAAGGCACGGTCAGCAACGTGGCGCAGTTCGGCGCCTTCGTGGACCTGGGCGTGCACCAGGACGGCCTGATCCACGTCAGCCAGCTGTCCAACAAGTTCGTCAGCGACGCCCGCGAGGTGGTCAAGACCGGCGACATCGTCAAGGTCAAGGTGCTGGAGGTGGACCTGGCCCGCCAGCGCATTTCCCTCACGATGAAGCTGGACGCGCAGCCCGCCCGCGGGCCCAAGCAGGACAACAGCTTCCGCCCCGCGGCCCGCCACGAGCGCGCGGGCGGTGGCGGCCGTGACGCCCCACCGGCGGCCGGTGGCGCGATGGCAGCCGCGTTCGCCAAGCTCAAGCGCTGAGGCGTGCGGCCGCGCGGCCGGGGCTGACCTTCGTCACCGTCACGGGCGGCTGCGATCATCGCGGCCGGCCGCGCCCGGCGTCGATTGGCCCCCCCAAAGCCGCAGCCGGTCGCACCGCCCCCGCAACGC
>CAXDTK010000524.1:0-1817 GCA_963992225.1 uncultured Comamonadaceae bacterium | reverse complement strand
CACCTAAGCCTTCGTCGGCAGCGTCAGATGTGTATAAGAGACAGCAAGAAGGCCGACGGCAGCGTCGACATCGTCAACATGGGTGCCGCCGGCACGCCGCTGACCACCGGCGACACGCCGTTGCTGACCGTGGACGTGTGGGAACACGCCTACTACATCGACTACCGCAACCTGCGCCCCAAGTTCGTCGAGACCTTCCTGTCCAACCTGGTGAACTGGCAGTTCGCCGAGAGCAACTTCGCCTGAGCGCGCGCTTGCCCCTGAGACAAAAGGCCGGCTCTGCCGGCCTTTTGCGTTGGGGGCCGCCGTCTTCCACAGGCGGGTCGCGCGCGGCTTGATGCAGGTCATGGGCGCGTGGCGGGCTGCCGCTAGATTACCGGCGTGAGCGTTTCCCCCCCTGGTTTGCCCGCGGCCGAGGCCGACGCGCGCCTTCTTGCCCCCTTCACCACCTGGCCCGACGGCCCGGGCGGGGTGGCGCTGTCGCAGTTCCAGGTGGCGGGCATGCACTGCGCGGCCTGCTCGGGCCTCATCGAGTCGACGCTGACGGCGCTGCCGGGCGTCGCCGCGGCCAGCGTCAACCCGGCCTCGGCGCGGCTGGCGCTGCGCTGGCAGCCCTCGCAGGTGGCGCTGGCGGACGTGCTGGCGGCGCTGCAGGGCGCCGGCTACCGCGCCACGCCGGATGTCGCCGCGCCGGCCCGCGAGTTGCGCCGGCGCGAGCGGCGCCAGGCGTTGTGGCGGTTGTTCGTCGCCGGCTTCCTGATGATGCAGGTCATGATGCTGGCCACGCCGGCCTATGTCGCGGCGGCCGGCGAGCTGACGCCCGACCTGGAGCGCCTGCTGCGCTGGGGCAGCTGGGTGCTGACGCTGCCGGTGATGGCGTTCTCGGCCGGCCCCTTCTTCAGCGGCGCCTGGCGCCAGCTGCGCGCCGGGCGGCTGGGCATGGACGTGCCGGTGGCGCTGGGCATCGCGGTCACCTTCGTGGCCAGCACCGGCGCGCTGTTCGACCCGGGCGGGCTGCTGGGCGGCGAGGTCTATTTCGATTCCCTGACCATGTTCATCGCGCTGCTGCTGCTGGCGCGCTGGTTCGAGCTGGGCGCCCGCCACCGCGCCGCCGAGGCGCTGGAGGCCGTGGCCGGTGCGCTGCCGGCCGCCGCCGAGCGGCTGCTGGACGACGGCGGCAGCGAGCGCGTCGCACCCGAGATGCTGCGGGTGGGCGACCGCATCCGCGTCGCGGCGGGCGACGCCTTCGCGGCCGACGGCGTCGTGCTGGCCGGCCAGGGCTGGGTCAACGAGGCGCTGCTGACGGGTGAGTCGGCCCCGGTCGCCAAGGCGGTGGGCGACGCGGTGGTGGCGGGCAGCGTCAACGTCGACGGCCCGCTGGTCGTGGCGGTGCAGCGGGTGGGCGAGGACACCACGGCCCAGGGCGTCGTGCGGCTGATGCAGCAGGCCCAGAGCCAGCGGCCCTCCGTGCACGGCGTGCTGGACCGCGTGGCCGCCGGCTTCACCGCGGTGGTGCTGCTGCTGGCGCTGGGCGCGGGGCTGGCCTGGTGGTGGCTGGAGCCGTCGCGCGCGGTGGCGGTGGCGGTGGCGGTGCTGATCGTGACCTGCCCCTGTGCGCTGACGCTGGCCGCCCCGGCCGCCTGGCTGACCGCCAGCGGCGCGCTGGCGCGCCGCGGCCTGCTGCTGGCCGACCTGTCGGCGCTGGAGCGGCTGTGCGCGGTGGACAGCGTGGTGTTCGACAAGACCGGCACGGTCAGCGAGGACCGCCTGCCTGTCTCTTATACACATCTGACGCTGCCGACGAAGGCTTAGGTGTA
>CAXDTK010000523.1:0-1826 GCA_963992225.1 uncultured Comamonadaceae bacterium | reverse complement strand
CGCCGGGCCAGGGCCTGCCCTGCCCCGTCGTCCGGTGGAGGTGGCGGCGGGGGTAGCTCCGGTTCCACCGGCACCGTCGGCGTGAACGCGGTGGGCCAGGGCGGCGGCGCATCGCGCTCGATGTCGAACAGCAGCTCGCGCGCGTCGAAGATCTCGGCGCAACGGCCGCAGCGCACCCAGCCGTCGGAGACGCGCAGCTGATCCTCCACGACGCGGAAGATCGTGCCGCAGGCGGTGCAGCGCGTCGCGAGGCTCATGCCGGCCCGGGCCGGCGGGCCGTCATGAGGATCCAGCCATCTTCTTCGTCGCTGACGTCCAGCGCCAGCCAGGGCGCGTAGGCCGCCTTCAGCTCATCGGCCTGGCGCGACAGGATGCCCGCCAGGATCAGGTGGCCGCCCGGTGCGACATGGCCGCACAGCAGCGGCGCCAGCAGCTTCAGCGGCGTGGCCAGGATGTTGGCGATGACCAGCGGGTACTCGCCCTGCGCCAGCTCGGGCAGGCCGGTGCGCAGCGTGACGCCGTTGGCCGCCGCGTTGTCGCGCGAGGAGGTGATGGCCGCGGGGTCGATGTCCACCGCGTCGATGGCCTGCGCCCCGTGCAGCGCCGCGCCGATGGCGAGGATGCCGGAGCCGCAGCCGTAGTCCAGCACGCGTGGCCAGTTGCCGCCATGCGTCGCGATCCAGCGCAGGCACATGCGCGTGGTCGGGTGCGTGCCGGTGCCGAAGGCGAGCCCCGGGTCCAGTCGCATGACGCGCTGCGCCTGCGGCGGAGCCTGGTGCCAGCTCGGCACGATCCAGAACGCCGGCGTGATCTCGACCGGTGCGAACTGGCTCTGCGTCAGGCGCACCCAGTCCTGCTCCGGCACGGCCTGGATGGCCTGCACGTGCACGTCGGCCGCCCAGTCCTGGGCCAGGATCAGCGTGGCCGCCTCGGTGGCCTCGGGCTCGGCGGGGAACAGCGCCTTGACGACCGAGCGCTCCCAGCCGGCCGCCGGCGCCGGCATGCCCGGCTCGCCGAACAGCGCATGCTCGGCCTCGGTGTCGGCATCGGCGTCCTCGACGGACACCGCCAGCGCGTCGATCTCCATCAGCGCATCGCTGACGATCTCGACATCGGCCTCGCGGCAGACCAGGGCCAGCTCGAAGAGATTGCTCATCGCTTGTGGGCCGCCATCCAACCTTCGAGATAGTGGATGGACGTGCCGCCTTCGATGAACTTGGCGTCCGCCATCAGCTCGCGGTGCAGCGGGATGTTGGTCTGGATGCCCTCGACCACCGTCTCGCTCAGCGCGATGCGCATGCGGGCCAGCGCTTGCTCGCGGGTGTCGCCGTGCACGATGATCTTGCCGATCATGGAGTCGTAGTTGGGCGGCACGAAGTAGTTCGTGTAGGCATGCGAGTCCACCCGCACGCCGGGGCCGCCGGGCGCGTGCCACATCGTGATGCGGCCGGGCGAGGGCACGAACTTGACCGGGTCTTCCGCGTTGATGCGGCACTCGATCGCATGGCCGCGCATCTCGATCTGGCGCTGCGTGAACGGCAGCTTCTCGCCGGCCGCAATCTTGATCTGCTGCTGCACGATGTCGATGCCGGTGACCATCTCCGTCACCGGATGCTCGACCTGCACGCGCGTGTTCATCTCGATGAAGTAGAACTCGCCGTTCTCGTACAGGAACTCGAACGTGCCGGCGCCGCGGTAGCCCATCTTCTTGCAAGCCGCCGCGCAACGGTCGCCCACCTTCTCGATGATGCGGCGCGGGATGCCGGGTGCCGGCGCCTCCTCGATGATCTTCTGGTGGCGGCGCTGCATGGAGCAGTCGCGCTCGC
>CAXDTK010000522.1:0-1827 GCA_963992225.1 uncultured Comamonadaceae bacterium | reverse complement strand
CACCTAAGCCTTCGTCGGCAGCGTCAGATGTGTATAAGAGACAGGCCATCGACCGGCCGCTGCTGCACGACGCCGGGCGCCGGCTGCACACCGGCGAGCTGCGCGGCCGGGTCTGGCTGCTCAACGTCTGGGCCTCCTGGTGCGAGCCCTGCCGCAGCGAGCTGCCGGCGCTGAAGGTGCTGTCCCGGCGCGACGGCGTGCCGCTGTACGGCCTGAACTACAAGGACCGCGACGCCCCGGCCCGTGCGCTGCTGGCCCAGGTGGACGACCCCTACCTGGCCTCGGCCATCGACGCCGACGGGCGCGTGGGCATGGACTTCGGCGTGCGCGGCGTGCCGGAGACCTTCGTCATCGACGCCGCCGGCCGCGTGCGCTGGCGCCATGTCGGGCCGGTGACCGCCGAGGTCTGGCGCGACCGGCTGATGCCGGCGGTGAGGTCACTGCAATGACGCGGCCGCAGGCCCGGTGGCGGCCGGCCGCGGCGCGGGTCGCGCTGGCGGGCTGGCTGCTCGCCACGGCCGCCAGCGCGCTGGCCGACGTAGACGCTCGCGAAGCCCGCGAGGCCCGGCTGGCCACGCTGCTGCGCTGCGTGGTGTGCCAGAACCAGACGATTGCCGAGTCGAACGCGCCGCTGGCGGCCGACATGCGGCGCGAGATCCGCACCCAGCTGCAGGCCGGCCGCAGCGACGAGGAGGTGCTGGCCTTCTTCGAGCAGCGCTACGGCGCCTTCGTCCGCTATGCGCCCCCGCTGCGCGGCTCGACCCTGCTGCTGTGGGGCCTGCCCTTCCTGGCCGGCGCGGCCGGCCTCGCCGCGCTGGCCCTGGTGCTGCGCCGCCGCGTGCAGGCAAGGCCGGCCGCGGCGCTGGACGGCGCGCAGCGCGAGCGCGCGCGCCGACTGCTGGACGACGAGGGGTGCGCATGAGCGGCGCCCTCTGGCCGCTGGGCGCCATCGCGCTGGCACTGCTGCTGCTGGCGCTGGGCGGCCTGCTGTGGCCGCTGCTGCGCGACGACGCGCCGGTCGATGCGCAGCGCGGGCTGCGCGAGCTCTACCGCAGCAAGCGCCGCGAGATCGAGCAACAGGCGCTGGATGAGGCGGAGCGCCGCCAGGCACTGGACGAGCTGGCCCTGGCCTGCCTGCAAGACCTCGACGGCCTGCCGCCGCCCGCCGTGCGGCAGGACGGCCCCTGGCAGCGGCGCCTGCCCGCCGCCCTGCTGAGCGTGCTGCTGCCGGTGGCCGCGGTGGCCCTGTACCTGCAGGCCGGCGACCCGCGGGCCGCGGCGGCGCTGGCGCAGGCCACGCCGCCGGTGCATGCCGGCGCGGGCGACTCGGTGGAGGCCGCCGTCACCCGCCTGCAGGAGCGCCTGCGCGCCGACCCCGACGACCTCGAAGGCTGGCTGGTGCTGGCGCGCTCGCTGGAGACGCTGGAACGCTTCGACGCGGCCGCCGCGGCCTACCGCGAGGCCATCGCCACCGCGGCCCGCCAGCAGGCGCCGGACGACATCCAGGCGCGGCTGCAGGCCCAACTGGCCGACGCGCTGGGCTCGGCGCGCCAGGGCGACCTCGGCGGCCCGGCCCAGGCCGCCATCGACGCGGCCCTGGCGCTGGACGCCGACCAGCCCAAGGCGCTGGCGCTGGCCGCGGCGGCCGCGCTGCGCCGTGGCGACGCGGACGGCGCGCGCCGGCACTGGCAACGGTTGCTGGGCCTGCTGACGCCCGGCTCGGAGATGGCGCTGCGCGTCGAGTCCGACCTGCAGCGGCTGGCGGCGGGCAATGCGCCGGCTGTCTCTTATACACATCTGACGCTGCCGACGAAGGCTTAGGTGTAG
>CAXDTK010000521.1:0-1837 GCA_963992225.1 uncultured Comamonadaceae bacterium | reverse complement strand
CCGTTCTGCAACAACGGCTGCCCGGTCAACAACATCATTCCGGACTTCAACGACCTCGTGTACCGCGGCCGGCCGGAGGACTGGAAGCACGCCATCACGGTGCTGCACAGCACCAACAACTTCCCCGAGTTCACCGGCCGCATCTGCCCCGCGCCCTGCGAGGCGGCCTGCACGCTGAACGTCAATGACGACGCGGTGGGCATCAAGTCCATCGAGCACGCCATCATCGACCGCGCCTGGGCCGAAGGCTGGGTGCAGCCGCAGCCGGCCAAGGTCAGCACCGGCAAGACCGTCGCCGTCATCGGCGCCGGCCCGGCCGGGCTGGCCGCCGCCCAGCAGCTGGCGCGCGTGGGCCACAGGGTCACGGTGTTCGAGAAGAATGATCGCGTCGGCGGCCTGCTGCGTTACGGCATCCCGGACTTCAAGATGGAGAAGTCCCACATCGACCGCCGCGTCGAGCAGATGAAGGCCGAGGGCGTCGAGTTCCGCACCGGCGTGCTGGTGGGTGCGATGCCGGAGGGCTCCAAGGTCACCAACTGGGCCAAGGAAAGCATCTCGGCCGACGAGCTGAAGGCGCAGTTCGACGCCGTCGTCCTGACCGGCGGCGCCGAGCAGTCGCGCGACCTGCCCGTGCCCGGGCGCGACCTGGCCGGCGTGCATTTCGCGATGGAGTTCCTGCCGCAGCAGAACAAGGTCAACGCCGGAGACAAGCTGAAGAACCAGATTTCTGCCTCCGGCAAGCATGTCATCGTCATCGGCGGTGGCGACACCGGCAGCGACTGCGTCGGCACCAGCAACCGCCACGGCGCCAAGAGCGTGACCCAGTTCGAGCTGCTGCCCCAGCCGCCCGAAGTGGAAGACCGCCCGCTGACCTGGCCCTACTGGCCCATCAAGCTGCGCACCTCGTCCAGCCATGAAGAGGGCTGCGAGCGCGAGTTCGCCATCGCCACCAAGGAATTCATCGGCGAGAAGGGCAAGCTCACCGGCGTCAAGACCGTGCGCCTGCAATGGCAGGGCGGCAAGATGACCGAGGTCGAGGGCAGCGAGCAGGTCCTGAAGGCCGACCTGGCCTTCCTGGCGATGGGCTTCGTGTCGCCGGTGGCGACGGTGCTGGAGGCCTTCGGCGTCGACAAGGACGCCCGCGGCAACGGCAAGGCCGCGACCGAAGGCGCGAATGCCTACAAGACCAACGTCGACAAGGTCTTCGCCGCGGGCGACATGCGCCGGGGCCAGAGCCTGGTCGTCTGGGCCATCCGCGAAGGCCGCCAGGCGGCGCGGGCGGTGGACGAGTACCTGATGGGGGCGACGACGCTGCCGCGTTGATCAGCGCGCCGGCAGCGGCCGCGTGACGCCGGGCAGCCGGCCGCTCAGGCAGCGGTCGCCGGCTGCGCCGTCCAGCGGCCACCAGGCCCAGCGGGGCTCGTCCCGACCCGGCTCGAAGCTCAGCTGCAGGCAATGCGGCCCGGGGCTGCCGGGCGCCAGCCGCGCCTCGGACAGCGACCGCTCGGCCCAGTGGGCATAGGCGGCATCGGCTTCTGGAGGCCACACCGCCATCGCGATGTCCGCGGGCTGGCCATCGGGGCCGGCGCGGACCAGCAGGTTCACGCGCACGCCGCCGTCCGGCAGCGTGGCGTCGGGCATGCCCCTGGCAGCGGGCGGGGCCACAAAGCTTGGCGGAGCGGCCGCGCTGGGCGTTGCGCCCGCCGCATCGGCTTGCGCCTGCATTGGCGCTGTTTCGGCGACCACCCCGGCTGCCGATGAGGTGGCGCGGGCGTCGTCCTCGGGCGGCAGGGGCCTGTCTCTTATACACATCTGACGCTGCCGACGAAGGCTTAGG
>CAXDTK010000520.1:0-1860 GCA_963992225.1 uncultured Comamonadaceae bacterium | reverse complement strand
AGATAGGAGTCCGTCTCGTGGGCTCGGAGATGTGTATAAGAGACAGCCCCGCTTCTCCACGCCCGCCACCGACCCCCTGGCCGCCTGGCAACAAGCCTACTCCGCACGGGGTGCGGCCTGTGCCGCCGACGTAGGTGGCGAGTTCGCCGTCGCGCTGGCCCTGCCCGGCGGCGCCGCCTATCTGGCCGTGGATCGCTTCGCCGTGCACAGCCTTTGCTACGCCTTGCACGATGGCCGGCTGCACTTCGCGACGCGTGCCGATGAACTGGCTCGGCGACTGGGCATCCGCGAACTCGACACGCAAGCCGTCTTCGACTATCTCTTCCATCACTGCATCCCGTCGCCGCGCACCATCTATGCCGGCATCCGCCGCCTCCCGCCTGCGCACTACGCGCTGTTTCAGAACGGACAGTTGACGGTCGCGCCCTACTGGGTTGCGCACTTCGAGGAGCTCCAGCGGCCCGACTTCGACAGCCTGCGCGACGAGTTTCGCGGGATCCTGCGCACCGCCGTGCGCGATCGCATGGGGAGCGGTGGCAAGACCGCCTGCTTCCTGTCAGGCGGCACCGACAGCTCCACCGTCTGCGGCCTGCTGCGTGAAGCGACCGACCGGCCACCTGCCAGCTACTCCATCGGCTTCGAGGCCGAAGGCTATGACGAGATGGCATATGCACGCATCGCCGCGAAGGCCTTTGGCGCCGACCATCACGAGTACTACGTGACGCCGGCCGATCTCGTGAAGGCCATTCCCGATGTCGCCACCCATTACGACCAGCCCTTCGGCAATTCTTCGGCCGTGCCCGCCTTCTACTGCGCGTCCAAGGCCCGCGCCGACGGCCACACCCGCATGCTGGCTGGTGACGGCGGCGACGAACTGTTCGGCGGCAACACGCGCTACGCCAAGGAGCGCGTATTGCACGTCTACAGCCAGATCCCGTCGCCGCTGCGCTCAGGCGTGCTGAACCCGCTGTTCGCCAACCCGCTCACCAGCAAGATCCCGCTGTTGAAGAAGGGCACCAGCTATATCCAGCAGGCCCGCGTGCCCATGCCGGACCGCATGCAGAGCTACAACCTGCTGGACCGACTGGGCCTGCAGGATGTGCTGACGCCAGCCTTCCTGGCCGCGGTCGACACCGATGGCCCACGGCAGCACCAGCGCGCCACCTGGGCGGTTGGCCCGCACGACGCCAGCCTCGTCAATCAAATGCTGGCCTTCGACTGGCGCTACACCTTGGCAGAGAACGACCTGCCCAAGGTTGTCGGCACCACTGGCTTGGCAGGCGTGGACGTGAGCTTCCCACTGCTGGACACGCGGCTGCTGGACTTCTCGCTGAAGCTGCCCACCAACTACAAGCTCAAGGGTCTTCGGCTGCGCTGGTTCTTCAAGGAAGCGCTGCGCGGCTTCTTGCCCGACCAGATCTTGACCAAGAAGAAGCACGGATTCGGCCTGCCCTTTGGCCCCTGGGCCTTGAAGGACGTTGCCCTGAATGCGCTGGCCGCGGAGTCACTACGCGGCGTTGCGGAACGCGGCATCGTGCGCGCCGACTTCGTCGAGAGCCTGCTCACACAGCGCCTGAAGGAGCATGCCGGCTACTACGGCGAGATGGTCTGGATCCTGATGATGCTAGAGCAGTGGCTTCGCAAGCACGCGCCTGACTACCGGCTCGCCTGAACGACGGGCTGCACGCACCCCCTGAAAATCAAGTCTTGAGGACCCGCCCCTTTTGACGGTTCGGTGGCCATCTTCGGTCGGAGCGCATCCGCTTCAGCACTGGGGACGGTGCGGCAAACCTAATCATTGAGATGCCGTCCAGGCCTCCACCTCGACGATGCGGGAGAGGTAGTAGGCCGAACTGTTCA
>CAXDTK010000519.1:0-1876 GCA_963992225.1 uncultured Comamonadaceae bacterium | reverse complement strand
TAGGAGTCCGTCTCGTGGGCTCGGAGATGTGTATAAGAGACAGGCCTTCTCCATCACCTGGGTGGCGGCCCGGCTGCTGGCCAGCCGCGGCGTGATGAGGAACATGCGCTCGATGCGCTGCCCGCCCTTGCGCTGGGTCTTGAACAGGTGGCCCAGCACCGGGATGTCGCCGAGCAGCGGCACCTTGTCGACGCCGGCCGTGGAGCTGTCGCGCACCATGCCGCCGATCAGCAGGCTCTCGCCCTCGGAGATCAGCGCCTGGGTGTTGATGCCCGAGCGCTCGACGATGGGCAGGTTGTCCACGCTCTGGCCGGTCAGGCCGCCGTCCTCGATCTGCACCAGCAGCTTGATGCGGGCCGCGCCGTCGCTGTCGGCGCCATCCTTGAACACATGCGGCGTCACGCGCAGCCGTGTGCCGGCGGTGACGTTGAAGAGGTCCACCTCCTCGCGGCCGGCCACGCGCACGTAGTAGGTGGAGCTGTTGTCGAACACCGCCTCGACGTTGGACAGCGTGACCACCTGCGGGCTGCTGACCACCTTGGCCGCGCCGTCGGTCTGCAGCGCGGTGATGCGGGCGACGAAGGGGTAGCGGTCGCCGATGACGGCGGAGATGACGCCGCCGCGGGCCGCGGGGGTGGGGTCCACCTGGCCGTTGAGGCGGTTGTCGCTGGCCGTGCCGTTGCCGAACATCAGGCTGGACAGGCCATGGTTGTAGCGCCAGTTGATGCCCAGCTCGCGCAGGCGGTCGGTGTTGATGTCGATGATGGTGGCCTCGATCTCCAGCGACTGCGGCTCGACGTCCAGCGACTTGATGAGCGCGCCATAACGGTCCAGCCGCTCGGGCAGGTCACGCACGATGACGGCGTTCAGCCGCGGGTCGGCCTCGATGCGGGGGCTGAAGTCGTGCGGCGGCGGCGGCGCGTCGGCCGGCTCGGCCACCGGCTGGCCGTAGCCGGCCTGGCTGAGCGCCGCCACCAGCGTGTCGGCGCCGCGGCCGCCGGCCGGGGCGTCGTCCGCCAGGCCCAGCGTGGTGGGGCCGCCGCGCAGCGCGCCGCCGGGGCGGGCGCGCTGGCTGCCCTGCGCGCGGCTGGGGTCGGTGGCCACGCTGGTGCGCGGCTTGGCCGGCTGGCCCACCAGCGCGCGCAGGATGCTGGCCACGCCGGGCAGCGTGGTCTGCTGGCCGCCGAAGCTCATGGGCACGTCCTGCGCCCAGGCGTAGCGCAGGTAGAAGATGCGGTAGTCGGGCAGCGGCAGCGCCTGCGTCACCGGCGCCCAGCTGTTGACGGCGGCCGGCATGGCGGTGGGGCGCAGCTGGCGCACCAGCTCGTCGACCTGCTGCACGAAGCGCCGGGCGCCCACGGCCAGCAGCGCGCCGTCGTCGCCCACCTTCAGCACGTTGCGGCCGTCCGGCAGCTGCAGCGCCTGCGCGGCGCGTTGCACCTGGCTGCTGGCGGCGGGGCTGAGCAGGTAGCTGCGCGTCTGCGTGTCGCTGGCCGGCGTGATGTGCAGCACGCCGCCGTCGTAGTAGGTCAGCAGGTTGTAGGCGCGGCTGAGGTCGCGCAGCAGCCGCGCCGGCGGGCCCTCGAAGCGGCCGTTGACCTGGCCTTGCACGCCGGTGGCCACCACCGGGATGTCGGTGCCCGAGAACAGCCCCTGCAGGAACTGCTCGATGGGCTGGTCGCGCGCTTCCAGCCGCACCGGGCGCAGGCCTTCGGGCAGCGGGGCGGCCCAGGCGGGCGCGGCGTGGAGCAGCAGCAGCGTGGTGGCTGCCGCGGTTTTCAGGAGGGCGTTCATGCGGCGAGCAGCGCGGCGGTCGTTGGGGTCTGGGGCGCCGCGCTGCTCGCCCTGTCTCTTATACACATCTGACGCTGCCGAC
>CAXDTK010000518.1:0-1877 GCA_963992225.1 uncultured Comamonadaceae bacterium | reverse complement strand
GGGCGGGACGGGGACGTCATCCGGTCATTCTTTCACGCAGGGCACGCCGGCCATGTCGCCCACGCTTCAGCGGCCAGGTTCAGCGTGGCGACCTGCACCGCCACGGTGGTGGCGAGGTCGTGGCCGTAGCCGCCGGCCATGCTCAGCGCGACCGGGATGCGGCGCGCCGCCAGCGCCGCCAGCACGCGGCGGTCGCGCTCGGCCAGGCCTGCTTGCGTGAGCTTCAGCCGGCCCAGCCGGTCGCCCTCGTGCGGGTCGGCGCCGGCCAGGTAGAAGGCCAGCTGCGGCTCGCAGCGCCGCCACACCGCCGCCAGCGCGGCGTCCAGCGCGGCCAGGTAATCGGCATCGCCGCAGCCGTCGGGCAGGTCCACGTCCAGGTCGCTGGGCTCCTTGCGGAACGGGAAGTTGCGCGCGCCATGCATGGAGAAGGTGAAGACCGTGTCGTCGTCGCGGAAGATGGCGGCGGTGCCGTTGCCCTGGTGCACGTCCAGGTCGATGACCAGCACGCGCAGCAGCCGCCGCTCGCGCGCGGCGGTCTCGGCCTGCATCAGCCGCGCGGCCACCGCCACGTCGTTGAACACGCAGTAGCCCGAGCCCTTGTCGGCATAGGCGTGGTGGGTACCGCCGGCCATGTTGGCGGCCACGCCCTCGGCCAGCGCGGCGCGCGCCGCGGCGATGGTGGCGCCCACCGAGCGTCGCGAGCGCTCGGCCATGGACGGGCTCCACGGAAAGCCGATCTCGCGCTGCTCGGCCGCGCTCAGCCGGCCCAGCAGCACCGCGTCCACGTAGTCCGGCGTGTGCACCAGCGCCAGCTCGCCCTCGGTCGCCGCCGGCGCCGGCTGCATGCGCAGCCGGCCGGGCTCGCGCTCGAAATGCTCGCGCAGCAGCCGGTACTTGGACTGCGGGAAGCGGTGCCCCGGCGGCAGCGCCAGGCTGTGGGCGTCGGAGTGGAAGGCCAGCATGGGCCGCGACGATAGCGGCGCGCCCGCCGGCACGGCGGCGACCGGCTGGAACCCCTAATTTGCTGCACCGCACAAAAAGTGCTTGCAATCTGGCCGGCGACCTCTATCATTCGATTCATGTTGCAGTGCAGCAAAGCACGGCAAACGGTTCAACCCCCTTGCAATCGGAGTCCACCATGCTGACCGCTGAACAAATCCTGGCCGCCCACAAGGCCAACGTCGAAACCCTCTTCGGCCTGACCAACAAGGCGTTCGAAGGCGTCGAGAAGCTCGTCGAGCTGAACCTGCAGGTCGCCAAGACCGCGCTGAGCGAAGCCGCCGACACCACCGCCGCCGCCCTGTCCGTCAAGGACGCGCAGGAACTGCTGTCGCTGCAGGCCGCGCTGCTGCAGCCCACCGCCGAGAAGGCCGCTTCCTACAGCCGCCACCTCTACGACATCGCCTCCAGCACCGGCGCCGAAGTGGCCAAGGCCGCTGAAAGCCAGTTCGCCGATGCGCAGCAGAAGTTCTCGGCCCTGGTGGACAACGCCGCCAAGAACGCCCCGGCCGGCACCGAGAACGCCGTCGCCCTGGTGAAGTCCGCCGTCGCCGCCGCGAACAACGCGTTCGAGTCGGTGCAGAAGGCCACCAAGCAAGCCGTCGAAGTGGCCGAAGCCAACTTCCAGGCCGCCACGACCCAGGCGGTCAAGGCCTCGCAGACGGCCACCCGCGCCACCAGCAAGCGCGCTGCCGCCTAAGCGACCCCGCTCCGCTGAAAAGCCCGGTGCCCCGCACCGGGCTTTTTTCATTTGGCGGCCGCCGGCGTCCATTCGTCACCGCGCCTGTCGATTCGCCGCGCCGGGCTCGCGGCGGGTGCGGCGCTCCGGTCCACTGGCGTCATCGCCACCCCTGTCTCTTATACACATCTGACGCTGC
>CAXDTK010000517.1:0-1878 GCA_963992225.1 uncultured Comamonadaceae bacterium | reverse complement strand
CTACACCTAAGCCTTCGTCGGCAGCGTCAGATGTGTATAAGAGACAGCCCCGCCGGCCCCTGCCCCCGCCGAAGCCAAGAACGGCACCGGCAACCGCAGCGCGGCCAAGGCGCCGGCCAGGTCCGCCGCCCCCAAGCGCAGCCGCAAGGCGGCCAGCGGCGCCGCCAAGCTGTTCGTGCTGGACACCAACGTGCTGATGCACGACCCGATGTCGCTGTTCCGCTTCGAGGAGCACGACATCTTCCTGCCCATGATCACGCTGGAGGAACTCGACGGCCACAAGAAAGGCATGACCGAGGTGGCGCGCAACGTGCGCCAGGTCAGCCGTGAGCTGGACCAGCTGGCCGCCGGGCTGAAGAGCAGCAGCGTCGAGGAGATGTCCAAGGGCCTGCCGCTGGCCGGCACCGGCCACCGCGAGGCCGAGGGCAATCTGTTCTTCCAGACCGAGCTGATCGACGCGCCGCTGCCCCAGGGCCTGCCGCAGGGCAAGGCGGACAACCAGATCCTGGGCGTCGTGCAGGCGCTCAAGGACCGCCACCCGGGCCGCGAAGTGGTGCTGGTGTCCAAGGACATCAACATGCGCATCAAGGCGCGCGCCTTGGGCCTGCCGGCGGAGGACTACCGCAACGACAAGACGCTGGAGGACTCCGACCTGCTCTACACCGGCGTGCAGGCGTTGCCCAGCGACTTCTGGGAGCGCCATGGCAAGACCATGGAGAGCTGGCAGCAGGGCAACACCACCTTCTACCGCATCAGCGGCCCGCTGGTGCCGACGCTGTTGATCAACGAGCTGGTCTACCTGGAGGCGCCGGGCGCGACGCCGCTGTACGCCAAGGTCACCGAGATCACCGGCAAGACCGCCGTGCTCAAGACCCTGAAGGACTACGGCCACCAGAAGAACGCCGTCTGGGGCGTCAGCGCGCGCAACCGCGAGCAGAACTTCGCGCTCAACCTGCTGATGGACCCGGAGTGCGACTTCGTCACGCTGACCGGCACCGCCGGCACCGGCAAGACGCTGATGACGCTGGCGGCCGGCCTGTCGCAGGTACTGGACGAGCGCCGCTACAGCGAGATCATCGTCACCCGCGTCACCGTGCCGGTGGGCGAGGACATCGGCTTCCTGCCCGGCACCGAGGAAGAGAAGATGGGCCCCTGGATGGGCGCGCTGGACGACAACCTCGAAGTGCTGGCCAAGGGCGACTCCACGGCCGGCGAATGGGGCCGCGCCGCGACCAACGACCTGGTGCGCAGCAAGATCAAGATCAAGAGCCTGAACTTCATGCGCGGGCGCACCTTCCTGAACAAATACGTCATCATCGACGAGGCCCAGAACCTGACGCCCAAGCAGATGAAGACGCTGATCACCCGCGCCGGCCCCGGCACCAAGATCGTCTGCCTGGGCAACCTGGCGCAGATCGACACCCCCTACCTGACCGAGGGCAGCTCCGGCCTGACCTTCGCGGTGGACCGCTTCAAGGGTTGGGCCCACAGCGGCCATGTGACGCTGGCCCGCGGCGAGCGCTCGCGGCTGGCGGACTTCGCCTCCGAAGTGCTCTGAACCGAACCGCGCACGACCAAACGGCCCCTCGCGGGGCCGTTGGCCTTTTCAGCGGTTCAACAGGCCGCCCAGCAGGCCGGCGAGGTCGCCCAGGCCACCCGCCCCCAGGTTGGCGGGCAGCTGTCCGTTGGGCGTCAGCCGGTCGACGATCTGCGGCAGCAGCTGGCTGAGCTGGCTGCCCGCCTCCGCCGGCGACACCCCGGCCTGCTGCGCCAGCTGGCCCAGCAGGCCGCCGGCGCCGCCCAGCGCGCTGCCGAGCTGCTCGCCCGACACCGGCTGGTTCGCGCCCGTGGAGATCCAGCTCTGCACCTGCTCGCCCA
>CAXDTK010000516.1:0-1879 GCA_963992225.1 uncultured Comamonadaceae bacterium | reverse complement strand
GATCAACGCGCAGAACTGCGTGCACTGCAAGACCTGCGACATCAAGGACCCGACGCAGAACATCGTCTGGGTCACGCCGGAAGGCGGCGGCGGTCCCAACTACGCCGGGATGTAAGCGCGCTTGCCTCGCGCCGGAGCCGCCCGATAGAGTGGGCCGGATTCCCCATCGGGCAGGAGACGGCGTGAGTGCAGCAACGATCAGGGTCGGCATCGGTGGCTGGAACTTCGAGCCGTGGCGCGACAACTTCTACCCCAAGGGCTGGCCGCAGGCGCGTGAGCTGGCCTACGCCAGCCAGCGGCTCTCGGCCATCGAGATCAACAGCACCTACTACGGCGCGCAGAAGCCCGCGACCTTCGCCAAGTGGCGGCAGGAGACGCCCGACGGCTTCATGTTCTCGCTCAAGGCCATCCGCTTCGCGACCCAGCGCCGCGTGCTGGCCGAGGGTGCCGAGTCGGTCCAGCGCTTCATCCACAGCGGCATCGCCGAACTGGGCGACAAGCTGGGACCCATCGTCTGGCAGCTGGCACCCTCGCACCGCTTCGACGCGGCCGACCTGACCGCCTTCCTGGAGCTGCTGCCGCCCGAGGTCGATGGCCTGCCGCTGCGGCACGCGCTGGACGTGCGCCACGCCAGCTTCCAGTGCCCCGAGTACCTCGCCCTCGCGCGCCGCTACCGGGCCGCCACGGTGTTCACCGAGTCCGACGACTACCCGCCCATCGCCGAGCCCACCGGCGACTTCGTCTACACGCGCATCATGCGCACCCATGCGGACCAGCCGCTGGGCTGCAGCCCCGAGGTGTTCCCGCAGCTCGCCGACGCGGCGCGCGCCTGGGCCGCCGGCGGCGAACCGGCGGGCGTGCCGCGCATCGAACCGGCGGCTGCGCAGCCCACCGCGCCGCGTGACGTGTTCATGTTCTTCATCAGCGGCGCCAAGGAGCGCGCCCCGCATGCCGCCATGGCATTGCGCCACGCGCTGGGCGACGAGCTGCCGGCCTAACCCGCCAGCCTGGCCATCCACGCGGCGGTGGCGCGTTCTTCGGCGAGACCCGAGGCCGCCAGCGCTTCGTGGATGCGGCCCCGTTCCACGGCCGACCGGTTCTGGCTCATCTTGAGCTTCAGCTCCCACCGCGTCACGCGGATGCGAAAGCCCACGATGGCGCCCAGCAGGCGCTGCTGGTAGGCCTCCGGCAGGCCACGCCACTGCTCGGCGTACTCGGGCTCGAAGCGACCGATGAGCCGCTTCAGCAACGCGTCCTTGTCGGCCGGCGCGTCGATGAACCCGATGTCGCCATAGGCATGCAGCGCCGCGTAGTTCCAGGTCGGCACGTTCTGCACGCTGTCGTAATGGCGCGGGCTGACGTAGGCGCCGGGGCCGCTGAACACCGCCAGCAGCCGCTGCTGGCCGGACAGCCAGCCCCAGTGCGGGTTGGCCCGCGCCATGTGCCCTTCCAGCACCAGCCCGTCGGCCGCGGGCACGACGACCAGCGGCAGGTGGCTGCCAAAGCTGTCGCCCGCCCCGTCCGGCCCGACGAGCAGTGCGAGGGGGTGCTCCTCGATCAGGCGCAAGGCGTGGGCGAGCTCGGTCGAGTTGAATTGGGACGGCAGGTACACGGCAGCTCCGGCGAAACAGGCTCCTATCATCGCCGCCGATGTCCACCCATGCCCTGCACCCGCACCAGCCCCTGAACCAGCCCGCCGAGGAAGAAGTCGCCGTGGAGCTGCCGGTGGCGCTGACGGTGAACGGCATCGCGCAGGGCGTCATGCTGGCCACCCCGGTCGACCTGGAGGACTTCGCGCTCGGCTTCGCGCTCAGCGAGGGCTGGATCACGTCGCGGCGCGAGCTGCTCGACCTGGACCTGCAGGCCCGCCCGGGCGGGC
>CAXDTK010000515.1:0-1889 GCA_963992225.1 uncultured Comamonadaceae bacterium | reverse complement strand
CACGCCGGCGGCGCTGCGCGGCTGGCTGGACGAAGCCGGCTTCGACGCCGATGACACCCTGCTGCTGCGCCGCGTCATCGACGCCGCGGGCAAGAGCCGCGCGTGGATCAACGGCGGCGCCGCGACGTTGACGCAGCTGCGCGAGCTGGCCGACCACCTGCTGGACATCCACGGCCAGCATGCCTGGCAAGGCCTGACCCGGCCGGCCGCGGTGCGCGAGCTGCTGGACGGCTTTGCCGACCTGGACACCGCCCCGCTGGCGCGCGCCCACGCGGCCTGGAAGCAGGCCGCCGAGGCGCTGGAGAAGGCCCAGGGCCTGCAGGCCGAGGCCTTGCGCGAACGCGAGCGCCTGGCCTGGCAGATCGGCGAGCTGGACGGCCTGGCCCCGGCCGAGGGCGAGTGGGAGGAACTCAACGCCGAGCACCAGCGGCTGTCGCACGGCCAGTCGCTGATCGACGCGGCCAAGGCGGCGCTGGACGCGCTGGACGAGGCCGAGCCCAGCGCCCAATCGCTGACCGGCGGCGCGCTGGACCAGCTGGAGCGCGTGCTGGACCATGACGCGCGCCTGCTGCCCGCCGTGCAGGCGCTGCGCGACGCCCAGGCGCAGCTGCAGGACGCCAGCCACACGCTGTCGGCCTACCTGCACAAGGCCGACCTGGACCCCGGCCGCCTGGCCGAGCTTGACGAACGCGTGTCGGCCTGGATGACGCTGGCGCGCCGCTACCGTCGCCAGCCCCAGGACCTGCCGGCGTTGCTGGCACAGTGGCGCGCCGAGCTGGCCGCGCTGGACGCCGCCAGCGACCCGGCCCAGCTGGAAGCCGCGCTGGCCGCCGCGCGCCAGGCCTTCGATGCCCAGGCCCACGCGGCCAGCCAGGCCCGCCGCGAGGCCGCGCCCAAGCTGGCTGCCGCGGTGAGCAGTGCGATGCAGCAGCTGGGCATGGCCGGCGGGCGCTTCGACATCGCGCTGAACGCGACCGACGGCCCGCAGAGCTACGGCCTGGAGTCGGCCGAATTCCTCGTCGCCGGCCATGCCGGCAGCACGCCGCGACCGCTGGCCAAGGTGGCCTCGGGCGGCGAGCTGTCGCGCATCGCGCTGGCCATTGCCGTGACCACCAGCCAGGCCACCACCGGCAGTTCGCCCGGCACGCTGATCTTCGACGAGATCGATGCCGGCATCGGCGGTGCCGTGGCCGAGACGGTGGGCCGGCTGATGAAGCAGCTGGGCCAGTCGGCCACCGGCCAGCGCCAGGTGCTGGCCGTCACCCACCTGCCGCAGGTGGCCGCCTGCGCGGACCATCACCTGCTGGTGGCCAAGGGCCTGCAGGGCGGCGCCACGGCCAGCCGCGTGGCGACGGTGGCCGGCGAGGCGCGCGTGGCCGAGATCGCCCGCATGCTGGGCGGCGAGCGGCTGTCGTCCACCAGCCTGGCCCACGCGCAGGAGATGCTGGACGCCTCCACCGCCGCGCCCGCGCGCGGCCGCAAGGCCCGCTCATGAACACCCCCACCGACCTGCTAGGCGACGTGGTGCTGCTGACCGGCATGTCCGGCGGCGGCAAGTCGGTGGCCATGCATGCGCTGGAGGACGCCGGCTACTTCTGCGTCGACAACCTGCCCGCCGAGCTGCTGCTGGACTTCCTGCACCTGGAGCAGCAGCGCGGCGAGCGCCGCGTCGCCATCGCGGTGGACGTGCGCAGCGCCGGCTCGCTGCCGCTGATGCTGCCGCTGCTGAAGGACCTGCGCGCCCGCGGCGTGGCGGTGCGCTCCATCTTCCTGGACGCGAACAACGACGCGCTGATGCGGCGCTTCTCCGAGACCCGCCGCCCCCACCCAGGCTCTTATACACATCTGGCGCTGCCGGCGAAGGCGTAGGTGTAGATAGCGGGGGGCGC
>CAXDTK010000514.1:0-1910 GCA_963992225.1 uncultured Comamonadaceae bacterium | reverse complement strand
TCGCTCAGCAGGGCCCGGTCCACCGCGGCAAAGCCACCCGGCAGCGCCACATCGCCGCCGTAGCCGGCCCAGTTGCGCTCCGACGCGCCGGTGACGAAGCCGCGCTCCGCCAGTTCACGCACGCCGGGCAGCAGCGGCACCGCGCGCCAGTCCAGCTCCACCGAGCACTTCGCGCCGCGCGCCAGCTCCAGCGCATGGCCCGCCAGACCGAAGCCGGTCACGTCGGTCAGCGCATGCACGCCGGGCAGCGCGGCCAGGTCCGGCCCCGGCGTGTTCAGCTTCGTGGTCGTGTCGATCATGCGGGCATAGCCGGCGTCGCCCAGCTCGCCCTTCTTCAGCGCCGCGCTCATCACGCCCACGCCCAGCGGCTTGCCCAGCACCAGCACGTCGCCTGCCAGGGCATCGGCGTTGCGCTTGACGCGCTTGGGGTGCACCAGCCCCAGCGCGACCAGGCCGTAGATCGCCTCGACCGAGTCGATGGTGTGCCCGCCCGCGATCGGGATGCCGGCCGCGCGGCAGACCGAGGCGCCGCCTTCCAGCACGCGGCCGATGGTCTGCGTGGACAGCACGTTGATGGGCATGCCCACCAGCGCCAGCGCCAGGATGGGCCGGCCGCCCATCGCGTAGACGTCGCTGATCGCGTTGGTCGCGGCGATGCGGCCGAAGTCGAACGGGTCGTCGACGATGGGCATGAAGAAGTCGGTCGTCGCGATCAGGGCCTGCTCGTCGTTGAGCTGGTAGACGGCCGCGTCGTCGGCCGTCTCGATGCCGACCAGCAGCTCCTTCGGGATGGGCAAGGCCGCCGTGCCCTTGAGGATCTCGGACAGCACGCCCGGGGCGATCTTGCAGCCGCAGCCGCCGCCATGGGACAGCGACGTGAGGCGGGGTTCGGCGGCGGGGACGGGGCAGGCAGGTGCGTTCATGGCGTGGATGGGCCGGCGAGCAAGGCGCCGACGAGGTGAAGCAGGTGGGCCCGCTCGGCCTCGGGCGCGAACAGGGCGGCGCGGGCGCCGAGCTGGGCGTTGAGCCGGGGAAGCATATCGGCATCGTCGCGGGCGCGCAGCAGCAGGGCCGCCAGCGCGGCATCGTCGCCGGGCTCGAACACGCCCTCGTAGCCGGCGCCCAGCAGCCCCAGGTTGCCGTCGATGCGCGACGCCAGCACCGGCGTGCCGCTGCGCATGGCCTCGATGACGACATGGGCGCCGCCTTCCATGCGGCTGGCGTGCACCAGCACATGGGCGGCCTGGATGTGCCGGCGCGCCGCGCCATGCGGCAGGCCGCCCAGCCAGCGGAAGGCCGGCTGCGCGGCGGCCAGCGCGGCAGCCTCGGCCCCCAGCGCGGGGTCCAGCGCGGCGCCGATGTGGTCGAAGCGCAGGTCGGGCCGGTCGGCCAGGCGGCGCACGGCACGCCAGTAGGTGCGCGGGTCCTTCTCGTCGCGCAGGTGGCCCACCATCAGCGCGCGCAGGTGCCGCGTTGTGCGCGGCAGCGGCGCACGCGCGCTGCAGGACTGCAGCACCACATGCGCCTTGGCCCGCCAGGCCTCGGGCAGCGACCGCAGGCCCAGCTCGTTGAGCACCACCAGCGCATCGGCCAGCGCCAGCGAGCGCTGCGCGGCCGCGTCCTGCGCGATGTCGCGGTACAGGTCGGTGCCGGTCAGCACCAGCACGACCGGCCGCGTCGGGTGCGCCGCGCGCCAGGCCAGGATGGCCGGCGCCGAGCGCCGCGCATGCAGCGCGACCAGCAGCGCGTCGTCGCCCGCGGTCCAGTCGGCGGCCAGGCGCACGCGGTAAGCTGGCCGCAGCAGCCGCGCCCAGCGCGGGGCGGTCTGCCAGGTGGCGGTGTTGGGCTGGGCCCGGGCCGGCGGGACGCTGGCCCGGGGTTGACGGTGCACGCAGCAAGCCGAACCCGGG
>CAXDTK010000513.1:0-1941 GCA_963992225.1 uncultured Comamonadaceae bacterium | reverse complement strand
GGGAAGCCGTTGTTGTATTGCTGGTTGCCGACGATGGACAGCATCAGCAGCGGCAGCAGCGCCACCAGCAGCAGCACCTGCTGCAGGCCGCGCCGCCCCAGCGGCGGCCGGCGGGTGGCGCCAGCTTCGGGGCGGCCGCGCGGCGCCTCGGGCGGCAGCCAGCGCCGCCCGGCGAGGTAGACGAACAGGCCGATCACCATGCCCACGCCGGCGGCGCCGAAGCCCCAGTGCCAGCCCACCTTCTCGCCCAGCGTGCCGCAGACGATGGGCGCGGCGATCACCGCGACCTGCACCGCCAGCATGAAGATCTGGAAGGCGCTGGCGCGGCGCTTGTCGCCCGGCGCGTAGAGGTCGCCCACCTGCGCGGCGATGTTGCCCTTGAAGCAGCCCACGCCCAGCAGCAGGCAGGCCAGCGCGGGCAGGAAGGCCACCTCGAAGGCCATCAGGAAATGGCCTGCGGCCATCAGCGTGGCGCCGATCACCACGGTGCGGGTGCGGCCCAGCCAGCGGTCCGCCAGCAGCCCGCCGAACAGCGGCGTCAGGTAGACGAGCCCGGCGTACAGCCCGAACACCACCGAGGCCAGCTGCTGCGGCGAGCGCGGGCCGGTGACCCCCTCGATGGCCGCGCGCAGCGCCTCCATGCCCGCCACCTGGCCGATGGTCTGCGGCAGGAACAGGTGGTTGCTGAGGTACAGCACCAGCAGCGCCTGCATGCCGTAGTAGCTGAAGCGCTCCCACAGCTCGCAGAACGACAGCCAGCCCAGGCCGGCGGGGTGGCCCAGGAAGGCACGGTCATGGCGGGCGCGGGCGGCGCCGGCGTCGAGGGCTGCGGAGGTCAAGGCGGTATCCGGTCGGGGCGGGAGGCGCGACTGTCCGGGCAGGCCGGCGCGCTGGCAATGGGCAATGGCCCGGGCGTGACGACCGTCATGGTCCCCTGGCACGGCCGGGCGGGGCGGCATCGCGCTCGGCGGCCGGGCGCGGGAACAGCGTCTCGTCGTGCTGCCACGGCGGCAGCGGCGCGCCGCAGTCGCGGCAGAACTGCGCGTCGGGCGCATGGCCTTCGCTCAGGCATTCGTGGCAGGTGCGGGTGGTGGGCGCGCGGCCCACCCGCTGGGCCGTGAACTCGGCGCTGACGATGCCGGTGGGCACGGCCAGCGTGCCCCAGCCCAGCAGCATCATGGCCGACGCGATGACCCGGCCCAGGTCGCTCTTGGGCGTGATGTCGCCGAAGCCCACCGTGGTCATGGTCGTGATGGCCCAGTACACGCCCACCGGGATGCTGGTGAAGCCGTTCTCGGGGCCCTCCACCACGTACATCAGCGTGCCCATGATGGTCACCACCATCAGCACGAAGCTCATGAACACCAGGATCTTGCGGCGCGACGCCATCAGCGCCCGGCCCAGCAGCCCGAACTCCGCCACATAGGCGCCCAGCTTGAGGATGCGGAACAGCCGCAGCAGCCGCAGCACGCGCACGTCGATCAGCGCATGCAGCCCCGGCACGAACACGGCCAGGTAGGTGGGCAGCAGCGCCAGCAGGTCGATGATGCCGAACGGGCTGCGCGCATAGCGCAGCGGGTGGCGCACGCAGGCCAGCCGCGCCAGGTACTCGGCCGTGAAGGCCAGCGTGAAGGCCCATTCCAGCACCGTCAGCAGCCGGCCGTGGCGGGCCTGGACGGCGGCCATGCTGTCCAGCATCACGACGGCGACGCTGGCCAGGATCAGCCCCACCAGCACCAGGTCGAACAGCCGCCCGGCGCGGGTGTCGGCCTCGAAGATCACCGTGTAGAGCTTGAGCCGCCAGCCGGCCTCGGCGCCGCCGTGCAGGGGCTGGGACGGGGCGTGGGGGTCGCGCGGTGCATCCATGATGGCCGGATGCTAAGGGGCCGAAGATAGCGCCGCGAGAATGCCGCGCACCCCGGAGCCCGCATGACCCCCGCC
>CAXDTK010000512.1:0-2003 GCA_963992225.1 uncultured Comamonadaceae bacterium | reverse complement strand
CACCTAAGCCTTCGTCGGCAGCGTCAGATGTGTATAAGAGACAGGGGTGGTGCAGATCCCCGTCAACGAGAAGAAGGGCCTGACCTTCTCGCGCGGCCTGCGCTCCATCCTGCGCCACGACCCCGACCGCGTCATGGTGGGCGAGATCCGCGACGCCGAGACCGCGCAGATCGCCGTGCAGGCGGCGCTGACCGGCCACCTGGTGTTCAGCACCGTGCATGCCAACAACGCCTTCGACGTCATCGGCCGCTTCATGCACATGGGGCTGGACCTCTACAACGTCGTGTCCGCGCTGAACGCCGTGCTGGCGCAGCGCCTGGTGCGGCTGACCTGCCGGCACTGCGCCAAGCCGTTCACGCCCGACGCCGCCACGCTGGCGAGGCATGCGGTCACCGACGGCCATTTCATGAAGGGCGAGGGCTGCGGCCACTGCCGCGGCACCGGCTACAAGGGCCGGCGCGCGGTGGCCGAGCTGCTGAAGCTGGACGACGGCCTGCGCGACCTGATCGCGGCGCGGGCGCCCATGTCCGAGATCAAGGCCGCGGCCCGGGCGCGCGGCATGAAGTCGCTGCGCGAGATGGCGCTCGCGGCCGTGTGCCGCGGCGACACCACCTTCGAGGAGCTGGAACGTGTCACCCTCGATGAGTGAGCCGCTGCGCCAGCGCCTGCAGGCCCGGCTGGCCCGGCCGCGGCCCCTGTTCGTCACGCCCGGCGCGCCGGAGTTCGAGGCCTGGTGCCGCGAGCGCCCCGGCTCGGCGGTGGAGCTGGTCGTCAGCGCACGGGCGCTGCACGAGCTGGTCGTGGAGCCCGGGCTGCCGCTGGCCGACCTGGACGCGGTGCAGGCCTACGCGCAGCAGCAGTTCGCGCATTACTTCGGCGCGGCCGCGCAGCGCTTCGTCATCGCGCCCTGGCAGGTCGGGCCGGCCCGCGGCGCCTCGGCGCTGCACGGGCTGGACCTGGCCGCGCTGCAGGCGCGGGCCCGCGCGGCCGGCGTGCGCATCGCGGCCGTGCGGCCGGCCTGGGCGCGCTGGCTGGCCGCCTTGCCGGCGGCCACGCGCGCGGCGTCGGGCCGCGTGGTCTGGCATGAGGGCGAGGTGGCGGTGGTCATCCGGCTCGACCAGGGCCGCGTGGCCGCGCTGCAGTCGCGGCGCGTGCAGACGCTGGCGGACCTGGGCGCGCCGGGCGAGGCCGCGCCGCTGGCCGTCGGCACGCCGGCCGCCGCGCTGGCCCCGCAGCCCGGGCCGGCCACGCCGCAACCCGACTTCCTGCCGCGCTCGCGCCGCTCGCCGCTGGCCTGGCCGCTGGCCGTGACGGCGGCGTTGGTGCTGGCCACCGCCGGCTGGAGCGCCGTCGACAGCCACCGCGCGCTGGAGGCCGCGCAGGCCGCGCGCGACCGCGCCGGCGTCCTTCGCGGCGCGGCCAAGCCGCCGCCGCGCCGTGCCGCGGCAGCGCCGGCCGAACACCGCGGCGCGACGGAGGCGCGTGCGCTGCTGGCCATGCCCTGGGAGCCGCTGCTGACCCGCGTGGAGATCGCCGGCGCCGACGCCAAGGCCATCGCCTGGCTGGGCCTGGACGCCAGCGCCGGCCGTGGCGAGTTGCGCCTGGAAGGCCTGACGCCCGACAGGCTGCTGGCGCTGCAGCTGGCCGAGCAGTTGGGCCGCACGCCCGGCTGGCGCCAGGTGGTGCTGTCGCGCTTCTCGGCGGCGGCGGAGGCCGGCCTGGCGGGCCAGCGTTTCGAGATCACGGCCCGCGTGCCGACCGGAGGTGGTTCATGAAGGCAGCATGGCAGCGGCTGCACCAGGCGCTGGGCCTGCCCGGGCTGGCGGGCCTCGTCGCGCTGTTGCTGGCCGCGGTCGCGCTGCTGCTGGCCCAGCGCTGGGACGCCCGCGCCACCGCCTTGCAGGCCGAGGCCAGTGCCTTGCGCGCGCAGGCACGGCCGGCCGCCGCGGCGGCGGCGGTGCCGGTGAGCGCGCAGCAGTGGCAGGCCACGCTGCCCGGCGCGG
>CAXDTK010000511.1:0-2009 GCA_963992225.1 uncultured Comamonadaceae bacterium | reverse complement strand
GCGTACAGCCGCGCCAGCAGCGCCGGCGTCACGTCGGCCGCGGGCAGGTCGAACACCAGCCGGCCTTCGCGCAGGCCCAGCACGCGCGGGAAATGCGCCAGCGCCGCGTCCACCTGGTGCAGCGTGGCCACCAGCGTCACGCCGCGCGCCGCCGCCTCGCGCACCAGCGCCGAGACGGCCCGCTGCGCGCGCGCCGGGTCCAGCGCCGACAGCGGCTCGTCGACCAGCCACAGCTGCGCCGGGGCCACCAGCGCCCGCGCCAGGCCCACGCGCTGGCGCTCGCCGCCCGAGAGCCGGTCCACGCGCTCGAACAGCTTGTCGCTCAGCTCGAAGACCTCCAGCGCCGCGTCGGCCGCCGGGATGTCGACCGGATAGAACAGCGAGCGCAGCGCCGTCCACAGGCTCCAGGCCGGCAGCCGGCCGGCCAGCACGGCCGTGACGACGCGCTGGCGCGGCGGCAGCGGCGGCACCTGGGGCACCAGGATGAGCCGGCCGCGCAGCCGCTGCAAAGCGCGCCGCGGCAGCGCCCAGGGCGCGGCACCGTCCAGCATCAGCCGGCCCGCGGCGGGCGGCCGGGCGCAGGCCAGCACCTCCAGCAGTGTGGTCTTGCCCGCGCCGGAAGGGCCGATGACGGCCACCTGCTCGCCCGCGGCGATGTCCAGCGTCAGCCCGGTCAGCGCATCGGCCGCGCCACGGCGGGCGGTGGGATGGCGGGCACGGAGGTCTTGCAGCGACAGTTTCACGGCCCGCACTCTAGCCGGCGCAGCTGCGAAAGCCCGCCGGGATGTCATTGCGCCCGGCCGGGAAGAAGTTGCGGTAGCGCGGGTGGCGCAGGCGCGGCTGGGTGCAGTGCGAGGCGCCGCGCAGCACCGGGCGGCCATCGAACCAGGGCGCGGAGTAGTCGCGGTAGGGATGGGGCCGGAAGCCGGGGAAGGGCGCGAACGGGCTGGCCGTCCACTCCCACACGTCGCCCCAGCGGAAGGCGTCGGGCCGGCTGCAGGCCGCGCGCTCCCATTCGGCTTCGGTCGGCAGGCGCCGGCCGGCCCAGCGGCACCAGGCCTGGGCCTCGTGGAGGGTCAGGTGACTCGCGGCCAGGGCCGGGTCCAGCGCTTGCCAGCAGCCGTCTCGCCAGGCTTGCCAGGCCTGCCCGGACTGCCCGCCGTCGCCGTCGCGGCGCAGGTAGCGGGGCGCGGCTGCGGCCTGGGTGCGGCGCCATTGCCAGCCGGCCTCGCTCCACCAGCGTGCGTCCTCGTAGCCCCCGGCCTCGACGAAGGGCAGGTACTCGGCCCAGCGCACGGCCTGGGCGTCGATGCGGCAGGCCGGCAGCTGCACGTCCAGGCCGGGCAGCTCGTTGTCGAAGGCGAAGCCCTCGCCGGGCCGGCTGCCCAGCCGCCAGGGGCAGGCCTCCAGCGCCAGCGCGGCCGGCGGGGCGGGCAGCGGGCGTGGCTGCCAGCGCGGGTCGGCGACCGGCACGCCCAGGCCGCGGGCCATGTAGAGCGCGGCCTCGTGGTGCATGTCCTCGTGCAGCAGCGCGAGGCGGAAGAAGTACAGCGCATCGTCACCGGTGCCGGCCTCGGCCAGCAGCGCCAGCGTCTGCGCCAGCTGCTGCGCCAGGTCGGCGCGCGTCGCCGCCGCGTCGGGCAATGGCAGCTGCCAGCGGCTGTCGTGCGGCACCTGGCTGGAGTCGTACAGCACATCGGCGTTGGCGCGCAGCGGCGCGCCCCGGGGGGCGTCCGGGTCGGCGGCGGCGCCGCGCGCGCGCTCGGGGTTGCGGGCGATCCAGAACTCCTGGAACCAGCCCAGGTGGCCCAGCTCCCACAGCGGCGGGTTGACCTCGGCGCGCAGCGGCACCGTCAGGCCGGGCAGGGCGGCTTCGTAGGCGGCAAAGGTGGCCAGCGTGTCGGCGCGGCTGGCGGCCAGTGCCACGGCCAGCGCCTCGGGGTCGCCCCGGCGGGCGGTTGCTGCTGTCTCTTATACACATCTGACGCTGCCGACGAAGGCTTAGGTGT
>CAXDTK010000510.1:0-2011 GCA_963992225.1 uncultured Comamonadaceae bacterium | reverse complement strand
GCTCACCGCCGCCCCGGCCCAGGCGCATGAGGGTTGTCGCGGGGGCAGCGGTAGGGGTGGCCGCTATACTGAATTCATTCTATGAGCCCCGCCTGGCCGCCCCCGGTGCGGGGCTTCTTGTTGGTGGCTTTCAAGGCGTCAAGCCCCTGTTTCCCGTCTCATGTCCCTGCGCGTCCACAACTCCCTCAGCCGCACCCTCGAAGACTTTCAGCCGCTCGTGCCGGGCCAGGTGCGCATGTATGTCTGCGGCATCACGGTCTACGACCTGTGCCACATGGGGCACCTGCGGATGAACATGGCGTTCGAC
Source organism: uncultured Comamonadaceae bacterium (assembly GCA_963992225.1). Taxonomy (GTDB): domain Bacteria; phylum Pseudomonadota; class Gammaproteobacteria; order Burkholderiales; family Burkholderiaceae_C; genus Pelomonas. The sequence goes on along the minus strand of CAXDTK010000510.1, from coordinate 1,704 downwards.
GTCATCTACCGCTGGCTGCGCGCCAGCGGCTACGCCGTCACCTATGTGCGCAACGTGACGGACATCGACGACAAGATCATCAGGCGCGCCGTCGAGCGCGGCATCACCATCCGCCAGCTCACCGAGGAGATGACGGCCGCGATGCACGAGGACTTCGCCGCCGTCGGACTGCTGCGCCCCGACCACGAGCCGCGTGCGACCGAGTACGTGCCGCAGATGCTGTCGCTGATCGAACGCCTGGAGGCACGCGGCCTGGCCTATCGCGCCGCGGGCGGCGACGTGAACTACGCGGTGCGCAAGTTCGACGGCTACGGCAAGCTCAGCGGCAAGAGCGTCGACGACCTGCGCGCCGGCGAGCGCGTGGCGGTGGACGACGGCAAGCTGGACCCGCTGGACTTCGTGTTGTGGAAGGCCGCCAAGGCCGACGAGCCGGCCGACGCCAAGTGGGCCGCGCCGTTCGGCGAAGGCCGCCCGGGCTGGCACATCGAGTGCTCGGCCATGAGCTGCGCGCTGCTGGGCGAGAGCTTCGACATCCACGGCGGTGGCAGCGACCTGCAGTTCCCGCACCACGAGAACGAGATCGCCCAGAGCCAGGGCGCGGGCTACGACTTCGCCAAGTACTGGCTGCACAACGGCTTCCTGAACGTCGACGGCGAGAAGATGTCCAAGAGCCTGGGCAACTTCTTCACCATCCGCGACGTGCTGAAGAAGTTCGACGGCGAGACGCTGCGCTTCTTCATGCTGCGCACCCATTACCGCCGGCCGTTCAACTTCAGCGATGCCCACCTGGAAGACGCCCGCACGGCGCTGACCCGGCTCTACACGGCGCTCGATGCCGTCCCGCCGGCCGATGTCACCATCGACTGGGCCGAGCCCAGCGCCGCCGCCTTCAAGACGGCCATGGACGAGGACTTCGGCACGCCCGGCGCCATCGCGGTGCTGTTCGACCTCGTCAACGAGGTCAACCGCGACCGCTCGCCGCAGCGGGCGGGCCTGCTCAAGGCGCTGGCCGGCGTGCTGGGCATCCTGCAGCAGCCGCCGCGCGCCTACCTGCAGGGCAGCGCCGGCGGTGACGGCGGCTGGATCGAGGAACGCATCGCGGCCCGCGCGGCGGCCAAGGCCGCCAAGGACTTCGCCGGGGCCGACGCCATCCGCGCCGAGCTGTCGGCCCGGGGCATCACGCTGAAGGACGGCGCCGCCGGCACGACCTGGGTGAAGAGCTGATGGTGTCCAAGACGGTCGAGCCGGCTCGCGAAGTCGTGCCCGAGGTGATCCCGCCCTATTGGGACGAGGCCTGCAAGCACCTGGTCAAGCGCGACCGGGTGATGAAGAAGCTGATCCCGCAGTTCGGCGAGGCCCGCCTGCAACGCCACGGCGACGCGTTCGCCACGCTGGCGCGGTCCATCGTGGGCCAGCAGGTCTCGGTGAAGTCGGCGCAGTCGGTCTGGCAGCGCTGGGTCGCGCTGGCTCCCAAGTTCCAGCCGCAGGCGGTGCTGGCCTTGAGCGTCGACGCCCAGCGTGCGGCCGGCTTGTCGGCGCGCAAGGTGGAATACCTGCGCGACCTGGCGGAGCATTTCGCGGCCGGCCAGGTGCATGTGCGCCAGTGGGCGCAGATGGACGACGAGGCCATCATCGAGGAACTGGTCGCGATCCGCGGCATCGGCCGCTGGACGGCCGAGATGTTCCTGATCTTCCACCTGATGC
>CAXDTK010000509.1:0-2020 GCA_963992225.1 uncultured Comamonadaceae bacterium | reverse complement strand
CCCGAGGACCGCTCCGATGACCGCCCCGCTGCCCCCGCTGCCGGCCAGCCTGTCCCGCGCTGACGGCGCGCCGCCGCTGGACCTGGACGCGCAGATCCTGTGCGTCGAGCAGCGCCTCATCGCCCGCGAGGAGAACCTGCGCCGCGGTGTCAACGCCTTCGGCGCGCAGCTGGGTGAGGCGCTGCAGCCGCGCCGCCTGCGCAAGCCGGCGCTGATCGCCGCGGGCGTGGTGGCCGGTGCGGCGCTGCTGCTGCGCCGGCCCCGGCGCGCGGCGCGGGCCCATGACGAGCCGCCGGCACGGCCGTTCGCGGGCGGCGCGCCGGCCGGGTCGCGGCTGGGCGGCCTGCCCTGGGTGCAGCTGCTGGGCATCGCCTGGCCCATGCTGCCGGCGCGCTGGCGCCACCGCATCAACCCGGTGACGGCCAGCACCGTCATCACGCTGGGCCTGCCGATGCTGGAAAGCCTGCTGGCGCGGCGCCGCGGGCCCGCGCCGGCGCCGCTGGTGCCTGCGGGCGGGGTGGACCCGGCGCGTCTGGCCGGCCGCTGGTTCCTGGTGGGCGAGCTGCCCGCCGCGCTGGAAGACCGCCCGCACCAACCCCCCGAGCTGGGCCTGCTGCCGCGCGAGGACGGCCGGTTCGACCTGCTGCAGCGCCGCATCGACGGCCATGGCACCCATGGCCGGCAGTCGGTGGTGCAGCTGCTGGCGGACGGCGGCGGCGCCCGGCTCAAGGTCAGCGCCTGGCCCGAGGCGCTGCAGGCGCTGCCCTGGGCCTGGACCGAGCATGCCGTGCTGCACGTCGATGCCGGCTATGACGAGGCGCTGATCGGCAGCGAGGCGCGCGACGCGCTGTGGCTGTGGTCGCGCCAGCCGCAGCTGGCGGCGGAGCGCCGGCAGGCCTTGCTGCAAGTGGCGCTGGCGCAGGGCTTCCCGGTGGAGCGGGTGCGTTTCAGCGAGGCGGCGTGATGAGCCTGGACGACCTCGTGGCGCTGATGCGCATCGAGGTCTCGCCGCTGGAACTGGTCGTCCGCGGCACCGCGATGTACTGGTTCCTGTTCCTGCTGTTCCGTTTCGTGCTGCGGCGCGACACCGGCTCCATCGCGGTGGCCGACATCCTGCTGCTGGTGCTGATCGCCGACGCCGCGCAGAACGCGATGGCGGGCAGCTACTCGACGGTGGCCGAGGGCTTCGTGCTGGTGGCCACGCTGGTGGGCTGGAACTGGCTGATGGACTGGGCCAGCTTCCGCTGGAACGCGGTGCGGCGCTTCGTCGAGCCGCCGCCGGTGGTGCTGGTGCGCCGGGGCCGCTTGATCGCGCGCAACCTGCGGCAGGAGCTGATCACCATCCCCGAGCTGATGGCCAACCTGCGCACGCACGGCATCGACAAGCTGGCCGACGTGAAGATGGCGCGCATGGAGCCCGACGGCAACATCAGCGTCATCCGCGAGCAGCAGGGCGGCGGGGACGACGGCGACCAGCCCTCCAGGCGGCCGCCGCTGGGCTGACCGGCGCCGCCGCCCGTGAGGGCACATGCCTTGCCTGTCGATGGGGCGGGATGTCCCCGCGCTTCGCAGGAGATTGACATGGCACGCAGCAGCCTGATGGGCGTCGACCCCGCCCCCCGGGAAGCCCCGGGGCGCGACACCGCCAGCCTGGGCCCCGGCGACAGCTCCGACAGCGGCAGCGACCTCGCCGGGCTGGACCTGGACGACGCCGACCCCGGCATGCCGGTCGACGTGGCGCTGCGCGACGACCAGGCGGTGCCGCTGCCGCTGGGCGAATCGCTGGCGCTGACCGAGGGCGACACCGGCGTGCGCGACGGGGCCGACATCGGCGTGGACCGGGTGTTCACGCCCGGCGAGCCGGAGGATGACGGCGACCTCGACGACCCGGCAGCGGCGGTGCTGGATGAGGCCGGCACCGGCGAGGAGGACGACGAGGAGACGCCGGCCGTGGACGACCCGCAGGCGCCGCGCGCCAGGCGCCGCCGCATCGTGGCCGAAGGGGTGGAGCGGGTGGAAA
>CAXDTK010000508.1:0-2033 GCA_963992225.1 uncultured Comamonadaceae bacterium | reverse complement strand
GGCAACCGCCGGCTGTGGGCGGCCTATGCCGGCTGCTGCGCGCTGGCCTGGTGCCTGTTCGTGCTGGCGGGCAGCGAATTCGACCGCGGGCTGGACCCGTTCTGGCTGGCCGTCTACCAGGCCACCACCATGCTGTGGGCGCCCATGCTGCTGGGCGTGGCCGTGTGGCCGGTGGCGCGCCGCCTGCATGCCGGCGACGCCGGCCCGGCGGCCGCCGGCATGGCCCATGTGCTGGCGGCCGTCGCCTTCGCGGCGCTGTGGCAGGCCGGCGAGTTCGGCGTCAACGCGGCGCTGTTCGGCGCCAGCCACGCCGGCGCGGTGCTGGTGGCCGGGTTGTTGTGGCGCACGGTGTGGGGGCTGGTGGTGTACGCCGCCATCGCCACCGCCTTCACCGCCGTGCTGCAGGCCCGCGCGGCCCGCGCGGCGGCGGTGGCCGCGGCGCAGGCCGAGAGCGCGCTGGCCAAGGCCGAGCTGTCGGCCATCAGCGGCAAGCTCAACCCGCATTTCCTGTTCAACACGCTGAATTCGCTGATCGCATTGACCCGCAAGGACCCCGCCGGCGCCGAGGCGGCGCTGCTGAAGTTCGCGTCCATGCTGCGCTACGTGCTGGACACCAAGCGCGGCGCCGAGGACCGGGTGATGCTGTGCGACGAGATCGACTTCCTGCGCGACTACCTGGCCCTTGAAGCCCTGCGCCTGGGCCCGCGGCTGCGCGTGGACTGGGACCTGGAAGAACGCGTGATGGCCGACGAGCTGCCGCCGCTGACGCTGCAGCCGCTGGTCGAGAACGCCATCCTGCACGCCGTCGCGCCGCACAAGGGCGGCGGCAACGTGACCATCAGCGCCCGCCGCAACGCCCTCAACCACGGCCTGGACCTGGCGGTGGCCGACAACGGCCCCGGCTGCGACCCCGCGGCGCTGGAACCCCAGCCGGGACAGCGCCGCGGCGTGGGCCTGGCGGCGCTGAGGAAGCGCTTCGCGCTGGACTACGACGGCCAGGCCCGCCTGCGCATCCACACCGCCCCCGGCGCCGGCTTCCGCGTCGACTTGTTCATTCCCCAGATCTGACCATGAGCACCACCACCGTCCTGATCGCCGAAGACGAACCGCTGGCCGCCGAGGCGCTGGCCGACTGGGTCAAGGCCACGCCGGGGCTGCAGCTGGTGGCCGTCTGTGCCGACGGCGACGAGGCGCTGGCGCAGATCCGCGCGCTGAAGCCCGCGCTGGTGCTGACCGACATCCAGATGCCCGGCCTGACCGGCCTGCAGGTGGTGCGCGAGCTGCAGCACGAGGCCCAGCCGCCGCGCATCATCTTCACCACCGCCTACGACCAGCATGCGCTGACCGCCTTCGAGCTGCACGCGGTGGACTACCTGCTCAAGCCCTTCTCGCGCGAGCGCTTCGACGAGGCCGTGCGCCACGCGCTGCGCGACACCGGGCCCAGCGTAGCCGAGGTGGCCCAGATGGCCGCCTCGCTGGGCGCGCCGCACGACGCGCCGCTGACGCGGCTGCTGGTGCGCGACCAGGGCAAGATCTTCCCGCTGCAGGTGGAGGCCATCGAGTGCCTGCGCTCGGACAACAAGTACACCGCCATCACCAGCCAGGGCCGCAGCTTCCTGGTGCGCCTGCCCATCGCCAGCTTCGAGACGCGGCTGGACCCGGTGCGCTTCCTGCGCGTGCAGCGCGGCTGCATCGTCAACCTGGACTTCGTCGACAGCATGACGCCGGACGAGAACTCGCAGCTGGTGGTGCAGCTGCGCGACGGCACCCGCATCACCGCCAACCGCGAGGTGTCCAAGATGCTGCGGGAGCAGTCGCTGTGAACCTGTGGCGCGCTCTGCCTGGGCTGCTGGTGGCCGGTCTGGCCCAAGCCCAGATGGGACCCGGGCCGACGGTGCCGCCGGCCCAGCCTGCGCCAGCGTCACCGCCAGCGCCGCGTCCGCCCAATAGACGCTGGGCGTGGTCAGGGACACGATGGCCACATCGACGCCGGCGGCGTCCATGTCGGCAATGCGGCGGCGGTAATCCAGCAT
>CAXDTK010000507.1:0-2033 GCA_963992225.1 uncultured Comamonadaceae bacterium | reverse complement strand
GCCAGGTGGCCGCCCCATTCGTTGGCCTCGATCAGCACCTCGTTGGCGATGATGTCGAGCTTCTTCTGCACCTCGCCCTGCACGTTCTCGCTGCCGGCGGTGCCGAGCACGTCACCGAGGGCGCCCTTGTTGACGGCGATGGCGATGCGCTTGCAGGCGCGCGCGACGATCTCGATCAGCAGGCGCAGTTCCTGCGGGATGTGGCCGTGCTCGCGCTGCTGCTCGATCAGGTACTGGGTAAGGCTGGTGTGGCGTGACATGGTTCAGGTTCCCGAGGCGAGCGCGCGCTCGACGATTTCACGGACATCGGTGGACAGGTCGGGCTTGGCCGCGACACGGGCCACGGCTTCGCGGGCGGCGCTGCGGTAGGGCTCGGCCAGCACGGCCCAGCGGTCCATCGCACGGGCGATGCGGCTGGCCAGTTGCGGGTTGATGGCGTCGATGGCCAGCACCTGCTCGGCCCAGAATACATAGCCCCCTGCGTCGGCACGATGAAAAGCGGCCGGGTTGAACATGCACAGGCTGGCCAGCAGGCTGCGCGCGCGGTTGGGGTTCTTCAGGCTGAAGTCCGGGTGCTTGAGCAGCGCCCTGGCGCGGGCGAACACGCGGCCGTCGGCTTCCGGCGCGCGGGCCTGCAGCGCAAACCACTTGTCCACAACCAGCGCGTCGTCCTTGAACAGCGCGTGGAAGCGCTCCAGCGCCGGGGTGGCCAGCGCCGCGTTGGCATTGACCAGCGCGGCCAGCGCGCCCAGGCGCTCGGTCATGTTGGACGCATCCTTGAAACGCTGGTAGGCCTTGCCGGGCCAGACGGCGTCGCCGGTGGCCTGCGCGTCCAGCACCAGCATGGACAGCGCCAGGTTGGCCAGCGCGCGCTTGCCGGCCGAGACCGGGTCGGGCGTGTAGCCGCCGGCCACCTGGTTGGCCTCGAAGGCGGCGGCCCAGTCGTCGCGCAGTGCGCTGGCGAGTTGCTGTTGCGCAGCCATGGCCGCGGCGTGGATGGCCTGCGGATCGACCACGTCCAACTGCTCGGCGATGTAGCTCTCGCCGGGCAGCGTGAGGGCCAGCTCCTTGAAGGCCGGGTCCAGCTCGGGGTGGTTGAGCACGCCGCGCATCGCCTCGATGAAGGCGGGGCTGAGCACCAGCGGCAGGCCGGCCCGCAGCGCGTGCAGGATGCGGTTGAGCGCCAGGCGCTGGCCGGCCTCCCAGCGGTTGAAGGGGTCGCTGTCGTGGCGCATCAGCACCAGCAGCGCGGCGTCGGACAGGCCGTCGTCCAGCACCACGGGCGCGGAGAAGCCGCGCAGCAGCGAGGGCACGGGCTCGCTGTCGATGTTCTCGAACACGAAGGTCTGCTCGGCCTGGTCCAGCACCAGCACCTGCTCGGTGGCGCCGTCGGCGTTCAGCGGCAGCGCAACGCCATGGCGGTCCAGCAGGCCCATGACGACCGGAATGACCTGCGGCAGCTTGTCGCTCTGGCCCGGCGTGGCGGGGGTGTGCTGGGTGAGTTTGAGCGTGTAGGTGCGGGCGGCGGTGTCATGCTCGCCATGCGCCTTCACGCGTGGCGTGCCGGCCTGGGCGTACCAGCGCTTGAAGGCGTCCAGCCGGGTGGCCAGCGGGGAGCCCGGGTTGGCATCGGCGATGGCCTGCGCGAAGTCGTCGCAGGTCACGGCCTGGCCGTCGTGACGCTCGAAGTAGAGCTTCATGCCCGCCTCGAAGCCGGCGCGCCCCACCAGCGTCTGGTACATGCGCACCACCTCCGAGCCCTTCTCGTAGACGGTGGCGGTGTAGAAGTTGTTGATCTCGCTGTAGCTGTCCGGGCGCACCGGGTGGGCCATGGCGCCGCTGTCCTCGGGGAACTGCAGCGCGCGCAGCTGGCGCACGTCCTGGATGCGGCAGACCGCGCGGGCCGACGGCGTGCCGGCCATGTCCATGCTGAATTCCTGGTCGCGGAACACGGTCAGGCCTTCCTTCAGCGACAGCTGGAACCAGTCGCGGCAGGTCACGCGGTTGCCGGTCCAGTTGTGGAAGTACTCGTG
>CAXDTK010000506.1:0-2041 GCA_963992225.1 uncultured Comamonadaceae bacterium | reverse complement strand
ATGTGCGCGCCACCGGCTGGCGGGCCCGGCCGCACACCGGGCCCGCGGTGATCGACCGCGTGAACGCCGCGTTGCTGGCGCTGGGCGCGGCCTCGCGCGAGCACCTGGCCCTGCTGGCGCTGCCGGCCGACTGGCGTGCGCCCGAGGCCGCGGCGCACATCGGCGCGCTGCGTGCCGAGGGCGCCTTGGTCGACACCGCGGCCGCGGGCAGCGCCGCCAGCTTCGCCGCGGTCCACCACCCCTGGCTGCTGCAGCGCGATGCCGACGACCGCCTGCGCGGCCATCCGCCCGGCGGCGCCCTGATGGGCCTGCTGGCGCGCCGCAGCCGCCTGCATGGCGCCTGGGGCGCGCCTGGCGCCGAGCCGCTGCCCCCGGCTCTGGCGCTGGCGCTGGCCGGCGAGCTGCAGGCGGCCGAGGTGCTGGAGAGCCTCGGGGCCAACCCGCTGGCCGCGCGTGTGGAGCGCGGCGGCACGGGCATCGCGGCGGTGCGCAGCCAGACGCTGTCGCTGGACGCCGACTGGACGGCGCTGGGCGTGCGCCGCCTGTTCATCCTGCTGCGGCGCCTGTGCCGCCGCGAGGGCCAGCGCTTCGTCTTCGAGCCCAACGACCTGACGCTGCGCCGCGGCCTGGAGCGCAGCTTCGACGCGCTGCTGCACCGCCTGATGCAGCGCGGTGCCTTCCGCGGCACGGATGCCCGCTCGTCCTACCTGCTGCGCACGGCCGCGGGCGCCGACGCGCTGCGCGAGATCGAGCGCGGGGAATGCAGCCTGCTCATCCAGGTCGCGCCCAGCCGCCCGCTGCGCTTTCTGACGCTGCACCTGCGCCGCAGCGGCGAGCAGCTGTTGATCGAGGAACGCTGATGTCCGAGCCCTGGCAGCCCTTTCCGGCGCTGAACTTCGTGGTGGAGATCCTGCCCGACGGCGACAGCAAGCCGCTGGCCGGCGCGGCCTTCTCCGACTGCGACGGCCTGGAGGTCACGCAGGAGGTCAAGACGCTGAAGGAAGGCGGCAACCCCAACCGCGTGCACCGCCTGGCGGGGCCGGTGATGTTTGGCCAGCTGACGCTCAAGCGCGGCGTCACGCGCGGCACCGACCTGTGGACCTGGTTCGACCGCAGCCTGGCCAACCCCGCGCTGCGCGCCGGCATCACCATCAGCGTGCTGCGCCACGACAAGAGCGAATGGGGCCGCTTCCTGCTGTCGCGCTGCCTGCCCATCAAGCTCAAGGCGCCGACGCTGAATGCGCGCGACGGCAATGTGGCGGTCGAGGAGATCCAGGTCGCCTACGAAGCCTTCCGGTGGGAGGACAAGTCCAATGCCTGAGCTCGAGATCCAGCACGCCCGCCTCATCGAGCTGAAGGACGACCTCAGCGACGTGATGCCCGGCGGCAAGTCGCTGACGGTGCAGTTCAACCCGGAGTCGCTGAAGCTGTCCTACGCCAACCAGGTGAAGGAGCAGCCGAATGCCTCCGGCGGCGCCGCTGGCAGCGGGGCAGGGCGGGGCGGCAACCAGAGCCAGGGCAGCGCCGCGCGCCAGTTCGTCGGCACCGGCACCACCAAGCTGGCGGTGCAGCTGTGGTTCGACGTGGCCGCCGCCACGGGGGCGCCCTTCGTCGTCGACGACGTGCGCCGCATCACCGCACAGGTGCTGTACTTCATCAAGCCCAAGCCGGCCGCCGCCGGCGCGCGCGACACCGCCCAGCGCACGCCGCCGGGGCTGCGCTTCAGCTGGGGCAACTTCCTGTTCGACGGCATCGTCGAGGGCATGGAGGAGAGCGTCGAGTTCTTCTCGGCCAAGGGCGAGGCACTGCGTGCCAGCGTGGCGCTGACGATGGTGCAGCAGGAGATCCTGGTGCCGGCCTTCAGCGGCGATGGCACCGTGCCCGGCGCGCGGCCGCTGTGGCCCGCGGCGGGGGGGCAGTCGCTGCAGGCGCTGCAGGACGAGGCCCGGGCCGCCGGGGCGGCGCCGTCGTCCGGCTGTCTCTTATACACATCTCCGCGCCCACGAGACGGCCGCCTAGGGCGTTTGCCGGCTGGTGGTTT
>CAXDTK010000505.1:0-2049 GCA_963992225.1 uncultured Comamonadaceae bacterium | reverse complement strand
CGCCTGGCCGAGCTGCTCCAGGATGGCGGGGTTCTCCAGCGTGCTGGTGTCCTGGGTGACGGACTCACCCTTGGCCACCGAGCGCAGCAGCCGGCGCATGATCTTGCCGGAGCGGGTCTTGGGCAGGTTGTCGCCGAAGCGAATGTCCTTGGGCTTGGCGATGGGGCCGATCTCCTTGGCCACATGGTCGCGCAGCTGCTTGGCGATGGCCTTGGCCTCGTCGCCGCTGGGGCGCGGGCGCTTCAGCACGACGAAGGCACAGATGGCCTCGCCGGTGGTGTCGTCGGGGCGACCCACCACCGCCGCCTCGGCCACCAGCTCGGTGCAGCCGACCAGCGCCGACTCGATCTCCATCGTGCCCATGCGGTGGCCCGACACGTTCAGCACGTCGTCGATGCGGCCGGTGATCGTGAAGTAGCCCGTCTCGGCGTCGCGGATGGCGCCGTCGCCGGCCAGGTAGTAGCCCTTCAGCTCGGCCGGGTAGTAGCTCTTCTTGAAACGCTCGGGGTCGCCATAGATCGTGCGGATCATGCTGGGCCACGGCTTCTTGACGACCAGGATGCCGCCCTGGCCGTTGGGCACGTCGTTGCCGGTCTCGTCGACGATGGCGGCCGTGATGCCCGGGAAGGGCAGCGTGCAGGAGCCCGGCACCAGCGTCGTCACGCCGGGCAGCGGCGTGATCATGTGGCCGCCGGTCTCGGTCTGCCAGAAGGTGTCGACGATGGGGCAGCGGCCGCCGCCCACGTTGGCGTGGTACCACTCCCAGGCGGCCGGGTTGATGGGCTCGCCCACCGAGCCGAGCAGCCGCAGGCTGGACAGGTCGTAGTTGCGCGGATGCACCGCGGCGTTGGTCTCGGCCGCCTTGATCAGCGAGCGGATCGCCGTGGGCGCCGTGTAGAAGATGGTGACCTTGTGCTTCTGGATCATCTGCCAGAAGCGGCCGGCGTCCGGGTAGGTGGGCACGCCCTCGAAGACGATCTCGGTGCCGCCCAGCGCCAGCGGGCCGTAGGTGATGTAGCTGTGGCCGGTGACCCAGCCGATGTCGGCGGTGCACCAGAAGACGTCGTCGTCCTTCAGGTCGAAGGTCCACTTGGTGGTCAGCGCCGCATGCAGCAGGTAGCCGCCGCTGCTGTGCTGCACGCCCTTGGGCTTGCCGGTGGAGCCGGAGGTGTAGAGCAGGAACAGCGGATGCTCCGCCTCCACCCATTCCGGCACGCAGGTGGTCGATTCGGCCGCCGTGAGTTCATGCAGCCACAGGTCGCGGCCTTCGACCCAGCCGATGGCGCCGCCGGTGCGCTTGTAGACGATGACGTCCTTCAGCGTCGGGCAGCTGTTGTCGGCCAGGGCCTCGTCGACGATGGCCTTCAGCGCCAGTGCCTTGCCGCCCCGCATCTGCTCGTCGGCGCAGATCAGCGCCACGGCGCCGGCGTCCTGCACGCGGTCGCGCAGCGACTGGGCCGAGAAGCCGCCGAACACCACCGAATGCGTCGCGCCGATGCGGGCGCAGGCCTGCATCGCCACCACGCCCTCGACGGACATCGGCATGTAGATGACGACCCGGTCACCCTTCTGGATGCCGCGGGCCTTCAGCGCATTGGCCAGCTGGCTGACGCGGGCCAGCAGATCGGCATAGGTGACGTGGGTGACGGTACCGTCGTCCGCCTCGAAGATCAGCGCGGTCTTGCCGCCCTTGCCGGCCTCCACATGACGGTCCAGGCAGTTGTAGGAGACGTTGAGCTTGCCGTCCTCGAACCACTTGAAGAACGGCGCATCGCTGTCGTTCAGCGTCTGGGTGAACGGCGTCTGCCAGCTGAGCAGCTCACGGGCCAGCCGGGCCCAGTAGCCGGCGTAGTCCCGCTCCGCTTCGGCCACCAGGGCCGCGTAGCCCGCCTCGCCCTTGACGTGGGCGTTGGCCAGCCAGTCGGCGCTGGGTGCGTAGGTGTTCAGCGTGCTCATGGTTTGTCTCCTCAAGTTGCTTGGCGCGGACTGTGCTTCCGGCGTCCTGTCTCTTATACACATCTGACGCTGCCGACGAAGGCTTAGGTGTAG
>CAXDTK010000504.1:0-2066 GCA_963992225.1 uncultured Comamonadaceae bacterium | reverse complement strand
AAGCCGTCCGGCGTTCTCGTCGGCAGCTATCGACTGCTCGATAGCCCACGTTTCGGCTTCAGCGGCACGGGTTTCGCAGTTGCCGACGGCAGGCATGTCATCACGAATGTGCATGTGCTGCCAGCTCCGCAGCCAGGCAGGGTGGACCGCAGCGTGGCCGTCCAGCATTGGACTGCGGACGCAGGCTGGCGTCTTCGTTCGGCGACAGTGGTGGGAACGGATCCGGCGCATGACTTGGCGTTGCTGCGCATCGAAGGCCCGGCGCTTCCAGCGTTGAAGTTTGCGACCAGCGAGGTGCCAGAGGGCCAAGGCATCTTGCTGATCGGCTTCCCGCTTGGCGGCTCGCTCGGCTACTCCCATGTCAGCCACCGGGGCATGGTCGCCGCCCGGACGGCCATCGCCCAGCAGGCGGTGACCTCTGAGCGCCTGACGCCACGCACGCTGCAGCAGCTTCGCGCCGGGGCGTTCGAGATCCTGCAGCTCGATGCCACGGCCTATCCGGGCAACAGCGGGGGGCCCGTGTTCGATCTGGCCAGTGGCGAGGTGGTCGGCGTGATCAGCATGGTGCTGGTCAAGGGCACGCGCGAGGCCGCGCTTTCGGCGCCCAGCGGCATCAGCTATGCCGTACCGGCCAAGCACGCCGTTGCGTTGCTGAAGGAATCGTTGCCAGCGCAGTGACTTGTCGGGCTTCTTTACAGTTGCCTCCCATCTGTCAATCATGGCTCTGCCGATTCGGATCGATTCTCCTTTTAAAACAATGGCTTAAGTTTGTTTTTTGTGAGGCTGGCACGATGCCTGCTTTAACTGTTCCGACTGGCAAGCGCCGCTCGCCACATCAACACCTCGCAAGGAGTTTTCCGATGAAAACCAAGCTTCTCGCCCTCGCTCTGGGTCTGGCTGCATGTGTCGCCCAAGCTGCGCCGACCTTCAGCTTCTCGAACGTGCCTGCTGGCTGGGACGGTTCGTACAGCATCAAGCTGACCGGCTTTGAGAACTTCTCGAACGGCCTCAATGTCGGCAGCCAGAACTACGGCGTGCTGAAGGTGACGTCGATTCAGACGATCGGCTTCGGTGAAGTCACCATCTGGGCTGACGGTGCTAACGGTGCTGAGATCACTGGCGTCTTCAGCGAAATCCAAGTTTCCAAGTTCATCCCGTTCGGTCCTGGTGGTCTGCTGTACGCGACCGGCGGCAGTACCGATCTCTACATCAACCCGTTCGGTAGCCTCGTCGCTGCTGGCGGCTTCACCCAAGGTATCGGTGGCTATGCCGCAGCTGGTGGTGGTTGCACGGTGAATCAGAACTGCTACCACGGTGTCTCCGACGTTGTCGGCGGTGGCCTGCTTTTGTCGGCAGATTACGTCCCGGGTGCTGATACGTTCGATAACCCGCTCGTCAACACCGTCGTCGGCACGCTGACGGCTGCGAACCCGCTGCGCGGCTCGGCTCAAGGCTATCTGGCTGTTACCGGTGGCTCTGCCCAGCCTCAGTTCGATACCGATGGCTTCATCGGTGGCACGGCTGACCTGAATGCCAACAACACCTTCTGCACGGTGGGTACGGCGGCCTGCGCTACGTTCGCTCAAGCTGGTGGTACGGCAGCGTCTGGTGGCTGGCAGCTGAAGATTGACGATCCGGTCGTTGGTTCGGTCCGTCTGCCTGAGCCGGCGTCGCTGGCTCTGGTTGGCGCCGCCCTGGTCGGTCTGGGCATGGCCCGCCGTCGCAAGTCGGCCTGATCAGTACACGCCTGTGTGAAAAGCGGCCTCTTCGGAGGCCGCTTTTTCGTTGTAGATTGCAGCGGGGCATGCCACGGTAACCACTGGAGTTCTTATGCTTTCCGCATCGACCTTGCAAGATGAAACGCTGGATCTTGGCCTGAAGTCTCGCATTCGTCAGGCGATGCTGCAGATCGCCGTAACCTTGACCGTGTTGGCCTGGGTGCCGGGGTCAACCGTGAAGGCGATGGTCCTGCTGACGCTCTGGGCGATGCTTTTGGCGCCGTTGCGACGCGTCGAGACGTGGATGGTCGCGGGGGTGTGCCTGTTTTTTACCGGCATGAACGCTTC
>CAXDTK010000503.1:0-2133 GCA_963992225.1 uncultured Comamonadaceae bacterium | reverse complement strand
CGATGAAACGCCTCCTGCGGCACCTGCTGACCACCGACGGCGCGGTGAAGCGCGCCTTTGCGCCCACCGCGTTGAACGCCATCGAGGCGGCCATCCAGGCCAGCGAGGCCACGCATGCCGGCGAGATCCGCTTCGTCGTCGAGGCGGCGCTGGACGGCGCACCGCTGTTGCGCGGGCAGTCCTCCCGCGAGCGCGCCCTCGAGGTGTTCGCCCAGGCGCGGGTCTGGGACACCGAGGACAACAACGGCCTGCTGATCTACCTGCTGCTGGCCGACCATGCGGTGGAGATCGTCGCGGACCGCGGCATCCATGCCCGGGTCGGCGCCGACGCCTGGCGCCAAGTCTGCGAGCGCATGGAGGTGGCCTTCCACCAGGGCGACTACGAGGGCGGCGTCATCGCCGGCGTGCAGGCCGTGACGGTGCATCTGGCCCGGCATTTCCCGGCTTCAGCGAACGGCAACGAGTTGCCGGACCGACCGCTGCTGATCTGACGGCCCGGCTCAGGCGGGCGGGCCGCAGACCTCGCGCACGCACGCCCTCAGCCAGCGGTGGGCGGCGTCGCCGTCCATGCGGGGGTGCCACAGCAGCGCGACCGTGAACGACGCCAGCGGCAGCGGCAGGGCCAGGCTCACCAGGCCGTCGCGCAGATGGGCGGTGTGGCGTTCCGGCACGGTGGCCACCAGCGCGGCCCCGCGCACCAGCGCCAGCGCCTCGGCGAAGCCCGCCACGCTCACCGCGGCCTGCCGCTGCAAGCCCAGCGCCGCCAGCGCCTCGTCCACCGGGCCCGCGCCCGTGCCGCGGCGCGAGACCACGACATGCCGGGCCGCGGCATAGCGCTCGGCCGTCAGCGGGCCCTGCGCCAGCGCATGGCCGGCCCGCACCACCGCGACGAAGCGGTCGCTGAACAAGGCCTGGGTGCGCAGTTCGGGCCCCAGGCTGGCGCTGACCACGCCGGTCTCCAGGTCCACGCTGCCGTCGCGCAGCGCGCCACTGTCGCGGTCGGGCTTGGGCAGGAAGCGCAGCCGCACCCCGGGCGCCTCCGACGCCACCCGGGCCAGCAGCGCCGCGCCGAAGTTCTCGACGAAGCCCTCGCGCGTGCGCAGCGTGAACTCGCGCGCCAGCCGGTCCAGCTGCAAGGCGGCGGCCGGGCGCAGGGTGGCCAGCGCCTCCTGCACCAGCGGCCCGATGCTTTCGCGCAAGGCCTGTGCCCGCGGCGATGGCACCAGCCCGCGGCCGGCGCGCACCAGCAGCGGGTCGCCGGTGGCCTCGCGCAGCCGGGCCAGCGAACGGCTCATGGCCGACGGGCTCAGCCGCAGCCGCCGCGCGGCGGCCGCGACGCTGCCCTCGGCGAGCAGGGCGTCCAGCGTCAGCAGCAGGTTGAGGTCGGGGTCTGACATGGCGTTCGGTGCAGCAATGAAGTGCAGATGATGCGTCTTCCGCCCGCTGTCGCCAGTGCCTAACGTGAGGGCATGACGACCACCCCCGTTGACGCGCGGCCCGCCGCGCCCTCCGCCCATGCCGGCCGGCTCGCCAGCCTGGCGCTGGTCACCTTGCTGCCTTCGCTGGCCGTCAGCAGCGCCCATGTGGCGCTGCCGGCGCTGGCCCGCTCGTTCGGCGTCGGCCCGGCCGAGGTGCCATGGGTGGTGCTGGCCTACCTGCTGGCGACGACGGCGCTGGTCGTCGCGGCCGGCCGGCTGGGCGACCTGCTCGGGCGGCGCCGCCTGCTGCTGGCCGGCACGGCGTTGTTCACCTTGGCCTCCGGCCTGTGCGCTGCCGCGCCCACGCTCCCCTGGCTGGTGGCGGCCCGCGCGCTGCAGGGCGTGGGAGCCGCGGCGATGCTGGCACTGCCGCTGGCGCTGGTCGGCGTCGCCGTGCCCCAGGCGCACGCCGGCCGGGCGCTGGGCTTGCTGGGCAGCATGTCGGCGGCCGGCACGGCGCTGGGGCCTTCGCTGGGCGGGCTGGTGCTGGCGACGTCCGGCTGGCCGGCGGTGTTCGCCGTCAACCTGCCGCTGGGCGGGCTGGCCCTGGCGCTGGCCTGGCGCTGCCTGCCGGCAGACCCGGCCCGCGCGCCGGCACCCCGGCTGGACGTGGCCGGTCTGGCGTGGCTGGTGCTGGCGCTGGGCGCCTACGCGC
>CAXDTK010000502.1:0-2178 GCA_963992225.1 uncultured Comamonadaceae bacterium | reverse complement strand
CGAACGACGCCATTCCCAACGGCTCACAGGTGTCTAGGAAACCCGGGGCGATTCATGCCCTTGGCATGAAGCGGCCGCCGGCTGGCTCCTCAGATCTCTGTCTGCTCAGAAATCTGGAGCGCGTCATCCACCTCGATGCCCAGGTAGCCATCGCAGACGACAGCAACCGCTGGAGGCTGTGTGATAACGCTGCGGCGGCTTCATTGATCGTCCACAGGGGCGCTGCGCGTCTGATCGGGGCGCGCAATCGCGTTCTGTGGGTTCCGGATGCATTCAGAGCGCAAGGCAGCCGTTTGACGGCTCGCGAGAGGCATACAGCGGCAACCGAGAAGGGCCTCACGCCCCCACAAGTCTCATCGCCCTCTGGGCTTTCGCAACGCCCAAGATGCTCAGCACACGCTTGAAGTTGTAGGCCAGCACGCTCAAGCTCATCTCGGTGCTGACGTTCTCGATCCCGCGCATCAGGAAGTGGGTCCAGCCCATCCAGTGCTTGAGTGTGCCGAACACATGCTCAATGGTGCGCTTGCGTACCGTCATGGCATCCGGCATGCGGTCCAGTCGCTGCTGCACCCTTTCGGCGATCTCTTCGTGCTCCCAGCGCCGGATGCGTCGGTATTCACTGGTCGTGCACTGCGCTTTCACGGGGCACGAGGGGCAGGCGCTGGACGAGTAAATGCGGATCGGCAGCCCCGCCTCTTCACGACTGAAGCGGTGTATCGCTCGCTGACCTGCTGGGCATTGGTATTGGTCCTCCCGAGCGATGTAGATGAAGTCTGTTTTGTCGAATCGCCCTTCTGCCCTTGCGTTGGACGTCATTGGCTTGGGGACCACAGCGGCGACGCCTGCGTCTTCGCAGTCCTTGAGGACTTGACTGCTGTAGTACCCGCGATCAGCGATGGCTGTCAGTCGACGCTTGCCCATGGCTTCTCGCGCGGCCAAGGCAATTGCGCAGAGCTGGGCGCGGTCGCTGCCGGTGTTCGTCACTTCATGCGCAACGATCAGGTGGCTCTTGGTATCGACAGCGGTCTGCACGTTGTAGCCCACCATCGCCGTGCCCTTGGCGCTGTACGTGGTCATCGCACGTGCATCGGGATCGGTCTGTGAGAGCTGTTGATCCGGCAGGGCCTGCAGCTGTGCCTTCACGGCTTGAAGCTCCTGCATGCGTTGCCGCATCTTCTGGATCTTGCCTTGCAGGCGCGCTGTCTTTGCCTGCATCTCCACAGGCTGCGTCCGGTCGGCCGTCTCCAAGGCATCGAGGTAGCGCTGGATGCTCTCTTCCAGCTCACGTTCGCGACGCTCGATCTTGCCTGGCGTGTAGTTGCGCTCGCGGTTGTTGACCGCCTTGAACTTGCTGCCGTCGATGGCCACGACAGCCTCGGTGAACAGCTTGAGTTCTCGGCACAGCATCACAAAGCGGCGACAGACGTTGCGGATGCCTTTGCCGTTGTCGCGGCGGAAGTCCGCGATGGTCTTGAAGTCGGGCGCCAGCCTGCCAGTCAGCCACATCAGCTCCACATTGCGCTGGCATTCGCGCTCAAGGCGCCGGCTGGACTGGATGCGATTGAGATAGCCGTACAAGTACAGCTTCAAAAGCACCGATGGGTGATACGAGGGGCGGCCCGTCGCAGCAGGCCTCGCCCCATCGAAGCCCAGCGCTGTGAGATCCAGCTCGTCGATGAAGACGTCAACGACCCGAACCGTGTTGTCTGTGTCGATGAAGTCGTCCAGGCACTCAGGCAGCAGAGTGACCTGGTGCCGATCTTCTCCCTCGATGAATCGCTTCATGTGGCAGCCCCGAGTGGCGTTCCCACAATCTAGGCAGCAGCGGGCGCAATCCAAGGAGGGTTTTCACACAGCCTCGCTGCAAAGCTGCCCATCGCGGCGAGTTCGGTCGCCCCCGCCCGTCCGGCCTCAACCGATCAGGTACTCCGGATACCGCTGCTGAATCTCCTCCACCGACGCCAGCGTGCCTGACAGGTGTTCCCGCACCGCCTGCTGCGCCGCGTCCACATCGCCGGTGGCGATGGCGTTCAGGATGGCTTCATGCGTCTCCAGGATGGAGGCCGTCTTGCCGGCAAACGGTGAGTGCAGCAGCCGCAGCCGGTCCACATGGCCGGACATGCGCACCACCACCTGTCTCTTATACACATCTGACGCTGCCGACGAAGGCTTAGGTGT
>CAXDTK010000501.1:0-2180 GCA_963992225.1 uncultured Comamonadaceae bacterium | reverse complement strand
CGCGGCGAAGGCGGCGTCGAAGTGCTGCGCCTGTTCCAGCGCCAGCGCCGCGTCCTGGGCCTTCTTGCCCTTGGCCGCACCCAGCTGGCGGGCCAGCGCCAGCAGCGGCTCGCGCAGGTGCTCGAAGTAGCGCTCCGGCGTCGTGCCCAGCAGGTCGACCGCCCCGGGCACGCTGGCTTGCAACACGCCGGCGTCCTCGGCCAGGCGCAGCTCCACGCGCTTGGCGAACGCGCCCAGCAGCCACTCGTGCAGGTTGTGCCGGCCACGCGACTGCGTCAGCGCCTGGAAGTCCGCGCGCAGGCCTGCGTCGGCCAGCACGGCGACGTGGAAGCGCCGCCACAGCTGCGGCAGCAGCTCCTGCTCGTCCTCGATCAACTGCAGCTCGGGCGCGATGCGCTGGGCCTGCAGGAAGGCCAGCGGCGCAGCGCGCAGCAGCTGCGAGAACCAGCCGTGGAAGGTGCGCACCTCGACGCTGCGGCCTCCGCGCAGCAGCTCGCCCTGCAGCGCCGCCAGCCGCGGGCGCAGCGCGACCGCCTCGTGCGGCGCCAAGCCGCGTTGCTGCAGCGCCAGCAGCTGCTGGGCCTCTGGCGCGCCGGCGAACTCGGCCAGCCATTCGGCCAGCCGCTGGCGCATCTCGCCGGCGGCCTTGCGGGTGAAGGTGATGGCGACGATCTGCTGCGGCTCGGCGCCGGCCAGCAGCGCACGCAGGATGCGCGACACCAGCATCCAGGTCTTGCCCGCGCCGGCGCAGGCCTCCACGACGATGCTGCGCGCCGGGTCGCAGGCCAGCGCGTAGAACTGCTCGCGCGGGATGCGCTGCCCGTCCGCCCAGTAGGCCAGGTCGTTCATGCCTCGCTCCCTTCGCCCGCCGGCATCGTCCAGTCGTCGCGGCGGCACAGGCCGCGCGCCTCGCAGTAGTCGCAGACCCGACCTTCGCCCAGCGCCGGCAGCGCCGCGCCGTCGCGCAGCGCCGCCAGGTCGGCCTGCAGCCCGTGGCGCAGCGCCAGCGCGGTGTCGCTGACCCGCTCGTGCGGCAGCAGCGCCACGCCCTTGTCGTCAAGCACCAGGTAGGCCGCGCGCAGGTCCGGCTGCGCCTGCATCAGCAGGGCGTAGGTGGCGAGCTGGGTGTCCTCCAGCGGCGCGGCGAGCTTGTCCTTCAGCGCCTTGGCATTGCCGGTCTTGTAGTCCAGCAGCCAGGTCTGGCCGGCGGCGTCATCGATGCGGTCGATGCGGCCACGCAGGGCCAGCGCGTCCAGCGGCGCGGCGAACGGGCGGCAGTCGCGGTCCACCTCGCCGGCCGAGAAGCGCTGGCCGCCGGCCTCGACCCCGGCCAGCCAGGCCAGGTACAGCGGCTGCAGCCGCTCGAAGGCCGCCGTGAACGGCAGGAAGTCGGCCGCGTCCACGGTCGCCAGCTCCGCTTCCGCGGCCGCGCGCAGGTCGGCCGCGTCGTCGCCGCTGCGTGACTCGTGGAAGCGCAGCAGCACCGCATGCAGCCAGGTGCCGTAGTCGCGCTTGTCGGGCTCCTGCTCCAGCTCGTCGGCCTCGCGCAGGCCCAGCAGCGCGCGGCTGAAGAACTGGTAGGGGCAGTTGCGCAGCGCATCGATGGCACTGGCGCTCAGCATGGCCGGCAGGCGGCCGCCGGCCTGCGCCTGGGCGCGCGGCTGCGGCTGTGGCGCGGGGACGAGCGCCTGCCGGCCGTCCTGCCAGGCGTGCAGCCTGGCACCGGCGCGGGCCGCGGCACCGGCCAGTCGCTCCAGCAGCGGGCTGGGCGGCAAGGGCTCGGCGCCGGCCTGGGCGCAGCGCAGCAGCGTCAGCACCGGCGCGCGCAGCAGCTGTGCAAAACCCAGCGCCTCGGCCTCGCGACGGTCCGCCAGGCCGGGCAGACCCAGCGCGATGGCATCGGCATCGGCCAGCAGGCCGGCCTGCGGGTTGACCGGGCCCAGCGTGGCGGCATCCGCACCCGGCAGCACCACGGCGCCAAACGGCCGCAGCATGGCCCGCGCCATCGGCGTGATGACCACTTCGGCGGCGGCCACTTCGGCGGCGAGTTCCTGTTTGGTTTGGTCGCCACTGCCGAACCGCCCCGACGCGCTGATATCCACCAGCAACATCACCGTCAGCTCGCGTTCCTCCACGAACTGTTTCACAAACGGCTGGTTCAATCGCGCGGTGACGTTCCA
>CAXDTK010000500.1:0-2213 GCA_963992225.1 uncultured Comamonadaceae bacterium | reverse complement strand
TGCGCGCGGCGGGCCGCAGCGTGCCGGACGACGTGGCCGTGATCGGCTACGACGATATGCCGCTGGCGGCCTATTGCGACCCGCCGCTGACGACCGTGCACCAGCCGGTGGCCGAGGCCGGCGCCGAGCTGGTGCAGGCGCTGCTGGGGCAGATGCGCGGCGACCGCCCGGGCCCGCGCACGCTGCCGGTCTACCTCAAGCTGCGCGCGAGCGCGCCCGACCTCGCGCGCTAGCTTGCGGGTGGCCTTCAGTTGAGCGTCAGGCTCGGGCCAGACAATGCCGCCAGTTCAACTGGGGAGACCCGAGCATGTGGAAATTGATCGTCGGCTTCATCGCCTTTGCCGCACTGGCCCTGTACATCCTGACCAAGAGCGGCGGCGACATCGACCTCAGCGGCGAGAAGCATGACGTGACCGGTGGCCACGAGCCGGCCGCGTCGGCATCGGCCGCTGCCAGCGCCGCGGTCGAGGCCGCCTCGGCGGCCCTGCCGGCCTCGGCCGCGTCGCAGTGAAGCGGTCAGTCAGCGGCTCGGTGAGCCTCTGACACTTCGCCGCCGTTGCGCTGCGGCGCGACGAGCGGCAGGCGGATTTGCATCTGGGTGCCGTGCCCCGGCGTGGAGCGCACCTCGATCTGACCGCCCAGCACGTTGGTCACGATGCTGTGCACGATGTGCATGCCCAGGCCCGAGCCACCGGTGCCGAGCTTGGTCGTGAAGAAGGGGTCGAAGATGCGCCGCCGCACCGACTCGTCCATGCCGCGGCCGTCGTCGCTGACGCTGAGCTCGGCCTCCGTCTCATTCAGCGGCGCGCAGCGCACCGTCACGCGGCCGCGCGCGATGCCCTCGAAGCCGTGCACCAGCGCGTTCATCAGCAGGTTGGTCAGCACCTGGCCCAATGCGCCGGGGTAGCTGTTCATGATCAGGCCGTGGCACAGGTCGGTCTCGATGGCAAACGGGGTGTGCTTGAAGCTGGGCTCCACCATCACCAGCACGTCCTCCACCACCTTGCCCAGGTCGAAGTCGCGCCGCAGGTCGGCCGTCTGGTCGATGGCGACCTGCTTGAAGTCCCGCACCAGGTCGGCCGCCTTCTGCACGTTGCGCTGCAGGATGTCCTGGCCGCGCCGCGTGTCACGGGCCAGCTCTTCCAGCGTGCTGCGGCGCAGCTGCACGCTGCCGGTCAGCATGCCCTCCAGCTGCCGGTAGCGGTCCTCCAGCGCCGACACCACCGTCAGCGCATTGCCCAGCGGCGTGTTCAGCTCATGGGCCACGCCGGCCACCAGCCGGCCCAGCGAGGCCAGCTTCTCTGACTCCACCAGCTCACGCTGCGCGGTCTGCAGCGTCTGCAGCGCCTCGGACAGTTCGGCGTTGCTGGTGGTCAGCTCGGCCGTGCGCTGGGCCACGGTGGCCTCCAGGTTCAGGTTGTGCTGGCGCAGCGCCTCGAAGGCCGACAGCAGCGCCTGGCGCATGCGCTCCATGGCCACGCCGACGCGCGCGATCTCGTCGGCGCCGCCCACGTGCAGCGGCTGCTCCAGCCGGCCGGCTGCCAGCGCCTCGGCCGCGCCGGTCAGCTTGGTCATGGGCCGCAGCACGTAGCGCTGCAGCACCCACAGCATCAGCACCAGCGACAGCGTCAGCGTCAGGCCGCTGCGCCAGATGGTGCGCCAGACCTCGGCCTGCTTGGCCTGCAGCAGCGGCGCGGCGCTCATGCTGACGGTCAGCCGGGCGATCTCGCGGCCATCGCGCTGGATGGCCCGGGTCTGGCTCAGCGTCAGCGCCGACTCGCCCGCCTGCTGCGGGCGCTCGAAGGCCAGGAAGGGCGCGGGCGATGCCGGCTCGATCACCTTGACGGCCACGAAGCGCGGGTCGTCCACCTGCGCCTTGACCATGGGCTCGGCCAGATCCGGCGAGACCTGCCACACCGGCTCCGCGAGCGACAGCGACATGATCTCGGTGGTGCGTGCGAGTTCGCGCTTGAGGTCTTCCATCGCCGTCTCGCGCGTCTTCTGCAGGTCGTACAGCAGCACGGCGGTGGTGGGCAGCAGCAGGCCCAGCAGCAGCGCCAGCACGACGGCGAAGGTGAGGGAATTGCGCTGCCAGCCGAGCGGATGGGGCGTCGGTCGGGGTGCGGCGGCGGGGGGCGACGAGGCAGTGCTTGGCGGCATGGGCGAAGCGTGCCGGACAGGCGCGGCGCGCGCTGCAGTGTAGGGCCGGCAAA
>CAXDTK010000499.1:0-2218 GCA_963992225.1 uncultured Comamonadaceae bacterium | reverse complement strand
GATCTACACCTTAGCCTTCGTCGGCAGCGTCAGATGTGTATAAGAGACAGCCCTACAGCGCGGCCTGGCTGCAGGCGGTGCTGGACGCGCTCTGCGACCTGTCCAGCAAGGATGCGCTGACCGGCCTGGTCAACCGCCGCACCTTCGAGATGGCGCTGGCCCGCGAGGCCGACCGCGTCGCGCGTTCGGGGGAGGCGGCGCTGCTGCTGGTGCTGGACATCGACCACTTCAAGGCCGTCAACGACACCCACGGCCATGGCGCGGGCGACCAGGTCATCCGCGCGGTGGCCTGCGCCGTCCAGCAATCGGTGCGGCCCATGGACCTCGTCGCCCGCGTCGGCGGCGAAGAGTTCGCCATCATCCTGCCCAACTGCGCCACGCACGTGGGGCTGGCGGTGGCCGAGCGGGTGCGCGAGCGGGTCTCCGAGCTCAGCATCGAGGTCGCCGCCGGGCAGACGCTCCAGGTGACGGTCAGCCTGGGCGGCGCCTTCGCCCCGCAGTGGGTGCGGTCGTCGCCGCTGCTGTGGACCGAGCGCGCCGACCGCCAGCTCTACCGCGCCAAGGCCGAAGGCCGCAACCGCGCCTGCCTCGAACCCCAGATCGATTCCCTGGTCAGCGCCGAAGAAAAGGGCATGTTGTTCGCTTCCCTGAATTCCGACCTGCAACAGGACACGCCATGAGCACTGCACCCGATCCTGCTGCTGCCGCCTCCCCACCGCCACGCGCTGCACGCAGCGGCGCCCGCACGCTGGCCGTCACCAGCGGCAAGGGCGGCGTGGGCAAGACCTTCGTCACCGCCAACCTCGCCGCCGCGCTCGCCGCGCGCGGCCAGAAGGTGCTGGTGCTGGACGCCGACCTGGGCCTGGCCAACCTCGACGTGGTGCTGAACCTGCACCCCAAGCTGACGCTGCATGACGTCTTCACCGAGAAGGCCACGCTGGAGCAGGCCATCCTGCCGGCGCCCGGCGGCTTCTCGGTGCTGCTGGCCGGCTCCGGCATGGTCGAGTACTCGCGGCTCACGCCCGAGGTGCGCGACAAGCTGCTGCACATCATCGACCTGGTGAAGCCACGCTTCGACTGGGTGCTGCTGGACACCGGCGCCGGCATCTCCGACGTGGTGCTGTTCGCCGTCTCGCTGGCCACCGACGTGCTGGTGGTCGCCACGCCCGAGCCCACCTCGCTGACCGACGCCTACGCCACCATCAAGGTGCTGGCCACGCAGCAGGAGCGCCGCCACGTGGGCCTGCTGGTCAACCAGGCCAACCGCGTGGGCGAAGGCAAACTGATCTGCGGCCAGCTGCAGCAGGTGCTGCAGCGCTTCATCGGCCCCCAGCCGGGCGCGCCGTTCCGGCTCGAACTGATGGGTGAGGTCCGGGCCGACGGCTCGGTGCGCCAGGCCGTGCTCAAGCGCCAGCTGATGCTGGAGCATTACCCCGGTTGCGACGCGGCCCAGGCCATCAAGGCGCTGGCCGCCAAGCTGCTCGGCTGACCCCGGCCACTTTCTCTCGCCCTGCCAGTCCCGGCCGCCACGCCGGAGCGCCTGCCATGTCCTCGGAACCTTCGCCCACCACCGCATTCGACTGGATAGGCGGCGAGCCGCGCGTGCGCGAACTCGTCGACCGCTTCTACGACCTGATGGAGCTGGAGCCGGCCTATGCCCGGCTGCGCGCCGCGCATGGCGACACGCTCGACAGCGCGCGCGACAAGCTGTTCTGGTTCCTGTGCGGCTGGCTGGGCGGGCCCGACCACTACATCAGCCGCTTCGGCCACCCGCGCCTGCGCGCGCGCCACCTGCCGTTCCGCATCGGCATCGTCGAGCGCGACGAATGGGTGGCCTGCATGGCGCAGGCCATGCAGGAGACGGGCGTGGACCCTGCGCTGCAGGCCCGGCTGGCCGAGTCCTTCGCCGGCACGGCAGACTGGATGCGCAACGTCGGGGCCTGACGGCCGCGTTCAGTCCAGCGTGAACGCGAAGTCCTGCTGGAACATCGCGTCGCCCTGGCACTGGTAGCCGGCCAGGGCGGACTCGACCGCCCGCTGCAGCGCGCGGCGGGTCTTGCCGTCCAGCGCGCCCTGCGTGACGCGGAACTCGCTGCCGACGACGCGACCCCCGCGCACCGTCGCAATCACCTGCAGCACGGCCTCGCCGCTCCAGCCGACCGCCGGCACCTCCTGTCTCTTATACACATCTGACGCTGCCGACGAAGGCTTAGGTGTA
>CAXDTK010000498.1:0-2226 GCA_963992225.1 uncultured Comamonadaceae bacterium | reverse complement strand
CCCCTGCGGCGAAAGGGACATAGCGAAATCTCTTGTCGAATACATCCGTGTCGATCGGCAGTTCGCCATCGTCGATGAAGCGCGTGAGCGCCGCCCAGCGCTTGAGGCTGTAGTCGATGGCGCGGGCAGTGGCCGATCCGTCCGGCACCTTCTGCCTTTGCTGGCGCAGCCACTGGTGCAGTGCATCGGCCACTTGGCGTGATCGCCGTCGTCGCGCTTCGAGCCGGCCTGCGTTGTCCAGGCTCGCGATCTCCCGCTCCACTGCGTACAGCTCACCGAAGAACTTCAGCGCCTGCTCGCCCACCGTGCTCTGGTGGTTGGCCCACAGCTCGTGGAACTTGCGCCGTGCATGCGCCATGCAGCCGGCCTCGGTGACACCGAGCTCGAACAGCGCCTTGTAGCCGCTGAAGTCGTCGGTGACCAGGCTGCCTTGCCAGCCGGATTTGCTGGCTGTTCCGGGCAGGCCCAGGAAGTCGCGCACATGCTGCCCGCCGCGCGTCTCGGCGAAGTCGAACACCACCGCCTGCACGCTACTCGTCTGCGTGCTGCAGTAGCTCCACAGATAAGCGCGATGGGTCTTGCCGTGGCCGGGCTTGAGCATCGCCACCGGCGTCTCGTCGGCGTGCAGCACGCGTTGGCGCAAGAGCTCCTCGGCCAGCGCATCGACGAGCGGCTGCATCTGCACGCCGCACTCGCCCACCCACTGCGCCAGCGTCGAGCGCGCAATGGCGTGGCCTGCTCGCGCAAAGATCGCCTCCTGGCGGTACAGCGGCAGGTGGTCCAGGAACTTCGCCACCAGCACCTGGGCCAGCAAGCCGGTGGTGGGCAGACCCTTGTCGATGACGTGCGCCTCGACGGGCGCCTGGGTCAATGTCTCGCAGCAGCGGCACACCCACTTGCCGCGGATGTGGCGCTCGACGGTGAACACGCCGGGTTGGTAGTCGAGCTTCTCGGCCACGTCTTCGCCGATGCGCTGCATGGGGCTGCCACAGCGGCAGTCGGTTGCGTCGGGCTCGTGGCGCACATCGCGGCGCGGCAGGTGTGCGGGCAGTGCCTGGCGCTTGGGGACTTGCTTGTCGCCGCTTGTCTTAGCTTGCGGCTGCAGCGCCTCGATCTCGGCGGCCACGGCTGCCAAGTCGGTGTCCAGGGTCTCGTCCAGCAAGCTCTTTTGCTCGGCGTTGAACGCCTCAGACTTGGCCGCGAACTTCAGTCGCTTGAGCAGCGCGTTTTCGTGCGTGATCTTGTCGATGACGGCCTGCTTGAACGCGATGGTCTGCTGCGCGCTGCGCAGCGCCTGGCGCAGCTGCTGTTCATCGAGGGCGTCTAGGGCGTCGGCGATCACAGGGCGTGATGGTGCCGAAGCAGTGCGCCGCGCGCATCGGCACTTGCTGCAATTGCGCAGGACGCGCGGGGCTACAGCAGCGTGATCACGCCGGCCTCACCGATGCGCTGCCAGGGCAGGCCCAGCACCAGCGCGTCGAGCTGCGCGCGGGTGAGGCTCAGCGTGCCGCCCTGATGCTGCGGCCAGGCGAACTTGCCCTGGTGCAGCCGGCGCGCCGCGAGCCACACGCCGATGCCGTCATGCACCAGCACCTTGAGGCGGTTGGCGCGAGCGTTGGCGAACAGGTAGGCGTGGTGTGGCCGCGCCTCGCCGAAGACCTTAACGACGCGGGCCAGTGCGGTCTCGGTGCCGGCGCGCATGTCCAGCGGCTCGACGGCCAGCCAGATGGCATCGACCCGGATCAACGCAGGAGCTCGCGGGTCCAGGCGGCCAGCTCCGCCGCTGCGCTGGTCGGCCAAGTGATGCGTAATGCCAGCGGGCCGCGCTGCAACTCCACGCAGACATCGGTCGGCGCTGCTGTGGGCGCACAAGGAGCCGTCGCCGCAGGAAGCGGCAGTTCGATGAACTCGGCCTGTTGGAGCGCAGCGCCGGGTACGCGCTCACGGGCGAGTTGGCGCCACCGGTGCACGACGTTGGCATTGATGCCGTGCGCCATTGCCACCTTGGCGACCGACGCGCCCGCCTGGCTGCACTCGGCCAGTACCTGCGTCTTCTTCGTCTCGCTGTACTTCCGCCTTGTCAGCGGCTTGTCGCTTGCCATCGTGTCCACCTAAGTTACGTGGACACGATCCTTGCCGACGGGGCCGGCAGCTTCAAGGTGACTTGGCCAGACGTACATGGACGCCCCCGGTTTGCCAAGCTTCCAGTTCACTGCGGCGCGAAGA
>CAXDTK010000497.1:0-2233 GCA_963992225.1 uncultured Comamonadaceae bacterium | reverse complement strand
TACACCTAAGCCTTCGTCGGCAGCGTCAGATGTGTATAAGAGACAGGGTGTGGATCTCGGCCAGCGTCGCGTACAGCGTGGTGGTCTTGCCCGAGCCGGTGGGGCCGGTCACCAGCAGCATGCCGTGCGGCTGGCGCGCCTGGTGGCGGATGGCGGCGCGTTCCTCGTCGTCGAAGCCCAGCGCGTCCAGCGTCAGCGAGCCGGCGCGGGCGATGGCCGCGCGGTCCAGGATGCGGATGACGGCGTCCTCGCCGAACACGCTGGGCATCACGCTCAGGCGGAAGTCGATCTCGCGCCCCTGCACGCGCAGCTTGAAGCGGCCGTCCTGCGGCAGGCGGCGCTCGCCGATGTCCAGCTCGGCCATCACCTTCAGGCGCGAGACCAGCTGCTCGGCCACCTGCGTGCCTTCCACGGACCGCACCAGCGCCATCACGCCGTCGACACGGAAGCGGATCACCGCGCCGCGCGCCGTGCATTCGATGTGGATGTCGGACGCGGCGTCCTGCAGCGCGTCGTAGAGGGTCGCGTTCAGCAGCCGCACGACCGGGCTGGCCTGCTCGGACAGCGCCAGCGCGGACAACTCCTCGGTGTGGTCCTCGACGGTGACCAGCGCCTCCTCGACGTCCGACAGCGCGCGGAAATCGGCCTCGCCGGCGCCGAGGAAATGCGTGACGGCGTCGGCCGTGCAGCGCTGCCAGGCCACCGGCGCGTTCAGCCGCGCCTCGACGCTCTGCAGCAGCATCGCGTCCTCGTCGCGCTCGGCCAGCAGCACGCGCCGGTCTTGCGCGCCGATGGCCAGCACGGCGCGCCAGCGCTGCGCCTGCGCCTGCGGCCATTGCTCGAAGTCCAAGTGCCAGGGGCCCTGCTCGGCCGGCAGCCAGTCCGCCAGTGAGGTCGTCATTGGACCTGCTCCACCAGCTGGAAGATCGGCAGGTACATCAAGACAATGATTCCTCCGATCAGCACGCCCATGATCAGCATCAGCGCCGGGTTGACGAGGCGGGTCAGCAGCTCGGTCAGCCGCGCGGCCTCCTCGTCGTGGAAGGCGGCGGCGCGCTCCAGCATCGCCGCCACCTCGCCGCTGCGCTCGCCCACGCGCAGCATGCGGCGCGCGACCGGCGTGGCCAGGTCCTGCGCGTCGAAGGCGGCGGACAGGCGCTCGCCGCGCTCGACCTGCGCGGCCGCGGCCAGCACGGCGCCACGCCAGGGCGCGGCCACCACGTCCACGACGATCCTCAGCGCCGCCAGCGCGGGCACGCCCGAGGCCAGCAGCATGGCCAGCGACCGGTACAGCCGCGCCAGCGCCAGCACGCGCAGCCGCGGCCCCAGGCCGGGCAGCGTCCACAGCGCGGCCTGGGCGCGCTGGCGCACCGCCGGCTGACGCATCAGCGTGAACACGCCAAAGGCCGCCGCCGCTAGGCCGCCGAGCACCAGGCCCGGATGCGCGCCGGCGGTCCGGCCGAACTCGATCAGCACCCGCGACGCCCAGGGCAGGTCGGCGCGGGTCGCTTCCAGGATGCCGGCAAAGCGCGGCAGCACATAAAGCAGCAGGAACAGGATGACGGCGCCGCCCACGCCCAGCAGCATCAGCGGGTAGACCAGCGCCGCCACCAGCCGCGAACGCAGCGCGTCGACCCAGCCGAGGTAGCGCGCATGCTGGGCCAGCGCGGTGGACAGCTGGCCGGTGCGCTCGTTGGCCGCAACGATGGCGACGATCAGCTCGTCGAACGCCTGCGGCTGCTGGCGCAGCGCGACGGACAGCGGCTGGCCCTGCTCGATCTGAGCGGTGACGGCGTCCAGCGCGGCGCGCACGCCGGGCTGGCCTTCCTTCTCGCGCAGCGTGTTCAGCGCCTCCAGCAGCGCGATG
The DNA here is from genome assembly GCA_963992225.1 of uncultured Comamonadaceae bacterium. Lineage (GTDB taxonomy): Bacteria > Pseudomonadota > Gammaproteobacteria > Burkholderiales > Burkholderiaceae_C > Pelomonas. The sequence continues at coordinate 366 of CAXDTK010000497.1, read as the reverse complement.
CCGGCGTCCAACAGCACGGCCAGCTCCTGGCTGAAGAGCTGCAGCGGGAAGCGGGTGTTGCGGCGCCAGGGCCGGGCGCCGCTGCCGGCGGCCAGCTCGCGCACCTCCAGCACATGCTGGGGCGGCACGCCCAGCACGGCGGCCACGGCAGCGCGGTCGGGCGCCTCGACGCGCTCCGTCACCACCGCCCCCGCGCGCAGCAGGCGCGTCTGGAATTGAGGCACGGCCCGCGTCACCAGGAGGTGAGGTCGGCGTCCTCACCCTCGCCGCCGGGGCGGCCGTCCTTGCCCAGGCTCAGCAGGTCGTACTCCCCATGCTCGCCCGGCGAGCGGTACTGGTAGTCCTGGCCCCAGGGGTCCTTGGGCA
>CAXDTK010000496.1:0-2252 GCA_963992225.1 uncultured Comamonadaceae bacterium | reverse complement strand
GCGCCAATGCCATGCCCCGCAGGCGGCGCTTCCGACCACGGCGATGCCGGCCGCCTGGTAGCGCGCCAGCACCGCGGGCACCGGGTGGCCGAAGCGGCTGCGGTAGCCGGCCTGCACCAGCGCCGTGGCCGGCCGCACGGCGGCCAGCAGCTCGGCGCTGGACGAGGTCTTGCTGCCATGGTGGGGCACCAGCAGCAGGTCGGCGCGCAGGTCGGGCTCGCGCGCCACCAGCGCCCGCTCCTGCCCGGCCTCCAGGTCGCCGGCCAGCAGCGCCCGCCGGCCGGTGGCGGCGGTGATGCGCAGCACGCAGGACAGGTCGTTGGGCTTGAGCCCGGCGTCGAACAACGCCGCGCTGGGGTGCAGCAGCTCGAAGCGCACGCCGTCCCAGGTCCAGCGCTGGCCGGCCTCGCAGCGCCGCGCCGGCACGCCAGCCCGCAGCAGCGCATGGCCCGGCTCCAGCGACGTGCGCAGCTCGGCCACCGGCAGCGCCTGCAGCAGCGTGGCAGCGCCGCCGACATGGTCGTTGTCGCGGTGGCTGAGCATCAGCAGGTCCAGCCGGCGCACGCCCAGGCGGCGCAGCAGCGGCAGCAGCACCCGCTCGCCCGCGTCGGCGCCCGGCGCATAGACCGGCCCGGTGTCGAACAGCAGCACATGGCCCTGCGTGCGCACCAGCACCGCGTTGCCCTGGCCGATGTCGGGCGCCAGCAGCTCGAACTCGCCCGCCGGCGGCCGCGGCACCGCGGGCCACAGCAGCGGCAGCAGCAGTACCAGCCCGGCGCCGCGCAGCCGCCAGGGCAGGCGCAGCGCCATCAGCATCGCCCCCAGCAGCGCCAGGGCCTGCGACCACGGCGGCGCCGCCGGCAGCCACCAGACGGCGCCTGGCAACGCGGTGAGCAGCTGCAACCAGGCCACCAGGGCCTGCATCAGCCCCGCCGCCAGCGCCCACAGCGGCGGCAGCGCGGCGCCCAGCAACGCCAGCGGCGTGATGACGAAGCTGATCAGCGGGATGGCCAGCAGGTTGGCCAGCAGCCCCACCGCCGAGAGCTGCGCAAAGCAGATCAGGCTCAGCGGCGCCAGCCCCAGCGTCGCGATGAGCTGGGTGCGCAGCGCCGCCCGCAGGTGCGCCCGCCAGCCGGCGGCCGGCGGGCTGCCCGCGGCCATCAGCAGGCCGACCGCGCCGAACGACAGCCAGAAGCCCGGCTGCAGCAGCGCCCAGGGGTCCACCGCCGTGACGATGACCGCCGCGCCCAGCAGCACCAGCGGCCAGGGCCAGCGCAGCCCCAGCGTGCGCAGCGCTGCCACCGCGGCCAGCATCAGCACGGTGCGCTGCGCCGGCACGCCCCAGCCGGAGAACAGCGCATAGGCCAGCGCCGCCGCCACGCCCAACCAGCGCGCGGCCGTGGGCGCGGGCAGCCACAGGCACAGCCGGCCGCTGCGCCGCCACAGCGGCGCGGCCACGGCCGCGGCCAGCCACGCGAACAAAGTGATGTGCAGGCCGCTGACCGACAGCAGGTGGGCCACGCCGGTGTCGCGAAACAGCGCCCAGTCGGCACGGGTGATGGCGTTCTGGTCGCCCAGGCTCAGCGCCGCCAGCACGCCGGCCATCGCGGGGTCGGCCACTTGCGCCTGGATGGCGCCACGCAGGCGCTGGCGGGCGGCGTCGATCTCCCACCAGGGTGCGGCCTGCAGCCGCTCGGCCGCGCGCACCACGCCGCTGGCGCGCAGCCCCTGCTCGAACAGCCACAGCTCGGCATCGAAGCCGCCCGGGTTGGCCAGGCCATGGGCGCGCTTGAGGCGGGCCGTCAAGCGCCAGCGCTCGCCGGCCATGAACGGCGGGGCCTCGTAGGCCAGCAGCATTAGCCGCCGCGGCACCTCGGGCGGGACGGCCGTGCCGGTGGGTCCGACCGCCTCGACCGCGAACGCGAAGCGCCAGCCCGGAACCCCGTCTCGGCCGCCCTGGCCGGTGACGGCAATGGGCAGCGCATCGACACGGCCGGTGAGCACCAGGTCGCGCGCTTCCCAGGCCGGATGCAGCTCGGGCGCGAGGCGCAGTTCCGCGCGCCAGGCCGCCTGCGCGAAGGCCAGCACCGCCACGCCGCCGGCCAAGGCCAGCAGGTGGCGGCGGCCCAGCCGCGCGAGCAGCACGCCCGCGGCGGCCAGCGCGACGTATTCCGGCCCGCTCGGCAACCGCTCGCAGGCATGCAGCCTGTCTCTTATACACATCTGACGCTGCCGACGAAGGCTTAGGTGTA
>CAXDTK010000495.1:0-2262 GCA_963992225.1 uncultured Comamonadaceae bacterium | reverse complement strand
CGGCGTGAAGCTGCTCAGGTCCATGGCGTGGTGGCGTCGATGCGCAGCGCCTGGCCGCTGCCCCAGGGCAGCAGCCGGCCGCGGGCCAGCACCGTGTCGGGCCGGTGGGTGTCGACGAGCTGGCACAGCGGCGGCAGCGCGGGCGCCGCGGTGCCCCAGCCCATCACGGCCTCCACCGCCAGCGGCGGCTCCCAGCGCGCCACCAGCTGCCAGCGCGGCTCGCCCGAAGCTGCACCCGCCGCCTCGCCGCGGGCGCGCAGCCGCCGGGCCGGCGGGCCGTCCAGCAGCAGCAGGCCGCCGGGCTCCAGCGCGGCCAGCTCGGCGGCCTCCAGCTGCCACCCGGCCAGCACGCACTCGGCCGGCGTGGGCAGCCATTGCAGGCCCGGCACCGCCGGCGCCTGCGGCTGCGCGCGCAGCAGCGCCCAGGGCAGCGTCAGCCGCGCCTGCGCCTCGGCACCGCACCAGCTGGCCTGCGCGCCGGCGGCATCGGGTGTGTCCGCGGTGCCGGCCCACAGCCAGGCGGCGGCCGGCGCCAGGCCGGCGTCGGCCAGCGCATCGAGCAGCTCGCCGGCCAGGTCCAGCACCACGGCGGCCTCGGCGGCGCAGGGCGGCAGCTCGCCCGTGCCGAAGCCGGCGGCGCGCACGCTCAGCCGCGCCGCGCCGGCCTGGAAATGCCAGGTCGACGCCTGGGGGAATGCTTGGGGCATGGAGCTCACGGCGACCGCTCCCTCAGGCCCTGCGGCTCACCATCATGCGGGTCAGCTCGGTGACCGAGCGCGCCTTCATCTTGCGCATGCCGCGCGAGCGGTACAGCTCCACGCTCTTCAGCGACAGCTTGATCTCGTCGGCGATGTTCTTGTTCATCAGCCCCTTGACCACCAGCGACAGCACCTGGCGCTCGCGCGGCGACAGCGACTGCGAGCGGCGCTCGAACTCCTCGCGCGAGCCCTCCACGCCGGCGTCCACGCCCAGGTCCAGCTCGGTGGGCGCGAAGGCGCGGTCCAGCGCCGCGCTCAGCGCCACGTCGTCCAGCGGCTTCTCCAGCAGCGAGACGGCGCCGCGCTTCTGCATCGCGGCCACCGCCAGCGGCACGTCGGCATGGCCGCTCATGTAGATCACCGGCAGGTGCACGCCGCGCTCGCGCAGCGCGTCGTGCAGGTCCAGCCCCGACAGCTCGGGCATGCGCACGTCCAGCATCAGGCAGGTCGACTCCGGCCAGGGCGTGCCCACGGCCACGCGGGCCAGCGACTGCAGCGCATCGCGCGGGTCGCCCCAGTCGCGCACCTGGCAGCCAAAGCCCTCCAGCCAGAAGCGCAGCGAGTCGCGGAACTCGGGGTTGTCGTCCACCACGTAAATCTGACGAGGCGTCATGCCGTCTTCTCCAAAGCGGGTTGCGGGGTCGCCGCCGTCACGGGCAGCGCGAAGTGGAAGCAGCAGCCGGCCGGCTCGCGCCGCGTGAACCACAGCCGGCCCTGGTGCATCTCGATCAGCGAGCGGCAGATGGACAGGCCCAGGCCCATGCCGTTGGGCTTGGTCGAGCTGAAGGGCAGGAACAGGCGCGCCTCGGTCTGCGGCGTGATGCCGGGGCCGTTGTCGCCCACGCGCAGCTCGGCGCGGCCGGCCTGCACCTGCAGCTCGATGTCGATCAGCGGGTCGGCCGGCCGGTCCAGCCGCAGCGCGTCCAGCGCGTTGCGCAGCAGGTTGATCAGCACCTGCTGCAGCATCACCGCGTCGCCCTGCACCGGCACCGGCTGCTGCGGCAGGTGCAGCGCCAGCCGCACGGCGGCGCGTTGCAGGTCCCAGTCCAGCAGCGCCAGGCTGTCGTGCACCAGCGCCACCAGGTCCAGCCGCTGCGTCTTGGGCTGGCGCGACTGCGTGTACTCGCGCACGCGGCCGATGATCTGGCTGGCGTACGTCACCTGCTGAACCGCCTTGTCCAGCGCGGCCAGCTCGTCGGTGCTGTCCGGGTGGCGTCGCGCCAGGCGCAGCTTCAGGCCGCGCAGCAGGTTGGCCGTCGCGCCGATGGGCTGGTTCAGCTCATGCGCCAGCACGCTGCCCATCTCGCTGACCGTCAGCGAGCGCGACGTGAACAGCAGGCCCTCGCGGTCGTCCAGCTGGCGCTGCAGGTGGTGCAGCCGCTCGCGCTCGTCCACCAGCCGCAGCAGCACCCGGCTGGCGTCCAGCGCCACACGCTGCGCGACGTACTCGCCGCTGGCGCCGCAGCGCCGGCGCGCGCCCCGCGGCGCGGCCAGCGCGCTGGCC
>CAXDTK010000494.1:0-2272 GCA_963992225.1 uncultured Comamonadaceae bacterium | reverse complement strand
CCGAGATAGGAGTCCGTCTCGTGGGCTCGGAGATGTGAATAAGAGACAGGCCGCCGTCGCGCGGCCCTTGGGCGGGGCGAGCTTGATGCCGCGCCGGTGCAGCGCCTCGCGCAGCAGCAGCTCGGCCTGCGCATTGGCGCTGCGCAGCTCCATCGCGGCCAGCCGCTCGACCTCGGCCCACAGCGCGGGGTCGACGCGCAGCGGGAAGGCTTTCTTGTCGGGGCTGGCCATGGGCAAAGAGAGCGGGGCAGGGCGCGGGCGCGGCCTCAGTTGTACAGCGTGCCGGTGTTGACCACCGGCTGGGTCTCGCGGTCGGAGCACAGCACCACCAGCAGGTTGCTGACCATGGCCGCCTTGCGCTCGTCGTCCAGCACGACGATCTGGCGCTCGCTGAGGCCTTGCAGCGCCGTCTCCACCATGGTGACCGCGCCCTGCACGATCTTGGCGCGCGCGCCGATGATGGCCTCGGCCTGCTGGCGGCGCAGCATCACCTGGGCAATCTCGGGGGCGTAGGCCAGGTGGCTGATCTTGGCGTCCAGCACGTCCACGCCGGCATCGGCGAAGCGCGCCTGCAGCTCGGCGCGCAGCGCCAGCGCCACGGCGTCCTGGCCGCCGCGCAGCGTCACCGTGCCGGTGGCCACCTCGTCGGCCTCGTCGTAGGCATAGCAGGTGGCGAGGTGGCGGATGGCGGCCTCGGCCTGCACGCGCACATAGGCCTCGTAGTCGTCCACCTGGAACAGCGCCTGCGCGGTGTCGCGCACCCGCCAGACCACCACGGCGGCGATCTCGATGGGGTTGCCGCGCTGGTCGTTGACCTTCAGCACCGGCGCGTTGAGGTTGCGGTCGCGCAGCGAGACGCGCTTCTTCAGCGCCAGCGGGTTGGCCCAGCGCAGGCCCGCGCCGCGGTCGCTGCCGATGTAGGCGCCGAACAGCGTCAGCGCGGCCGCCTGGTTGGGGTTGAGCATGTAGAGGCCGGCCAGCGTCAGCACGCCGGCCAGCAGCAGCGGGATGCCCGCCACCGGCAGGCCGCGTGCCAGCGTCAAACCGCCCAGCCCCAGCAGCGCCAGGCCCACGAGCACCATCAGATAGCCATTGCTGGCGCGGGCGGGGCGCTCGGCCACCGTGACGCGCGACGGGGAGGGGTTGACCATGGTGGGACCTGTTTCAAAAGTGAATCAAAGTGATATCACTCTAGCGGGTCCTTGCCGGCGGCGCAAGCGGCTTCAGCCGAGCAGGCGCTGCAGGCCGGCCAGCAGCTCGGCGATGGGTTGCGGGCCGTCGCAGGCGATGACGCGGCGCTGCGGCATGCTGCGCAGCCAGGTCACCTGGCGCTTGGCCAGCTGGCGGGTGGCGGCGATGCCGCGCTCGCGCAGGTCGGAGAAGTCCTCGCGGTCCAGCGCTTCCCACACCTGCCGGTAGCCCACGCAGCGCATGGACGGCAGGGCCAGGCTGAGGTCGCCGCGGGCGCGCAGCGCCTTCACCTCGTCGACCAGGCCTTGGGCCAGCATCGCGTCGAAGCGCTGCGCCAGCCGCTCGTGCAGCCAGGCGCGGTCGCTGGGCTCCAGCGAGAACAGCGGCCAGTCCACGCCGGCGCTGCGCGACGCGGCATGCAAGGCGCTGAGCGGCTGGCCGGTCAGCCGGATGACCTCCAGCGCGCGCTGGATGCGCTGGCTGTCGTTCGGGGCCAAACGTGCGCCGGTCTCGGGGTCCAGGCTGGCCAGCTCGGCATGCAGGGCCGGCCAGCCGTGCTCGGCCGCCTCGGCGTCGATTTCGGCGCGCAGCGCGGCGTCGGCCTGCGGCAGCGTGGACAGGCCGTCGAACAGCGCCTTGAAGTACAGCATGGTGCCGCCCACCAGCAGCGGCAGCCGGCCGCGCGCCGTGATCTCGGCAGCCAGCCGCGTCGCGTCGCGCACGAACTCGGCGGCCGAGTAGCTCCCGGTCGGGTCGAGGATGTCGATCAGGTGGTGCGGCACGGCGGCGCGCTCGGCCGCGCTGGGCTTGGCGGTGCCGATGTCCATGCCGCGGTAGACCAGCGCCGAGTCGACGCTGATGATCTCCACCGGCAGCACCTCGGCGATGGCCAGCGCCGCCGCCGTCTTGCCGCAGCCGGTGGGGCCGGCCAAGCACACAGGGCTCATCGCAGGCGTCGTGCCTTCCCGAGCGGCCGCCGTGGAACTGGCTTTGCCAGGCCACCCGCGGCGCCCCCTCGAGGGGGCCGGCGAAGCCGGTAGGGGGGGGGTCAAAATTTCTCCCACGGGGCCAGGTAGCGCCC
>CAXDTK010000493.1:0-2321 GCA_963992225.1 uncultured Comamonadaceae bacterium | reverse complement strand
ATGGCGCCCAGCAGCGTGCCGTAGCCGCCCAGCCAGGTGAACAGGTAGCCGCCGGAGGTGGCCAGCAGCTTCCAGGGCATGAACATCAGGCCGATGACGGCCGCGATCAGGCCGCCCGTGCGGAAGCTGATGCGGCTGGGCGCCAGCTGCGAGAAGTCGTAGCTGGGCGACACCAGGTTGGCCGCCACGTTGGTGGTCAGGTTGGCCAGCAGGATGACCAGCAGGCCCAGGCCCGCGGCCACCGGGCCCATCCTGGCCAGCAGCGCATCGGGGAACAGTTCGGCCTTGCCGTACAGGATGGCGCTGGCCGAGAAGCCGATGACGCCCACCATGGAGAACAGCGCCATCGGCACCGGCAGGCCGATGGCCTGGCCCAGCACCTGGTCGCGCTGGGTGCGGGCGAAGCGGGTGAAGTCGGGGATGTTCAGCGCCAGCGTGGCCCAGAAGCCCACCAGCCCGGTCAGCGCCGCCCAGGTGTTGGGCCCGCCGGGCACGTCCTTGGCCGGCAGGCCGAACAGCTGCGCGCCGGGCACCGCCAGCATCAGCGCGACGACCAGCGCGATGGAGGCCGCGATCATCAGCGGCGCGGCGATGACCTCCAGCAGCCGGATGGACTCGGTGCCGCGCCAGATGAACACCAGGTGCAGCGCCCAGAAGGCGACGAAGCAGGCGAACTGCGAGCCGCTGATGCTCTCGCCCGGCGCCGGCCCGGCCAGGCCCAGGCCCAGCACGTTCAGGAAGCTGTGCAGCGCCAGCGCGCCGAACCAGCAGTTGATGGAGAACCAGCCGCAGGCCACCAGCCCGCGCAGCACCGCCGGCAGGCTGGCGCCCTTGACGCCGAAGGAGGCCCGCGCCAGCACCGGGAAGGGGATGCCGTGCTTGGGGCCGACCCGGCCGATCAGCACCATGGGCAGCAGCACGATGCAGTTGGCCAGCAGCACCAGCCCCACCGCCTGCTGCCAGCTGAAGCCCTGGTCCAGCATGGAACTGGCCATGGTGTAGGTGGGCACGCAGACCACCATGCCCACCCACAGCGCGGCGTAGTCCTGCCAGCGCCACGTTCGCTGAGCGGATGTCGTGGGAACGAGATCGGGGTTGCTCAGCGAGGGGTCCGTCATGGCGCGTTTCCGTGAGGTTTATGTGTTCTGCGGGAAAGCAAATTGCGGACCCTTGGGTGTGCTGTCCGGCCAGCGCTGCATGACCGCCTTGTGCTTGGTATAGAAGCGCACCGCCTCGGGGCCATAGGCATGGTGGTCGCCGAACAGGCTGCGCTTCCAGCCGCCGAAGCTGTTGAAGGCCATGGGCACCGGCAGCGGCACGTTGACGCCGACCATGCCCACCTGGATGTGGTGCACGAACTCGCGCGCCACATGGCCGTCGCGGGTGAAGATGGCCACGCCGTTGGCGTACTCGTTGGCCTCGATCAGCGCGATGGCCGCCTTCAGGTCGGGCACGCGAACGATGCACAGCACGGGGCCGAAGATCTCCTCGGTGTAGCAGCTCATGTCGGCGCTGACGCCGTCCAGGATGGTGCCGCCGACGAAGAAGCCGTCCTCATGGCCGGGCACCCGGTAGCCGCGGCCGTCGACCACCGCCGTCGCACCGGCCGCGACGCCCTCGCCGATCAGCCGCTCGACGCGCTGCTGCGATGCGCGGGTGATCAGCGGGCCCATCTCGGCATCGGCCTGGTGGCCCTCGCCGATCTTGAGCGCGCGCACCTTGGGCGCCAGCGCCTCGACCAGCCGGTCACCCACGTCGCCCACCGCCACCGCCACCGAGATCGCCATGCAGCGCTCGCCGGCCGAGCCGTAGGCGGCGCCCATCAGCGCGTCGACGGCGCCGTCCAGGTCGGCGTCGGGCATGACCACCATGTGGTTCTTGGCGCCGCCCAGCGCCTGCACGCGCTTGCCATGGGCGCAGCCCACCTTGTAGATGTGCTCGGCCACCGGCGTGGAACCGACGAAGCTGACCGCCGCGATGCCGGGGTGGGCCAGGATGGCGTCGACGATCTCCTTGTCGCCCTGCACGACGCTGAACACGCCGTCCGGCAGGCCGGCTTCCTTCAGCCACTGCGCCATAAGCAGCGACGCCGACGGGTCGCGCTCGCTGGGCTTGAGGATGAAGGCGTTGCCGCAGCCGATGGCGATGGGGTACATCCACATCGGCACCATGGCCGGGAAGTTGAACGGCGTGATGCCGGCCACCACGCCCAGCGGCTGGCGCATGCTCCAGGCGTCCATGCCGCGGGCGATCTGCTCGGTGTACTCGCCCTTGAGCAGCTGCGGCATGGCGGTGGCGAACTCCACCACCTCGATGCCGCG
>CAXDTK010000492.1:0-2357 GCA_963992225.1 uncultured Comamonadaceae bacterium | reverse complement strand
CGCAGTAGGGGCAGGTGGATGTCGTTTCTTTCACGGCGCTGCGCCCGGGCGGTGGGGACAGGTGAATCGGGTTTCCTGCATGTCGGGGATCTCGTGGCGGGGCAGGGCGGGCTCAGCCCAGCCGGGCGCAGTGCTCGGTGACGGCGTCCATCGCCGCCAGCACGCGCTCGCTGGCGACGAACACCGGCGCGGGGCGGGCCGTGGCGGCGGCCTGGCGCAGCGGCACCCAGGCGGCTTCGGCGGCCTGCAGGCGTTCGCGCAGCGCGGCGTCGCCGGCGCGGTGCAGCGTCTGCAGGCCGGCCTCGAACTCGTAGATGGCGCTCTGCCGTTCGCGCCGGGTCGTCTCGGCGGCCGGGTTGGCCAGGCCCAGCAAGGCCACGCGCTGCGACATCAGGCGCTGGCGCGAGGCCAGGCGCATCTGCCAGGGCAGCTCGTCATGCGGGCCCTGGGCCAGCTGGGCCAGCGTCAGCATCTCGCTGGCCGTACCCAGCAGCGTGCGGTGGCTGTCGGCGCCGGGCGTGCCGGCCAGCAGCGCCCCATAGTCTTCGTAGCGGCGCGCCAGTGCGCGCAGGCCGCCGGCCTGCTCGGGGCCCACCGTGCGCTGCTGCAGCTGCACCAGCTGCTGCATGAACGCCGCCTGGCTGGCGGCCAGCACCAGGCGGGCGGGCGCCGCCAGTGCGGCGTCGGCGCTGCACAGCCAGGCCTTGCCCATGCGCTGGCTCAGCGCACCCAGGCTGGGCGGCGTGCACGGCCCGGGGGGCTGCGCGTGGCCGGCCCGCGGCAGGGCCGCCAGCGCGGCGGCGGAGAACATCAGATGGCGTCGCGTGTACTGCATTCGGGCGCTCCGGGGTTCAGGGTGAACAGCGTTGGGGGTTCAGGGATCAGGGTGCCGTGGCGGCGGCCGGGCCGAACATCAGCTGGTCGCGGATGTCGTGGATGGGCCGGCCCTCGCGCAGCAGCGCGAGGTACCAGGCGCCGTCGGCCGTGTCGCCGTACAGGCAGGCGCCCACCAGCCGGTCGTCGCGGATGACCAGCTTCTTGTAGACGCCGGCCAGCGGGTCGCGCATGACGATCTCCTCGGTGTCGGCGCCGCCGGCGAACTGGCCGGCGCTGAACAGGTCGATGCCGGTGACCTTGAGCTTGGCGCTGACCTGCGAGCCGGTGTAGCGGCCGATGCCGACCTGGGCCAGGTGCGTCGCGCAGACGCGGCCCTGCTCGAACAACGGTGCCACCAGCCCGTAGGCCACACCGCGGTGGGCCGCGCATTCGCCCACCGCGTAGATGCGCGGGTCGGTGACGGTCTGCAGCGTGTCGGTGACGACGATGCCGCGGTGGCACAGCAGGCCCGCGCTTTCGGCCAGTGCGGTGTTGGGGCGGATGCCGGCTGCCACGACCACCAGCTCGGCCGGCACCTCCTCCGACACCTTCTCTGGCACATCCGCCAGCGCGTCACCCGAACGGGCCAACTGCACGGCGCGCACCCGGCCCGCCGCATCGCCCAGCAGCGCCTGCGTGCGGGCGCCGAGCCGGAAGTCCAGCCCGCGGGCGCGCAGCGATTCGCGCAGCAGCTCGGCCGCCACCGGGTCGAGCTGGCGCTCCATCAGGCTGTCGTTCAGGTGCACCACCGTCACCTGCATGCCGCGCTGCTGCAGGCCGTTGGCGGCCTCCAGCCCCAGCAGGCCGCCGCCGATGACCACCGCATGCCGGTAGGTCGCGGCGGCGTCGATCATGGCCTGGGTGTCGGCGATGTCGCGGTAGGCGATGACGCCCGCCAGCCCGGCGCCCGGCAGCGGCGGCATGAAGGGGCTGGAGCCGGTGGCGATCAGCAGCCGGTCGTAATCGGCCCAGACCTCTTCGCCATGGCCGTCCCGGGCCACCACGCGGCGGCGCACGCGGTCGATCTGCGTGACCGTCTTGCCCAGGTGCAGCGTGATGCCGTGCGCGGCATACCAGGACAGCGGGTTGAGGATGATCTCGTCCAGCGTCTGCTCGCCGGCCAGCACCGGCGACAGCAGCACGCGGTTGTAGTTCGGGTGTGGCTCAGCGCCGAACACGGTGATGTCGTAGAGGTCCGGTGCGATCTTCAGCAGCTCTTCGAGCGTGCGCACGCCGGCCATGCCGTTGCCCACCATCACGAGCTTCATCTTCTTCACGCCTACCTCCTGCGGACCGGGCTGGTCTGCCCTTTGCTTTGCAAGCCATGTGCCAGCGACGCCGCCGGCCTTTGCACCCCGCCGCAGGCAGCGGCGCCCCACACCGAAGCGGTCCGCGGCCCGGTGCGGGTGCACTCATCCCTGAAACTGCACCAGGAGCTGTCTCTTATACACATCTGACGCTGCCGACGAAGGCTTAGGTGT
>CAXDTK010000491.1:0-2366 GCA_963992225.1 uncultured Comamonadaceae bacterium | reverse complement strand
GTCGCCCAGCGCCCCTTTCAGCGTGAGGGCGAGTGCCCTGTGGCCGCCGCGGTCTTCCTCGGCCAGCAGCTCGGTCGCGAAGCCGCTGCCGTCGTCACCCGGCAGCAGCATCAGCCGGCGTGCGGTGGCCAGCGCCTCGGGGCGCCAGGCGGCGTCGGGCCGCCAGCCCAGGCGCGGCTTGAACGCGCGTTGCAGCCCGGCCAGCGTGGCGTCCAGGCTGTCCGCGGCCGCCAGCACGGGCCAGGCCGCCAGGCCCGTCAGCAGCTGGCGCCGCAGCAGGTCCACCTCAGCCGCCCACCCAGGCCGGCAGGCCCAGCGACAGCGCGGGGATGTAGGTGACGGCCAGCAGCGTCACCAGCAGGGCGCCGTAGAACGGCGCGATGGAGCGCATCACCTGGCCCACCGACACGTCGCCGATGGCGCAGCCGACGAACTGCACGCTGCCCACCGGCGGGGTGTTCAGGCCCAGCGCGCAGTTCAGCAGCATGACGATGCCGAACTGGGTCGGGTCCATGCCGGCCTTCATGCAGATGGGCAGGAAGATGGGCGTGCAGATCAGGATGGTGGCGGCCATGTCCAGGAAAGTGCCCAGCAGGAACAGCAGCACGTTCACCCACAGGAAGATCAGCCAGGGCTGGTTGCCGCTGAGCTGGGTCAGCCAGTCGCCGGTCTTCTGGGGCACCTCGTACAGCGCCAGGAAGTAGCCGAACGCGGCCGAGATGCCGATCAGCAGCAGCACCACGCCGGTGGTCTTGCAGGCCTTGGCGCAGGCGGCCAGAAAGCCCTGCCAGCTCAAGCTCCGGTAGGCCAACCCGGTCACCAGCAACGCCCAGCACACCGCGGTGGCGGCCGACTCGGTGGCGGTGAACACGCCGCTGAGGATGCCGCCCAGGATGATGACGATCACCAGCAGCCCGGGCAGCGCCGCCAGCAGGGCCGAGAACACGGCCCCCCAGCCGGGGAAGGCGCCGTGCGTGGGGTAGCCGCGCTTCACGGCCACCGTGTAGGCCGCCACCAGGTTGGCCACGGTCAGCAGCAGGGCCGGGATGAGCGCGGCCAGGATGAGGTTGAACACGCTCACCGCCGCGATGCCGGCCGTGGCCAGCACGTAGATGATGAGGTTGTGCGAGGTGGGCATCAGCGCGCCCACCAGCGCGGCGTGGGTGGTGACGTTGACGGCGTAGTCCGCGTCGTAGCCCTCGCGCTTCATCAGCGGGATCATCACCGAGCCCATGGCCGACACGTCGGCCAGCGGCGAGCCGGCCACGCCGCCGAACAGCGTGCAGCCCAGCACGTTGCTCATGCCCAGGCCGCCGCGCACATGGCCCACCAGCCGGTTGGCGAAGTTGACGATGCGCTCGGCAATGCCGCCGTGCAGCATCAGCTCGCCGGCAAAGATGAAGAACGGAATCGCCAGGAAGCTGAACACCTGCATGCCGCCCACCATCTTCTGGAAGACGATGGCCATGGGCAGGTCGGCGGCCAGCACGGTGGCCACCGACGACAGCCCGATGGCGAAGGCGACCGGCACGCCCAGCAACAGCAGCAGCACGAAGCTGCCGCACATGACCCAAAGTTCGTAACCCTCCACGTCAGACCCCGGCTTCTTCGATGGTGTTGCCGCGCCACAGCGCGATCAGGTGCTCGATGCAGAACAGCAGGATCAGCCCGCCGGCGATGACCAGCGGCAGGTAGTCCAGCCCCTCGGGCACGCCCAGCATGGGCTTGGGCTCGTCCCACTTGAGCACCAGCCACTGCCAGCCGGCGGCGGCCATCAGCACGGCGAATGCCATCACGCACAGGTGGATCAGCCCCTGCGCCGCGCGCTGGGCGCCGGCGGGCAGCAGCGCCACGACGGATTCCATGCCCAGGTGGCCGGCGTCCCGCACGCCCACGGCCACGGCCAGCGCGGTGATGTAGAGCACCAGCAGCAGCGCGAAGGGCTCGGTCCAGGTGGGTGAGTCGTTGAGCAGGTAGCGGCCCAGCACCTGCCACTGCACGCAGACGACCAGCACCACCAAGCCCAGCACGGCCGCGCGCAGCGACCAGCGCGACAGCGCCGCGCAGAGTCGGGTGTAGGCCATCACTTGATGTCTTGGATGGACTTGACGAGCGCCTGCAGCTCCGGCGTGTTGACGAACCTGGCGACCACCGGCTGCACCGCCTGCCGGAAGGCGTCGCGGTCCACGTCGATGAACTGGGCGCCGGCCGCCTTGGCGGTGGCCAGGGCCTTGGCCTCCTGGGCGTCCCAGCGTTCGCGCTGCACCGGCACCGAGGCTTTGGCGGCCTCGCGCAACTGCTTCTGCTGGTCGGGCGTCAGCTTGTCCCAGCCCTGCTTGCTGATGAACAGGCCCTCCGGCGTCAAC
>CAXDTK010000490.1:0-2380 GCA_963992225.1 uncultured Comamonadaceae bacterium | reverse complement strand
CGCCGGTGCAGGCGCGCCGCCAGCAGCTTGTCGACCGAGCCCACGCCCAGGCCCGGCACGCGCAGCAGCGCCTCGCGCGGCGCCAGGTCCACGTCCAGCGGGAAGCGGCCCGGGTGGGCCAGCGCCCAGGCCAGCTTGGGGTCATGCTGCAGCGACAGGAAGCCGGCGTCGGTGACGATCTCGTCGGCGCTGAAGCCGTAGAAGCGCAGCAGCCAGTCGGCCTGGTAGAGCCGGTGCTCGCGCAGCAGCGGCGCGGCCTGCGGCGGCAGCGCCGCGCTGGCATGCGGGATGGGGCTGTAGGCCGAGTAGTAGACCCGCCGCAGCCCCTGGCCGCGATAGAGCCGGCTGGAGAGCTGCAGCACCGCGCGGTCGTCGGACGCGTCGGCGCCCACGATCAGCTGGGTGCTCTGCCCGGCCGGTGCGAAGCGCGGCGGCGCCGCGGCCCGCGCCGGCGCGCCGGGCAGGGCCCGCACCGCCTCGGCCTCGCGGCGGGCCTCGCGCGCCGCCTGCAGCCGCAGGTGGATGCGCGACATGGTGCGCTCAATACCGTCGGCGTCCTTCTCGGGCGCCAGGCGTTGCAGGCTGGCGGCGCTGGGCAGCTCGACGTTGATGGACAGCCGGTCGGCGTAGCGGCCGGCGCGCTCCACCAGCTCGGGCGACGCGTCGGGGATGGTCTTGAGGTGGATGTAGCCGCGGAAATTTTCCTGCTCGCGCAGCCGCCGCGCCACCTCGATGACCTGCTCCATCGTGTAGTCGGGCGAGCGGATGATGCCGCTGGACAGGAACAGCCCCTCGATGACGTTGCGGCGGTAGAACGACAGCGTCAGCTGCACCACCTCGTCGACGCCGAAGCGGGCACGCCGCACATCGCTGGACTTGCGGTTGATGCAGTACAGGCAGTCGTACACGCACCAGTTGGTCAGCAGCACCTTCAGCAGCGACACGCAGCGGCCATCGGGCGTGTAGGCGTGGCAGATGCCCGCACCGGTGGTGGAGCCCAGGCCGCGGCCGTCGCGCGAGTCGCGCCGGTCGCCGCCGCTGCTGGCGCAGGAGGCGTCGTATTTGGCGGCGTCGGCCAGGATGGCGAGCTTGTCCTGAACTTCCATGGCGACACTGTATACAAATACAGTTTCCCGACTGCGGCGCGCGGTCGTTGCGCGGTTTCATCGGGGCTTCACGGCGGCCCGACAGAGTGCGCCGACCTTGCACCCTGCCCCCTCCCCCCTCGTGCCTGCGGCGCCCGCCGCCGCTGGCTGCACGCCGCGCGTCGCGCTGCCGCGGGGCTTCGGGCTGCTGATCGGTGCGCAGTTCGCCTCGGCGCTGGCCGACAACGCGCTGCTGATCGTGGCCATCGCGTTGCTGGGCCAACAGGGCTTCGCGCCCTGGTGGGCGCCGCTGCTGAAGGTGGGCTTCATGGCCGCCTATGTGCTGCTGGCGCCCTGGGTGGGGCCGCTGGCCGATGCCTTTGCCAAGGGCCGCGTGATGGCGGCGATGAACCTCGTCAAGATGGCCGGCCTGGCGCTGCTGGCGCTGGGGCTGAACCCGGTGGCGGCGCTGGCCGTCGTGGGCCTGGGCGCGGCGGCCTACGCGCCGGCCAAGTACGGCCTGATCACCGAGCTGGCCGAGCCGGCCGCGCTGGTGAAGGCCAATGGCTGGGTGGAGATCAGCGTGGTGTCCGCGGCGCTGCTGGGCGCGGTGCTGGGCGGCGCGCTGGTCAGCCCGGCCTGGCTGGGCTCGCCGCTGGCGGCACTGGGCGACGGGCTGGACCTGCCGGCCGACAAGCTGACCGGCTCGCTGGGGGCGCTGCTGCTGATCTACGCGATCAGCAGCCTGCTGAATGCCGGCATCGCCGACAGCGGCCGGCGCCAGCGCAGCGCGGCGCACGACCCGGTGACGCTCGTGCGGGAGTTCCACGCGGCCAACCGGCGGCTGTGGCGCGACCGCGAGGGCGGGCTGTCGCTGGCCGCGACGACGCTGTTCTGGGGCGTGGGCGCGACGCTGCAGTTCGCGGTGCTGCGCTGGGCCGGCGAGGCCTTGCGCCTGCCGCTCAGCCAGGCCGCCTACCTGCAGGCCGCGGTGGCGATGGGCGTGATCGTTGGCGCGGCGGCGGCGGGGCGCTGGCTGGCACTGCACCAGGCGCGCCACGGCCTGTGGGCGGGCGTGGTGCTGGGCCTGCTGATGCCGGTGGTGGCGCTGGTGACCGACGTGGCGCTGGCCGCGGTGGTGCTGGCGCTGGTCGGCGCGGTGGGCGGTGCGATGGTGGTGCCGCTGAACGCGCTGCTGCAGCACCGCGGCGCCGTGCTGCTGAGCGCCGGGCGGTCGGTGGCGGTGCAGGGCCTGTCTCTTATACACATCTGACGCTGCCGACGAAGGCTTAGGT
>CAXDTK010000489.1:0-2432 GCA_963992225.1 uncultured Comamonadaceae bacterium | reverse complement strand
GCCCCAAACTGGCCGACCCACCGCTTGCGCCTCCCCTCCCATGCCCCGCTTCGGCTTCGACAACACCTACGCCCGCGACCTGCCGGGCACCTACGCGGCCGTCCAGCCGGCCGCCGCGCCGGCGCCGCAGCTGCTGTTTGCCAACCTGGCGCTGGCCGAGGAGCTGGGCCTGCCGGCCGAGGCGCTGCAGGGCCCCGATGCCGCCGCGCTGTGGGCCGGCAATGTGTTGCCCGAGGACGCCCAGCCCATCGCCCAGGCCTACGCGGGCCACCAGTTCGGCGGCTTCTCGCCGCAGCTGGGCGATGGCCGGGCGCTGCTGCTGGGCGAGGTGGTGGACCGCGCGGGGCAGCGGCGCGACATCGCCTTCAAGGGCTCGGGCCGCACGCCGTTCTCGCGCGGCGGCGACGGCAAGGCCGCCGTGGGCCCGATGCTGCGCGAGGCGCTGATGGGCGAGGCCATGCACGCGCTGGGCATCCCCACCACGCGGGCGCTGGCCGTGGCCGCCACCGGCG
Source organism: uncultured Comamonadaceae bacterium (assembly GCA_963992225.1). Classification (GTDB taxonomy): domain Bacteria; phylum Pseudomonadota; class Gammaproteobacteria; order Burkholderiales; family Burkholderiaceae_C; genus Pelomonas. Next base: position 1,920 of record CAXDTK010000489.1, on the reverse strand, counting down.
AGCCGGTGCTGCGCGAGCGGCCGCTGCCCGGCGCGGTGCTCACGCGCGTGGCGGCCAGCCACCTGCGGGTGGGCACCTTCCAGTTCTTCGCGGCGCGGGGCGACCTGGACACGCTGGCCCGCGTGGCGGACTACACCATCGCCCGCCACGACCCGGCGCTGGCCGGCACGCCGGGCCGCCACCTGGGCCTGCTGCAGGCGGTGGCGGCGCGCCAGGCGCGGCTGGTGGCGCAGTGGCTGAACGTGGGCTTCATCCACGGCGTGATGAACACCGACAACATGGCGCTGTCGGGCGAGACCATCGACTACGGCCCCTGCGCCTTCCTGGAGGCCTACGACCCCGACACCGTCTTCAGCAGCATCGACCACGGCGGCCGCTACGCCTACGCCAACCAGCCCGGCATCGCGCGCTGGAACCTGGCACGTTTTGCCGAAACCCTGCTGCCGCTGATGGCCGCCGAGGACGACGAGGCCGCCATCGAACGCGCGGTGGCCGAGGTGACGGCGGTGATCAACGAAGCCTTCCCCGCCGGGGTGGCGGCGGAGCTGCTGGCCGGCCAGCGCCGCAAGCTGGGCCTGCTGCAGGCCACCGCGGCCGACGACGAGGCCGACACCGCGCTGGTGGCCGACTGGCTGGCGCTGCTGCAGCGGCAGGCGCTGGACTTCACGCTGGCCTGGCGCCACCTGGCCGGCGCTGCCGAGGGCCGGGCGGAGCCGCTGCGTGACCTGGCCGTGGACCGCGCCGCGCTGGACGCCTGGCTGGCACGCTGGCAGGCCCGCCTGGCGCGCGATGGCCATGCCGACGGCGCCACCCGTGCGGCCGCCATGCGCCGCGCCAGCCCGGCCGTCATCCCGCGCAACCACCTGGTGGACGAGGCGCTGGCGGCCGCCACCGAGGGCGACCTGGCGCCGTTTGATGCGCTGCTGGCCGCGCTGCGCGACCCCTGGCAGGAGGCCGCGCTGTCGACACGTTATGCCGAACCGGCGCCTACCGAGGTGACGGCGCGCTTTCGCACCTTCTGCGGCACCTGAGCGGCCGCGGCGGCTACAGGCTGTTGTGCACCGCCGTCGCGGCGATGGCCGCCTGCCCGACCGCCACGCCGATCTGGTCCAGCGCGCGCACCACGTCGCCGGCGGCATAGAGGTGCTGCACGCGGGTGCGCCCATGGGCGTCGGCCACGATGTTGCCCAGTGGGTCCAGCTCGGCGCCCAGCCCGGCGGCCAGCGCGGCGACGGGGTCCACGCCCAGCGCGGCATACATCACGTCGAACCGGTGCACCGCGCCGTCTTCGGCCGTCGCCAGCACCTCGCCGCCCGCGCCCAGGGCCAGCCGGCCCAGGCGACCCGGCAGCGCCGCCACGCCGGCGGCCTGCAGCGCCGAGGACAGCGGCTCGCGGCCATCGCCCAGGTCGATGAAGCGCACGTCGCGGCTGAAGTTCAACAGGAAGGCGGCTTCCCGCACGCCATGCGCCGAGTTGCCGATGACGCCCATCCGCCGGCCGCGGTGCTCGTAGCCGTCGCACACCGGGCAGTAGCGCAGCCGGTCGGCCGCCTCCACCGCCGCCGCGCCCGGCACCGCGGGCAGGCGGTCCCGCACGCCGGTGCAGAGGATCACGCGGCGCGCCCGCAGCGCGCCGTCCTGCAGCTCGACCGCGAAGGCGCCGTCGGCGCAGCGTTCCAGCGCCCGCACCGTGCCGTGCCGCACCTGCCCGCCCACCTGCTGCAGGTGCTGCGTCATGCGCGCCAGCAGCGCCACGCCCGAGATGCCCTCGGGAAAGCCGGCGATGTTGTGGGAGCGCGCGATGCGCCGCGCACGGCCCGCGCCGGCGTCGACGACGCACACCTCGCGCAGGAAGCGGCGCAGGTACAGGCCCGCCGTCAGCCCGGCGGGACCGCCGCCGACCACCACGCAGTCGAGGAT
>CAXDTK010000488.1:0-2439 GCA_963992225.1 uncultured Comamonadaceae bacterium | reverse complement strand
GGGTTGGCCTTGCACTGCTTCATGCCCAGGCTGATGCGGCGCTTGTCTTCGTCGATTTCCAGAACCATGACTTCGACTTCGTCGCCCAGCGAGACCAGCTTGCTGGGGGCGATGTTCTTGTTGGTCCAGTCCATTTCGGAGACGTGCACCAGGCCTTCGATGCCTGGCTCGATCTCGACGAACGCGCCGTAGTCGGCGATGTTCGTGACCTTGCCGAACAGGCGCGTGCCGGTCGGGTAGCGGCGGGCCACGCCGAACCACGGGTCGTCGCCCAGCTGCTTGATGCCCAGCGAGACGCGGTTCTTCTCGGCGTCGAACTTCAGGACTTTGGCCGTCAGTTCCTGGCCAACCGTCACCACTTCGCTCGGGTGACGGACACGGCGCCAGGCCATGTCGGTGATGTGCAGCAGGCCGTCGATGCCGCCCAGGTCCACGAACGCACCGTATTCGGTGATGTTCTTGACCACGCCGTTGACGATGGCGCCTTCGGACAGCGTCTCGAGCAGCTTGGCGCGCTCTTCACCCATGGAGGCTTCGACCACGGCACGACGCGACAGCACAACGTTGTTGCGCTTACGGTCGAGCTTGATGACCTTGAATTCCATGGTCTTGCCCTCGAACGGGCTCATGTCCTTTACCGGGCGGGTGTCCAGCAGCGAGCCGGGCAGGAAGGCGCGGATGCCGTTGACCAGGACGGTCAGGCCGCCCTTGACCTTGCCGGAGACGGTGCCGGTCACGAAGTCGCCGGACTCCAGGGCCGTTTCCAGGCTCAGCCACGAGGCCAGGCGCTTGGCCTTGTCGCGCGACAGGATGGTGTCGCCGTAGCCGTTCTCGATGGCGTCGATGGCGACGGAAACGAAGTCGCCGACCTGGACTTCCAGTTCGCCCTGGTCGTTCTTGAACTCTTCGATGGGCACGTAGGCTTCGGACTTGAGGCCTGCGTTGACGACGACGAAGTTGTGTTCGACACGAACGACTTCGGCCGAGATCACCTCGCCGGCGCGCATGTCGGAGCGCTGCAGCGACTCCTCGAACATGGCGGCGAAGGATTCCATGCCGGAGGCTTGGGCGGTTTGGGTTTGGGACATGTTGATGGGATCCTGATGCGGCGGGGAGCCCCGACGCGGCGTGCAGACGAGCTGCGGGTTAAGTTGTTGACATCACCGCACCCGGTGAGCTGGCGCTCGGGAGGGGAGTGCGGCGGGCCTTGTGCCTTGCGGCATGGCTTCTCAGGCCTGGGCTCTCGCTGCCGGGTGCACGCGGTGCACGCCCGGCATCAGAAGGGCCGGCGCTGTTGCCACCAATCCAGCACCTGCTCCACCGAGGCTTCGATGGAGAGCGCCGAGTTGTCGAGCAGCTGCGCGTCCTGCGCGGGCTCCAGAGGTGAGGCCGAACGGTTCTTGTCCCGCTCATCCCGCGCCTCCAAATCATCGCGCAAGCTTTTGATATTAGCCGAAATCCCCTTGGAAATCAATTGCTTATGCCGCCGCTCGGCGCGCGTGGCGGCGCTCGCGGTCAGGAAGACCTTGAGCGGCGCATCCGGGAAGATGGCGGTGCCCATGTCGCGGCCGTCCGCCACCAGCCCGGGCAGGCGGCGGAAGCTCAGCTGCAGCTGGTGCAGCGCCTGCCGCACGGCCGGGTGCACGGCCACCTGCGAGGCCAGCAGGCCGGTGGCCTCGGCGCGCAGCCGGGCGCTGACGTCCTCGCCGCCGAGCAGCACATGGCCGTCCTGGAAGCGCAGGTCCAGCGTGGGCACCAGCGCGGCGACCGCCGCGCCATCGTCCAGGTCCAGGCCGGCGCGGCGGGCGGCCAGGCCGGTCACGCGGTACAGCGCGCCCGAATCCAGCACGCCGAAGCCCAGCGCCCTGCCCACCTCGTCGGCCAGCGTGCCCTTGCCGGACGCGGTCGGGCCGTCGATGGTGATGACGGGGATGTCGGCGGACTCGGCCGTCACGACGCCGAACAGCGTCTCGAAATAGTCCGGGAAGGTCTTGGCGACGCAGTGCGGCTCGAGGATGCGCACCGGCACGGCGGCGTCGGTGACCAACCCGTTGAAGGCCGCCAGGGAGAAGCACATCGCGACGCGGTGGTCGTCGTAGGTGTGGATGGACGCTGCCTGCCAGTCCTTCAGCGGTTCGACGCGGATCCAATCCGGGCCTTCGTCGACCGTCGCGCCCAGCTTGCGCAGCTCGGTCGCCATCGCGGCGATGCGGTCGGTCTCCTTGACGCGCCAGCTGGCGATGTTGGTCAACGTCGTCGGGCCGTCGGCGTACAGCGCCATGACGGCCAGCGTCATGGCGGCGTCGGGGATGTGGTTGCAGTCGAGCGTGATGCCCTTCAGCGGCCAGGCACCGCGGCGCACTTCCAGCCAGTTCGGGCCGGTCTTCACGTCGGCGCCCATCGCGGCAGCGGCCTCGATGAAGCGCTGTCTCTTATACA
>CAXDTK010000487.1:0-2466 GCA_963992225.1 uncultured Comamonadaceae bacterium | reverse complement strand
CTACACCTAAGCCTTCGTCGGCAGCGTCAGATGTGTATAAGAGACAGTGTCTCGGGGTGTTTCGTCGGCGGGGCATGGCCGACCGGCTCCGCAAACAGACCAAAAAAAAGGGCGCCCCACAGGGCGCCCGTTGTCGCGAAAGGCCGGCCGCGTCAGCCCACTTCGGCCACCAGCCGTGCCTCGATGGCGGCCTTGGCTTGCAGCAGCGCGGCGGGCACCTTGGCGCCCAGCTGCTTGAACAAGTCCTCGTGCAGCTTCATCTCGGCATGCCATTCGGCGGCGTCGATGCGGGTCACGGCCTCGAACTGCGCGGGGTTGAAATCCAGCCCGTCCCAGTTCAGGTCAGCGTAGTCCGGCGTCATGCCGAACACATGCTCGCTGCCATGGGCCTGGCCTTCCAGGCGGTCCAGCATCCACTTCAGCACGCGCATGTTCTCGCCATAGCCGGGCCAGACGAACTTGCCGTCGGCGCCCTTGCGGAACCAGTTGACGCAGTAGATGGCCGGCAGCCTGGCGCCCGAGGCCTGCAGCTTGGCGCCCAGGTCCAGCCAGTGCTGGAAGTAGTCGGCCATGTTGTAGCCCATGAAGGGCAGCATCGCGAACGGGTCGCGGCGCACTACGCCCTGCTGGCCGGCGGCGGCTGCGGTCGTCTCGCTGCCCATGGTGGCGGCCATGTAGACGCCTTCCACCCAGTTGCGCGCCTCGGTCACCAGCGGCACGGTGGTGGAGCGGCGGCCGCCGAAGATGAAGGCGTCGAGGGGCACGCCGGCCGGGTTGTCCCAGTTGGCGTCCAGCGCGGGGTTGTTGGTGGCGGCCACCGTGAAGCGGGCGTTGGGGTGCGCGGCCTTGGCGCCGGTCGCCTTGGCGATCTCGGGCGTCCAGTCCTTGCCCTGCCAGTCGATGCAATGCGCCGGCGGCGTGTCGGTCATGCCTTCCCACCAGACGTCGCCGTCGTCGGTCAGCGCGACGTTCGTGAAGATCACGTCGCGCTCCAGGCTGGCCATGCAGTTGGGGTTGGTGTGCGAGTTGGTGCCCGGCGCCACGCCGAAATAGCCGGCCTCGGGGTTGATCGCGTACAGCCGGCCGTCGGCATGCGGCTTGATCCAGGCGATGTCGTCGCCGATGGTGGTGATCTTCCAGCCGCCGAAGGCCGCCGGCGGGATCAGCATCGCGAAGTTGGTCTTGCCGCAGGCGCTGGGAAAGGCGGCGGCCACGTGGTACTTCTTGCCTTGCGGGTTCTCGACGCCCAGCACCAGCATGTGCTCGGCCAGCCAGCCCTGGTCGCGGCCCATGGTCGACGCGATGCGCAGCGCGAAGCACTTCTTGCCCAGCAGCGCATTGCCGCCGTAGCCCGAGCCATAGCTCCAGATCTCGCGCGTCTCGGGGTAGTGGACGATGTACTTGGTCGGGTTGCAGGGCCAGGCCACGTCCTGCTGGCCGGCTTCCAGCGGTGCGCCCACGGTGTGCACGCAGGGCACGAACTCGCCGTCGGTGCCCAGCAGCTCGATCACCGCACGGCCCATGCGGGTCATCATGCGCATGTTGACCGCCACATAGGGGCTGTCGCTCAGCTCCACGCCGATGTGGGCGATGGGCGAGCCCAGCGGGCCCATGCTGAACGGCACCACGTACAGCGTGCGGCCGCGCATGCTGCCCTTGAACAAGGCCTTGTCGCCCGTCTGCAGCAGCTCGCGCATCTCGGCCGGGGCCATCCAGTTGTTGGTGGCGCCGGCGTCGTCCTTGTGCTGCGAGCAGATGAAGGTGCGGTCCTCGACCCGGGCGACGTCGCTGGGGTCCGAGTTGGCCAGGTAACTGCCCGGGCGCAGCGCGGGGTTGAGCTTCTTGAACGTGCCGGCGGCCACGAGCTGCTCGCACAGGCGCTGGTATTCCTCGCTGCTGCCATCGCACCAGTAGACATCGGCCGCTTCGGTGAGCGCGGCGATCTCGGCCACCCAGGCGATCAGCCGCGGGTGTTTCACATAGGCAGGCAGGCTCAGGCGCAAGCCCTGCATGGCGGGTTGGTTCATGGAAACTCCAATCATGGTGATGTGTTTGGGGCAGCGTTCGACGCTGGCCCAAGCACACCGGCCCCCGGGAGGCGGATTGTCGAATCCAATGTAATCACGCCGTAACCACCCGGCTCGGTGGGGTCATGCAAAACATGAATAGCTTCATGCGGGCGGGTTGCGCGAGGACACGGGTCGCGTGAAGCGGGCCTAGGGTTTACGCGAAGCTGGCGTGAAATCGGCCGCAACTCCGCGCGGGTTTTGGGGTGCGGGGTTCTCATGCGCGGCTGCGCAGGCCGCCGGCCCATGCCCGTCCCGCCCGGCGGCCGCAGTTGGCAGAAGGGCGCCAGCCCACCCGGGAGCCCGTCTTGCCCTGAGCTGATTGCCCCGACTCCCTGCCGGCTGCCGTCGCGCTGTCTCTTATACACATCTGACGCTGCCGACGAAGGCTTAGGTGTAG
>CAXDTK010000486.1:0-2467 GCA_963992225.1 uncultured Comamonadaceae bacterium | reverse complement strand
CTGGCGCCCTTCGTCGCGGTGATGGTCACCTCATTCACCAAGCTGGTGGTCGTGCTGAGCCTGCTGCGCAACGCCATGGGCCTGCAGCAGGTGCCGCCCAACGTCGTCATGAACGGCCTGGCGCTGATCCTCAGCATCTACGTGATGTACCCGGTGGGCGTGCAGATGCAGGAGAGCCTGGCCAGGGCGCCCAGCGCGGCCAAGGCCTCCACCAGCGAGCTGGTGGCGATGGCCGACACGGCCAAGGAGCCGCTGCGCGAGTTCCTCATCAAGCACAGCCGGCCGCTGGAGCGCGCCTTCTTCCTGAAGACCGCGCAGCGCAGCCTGTCGCCCGAACAGGCGCAGGCGCTCAGCGAGCGCGACTTCCTGGTCGTCGTGCCGGCCTTCACGGTCAGCGAGCTGACCGTGGCCTTCGAGATCGGTTTCCTGATCTTCCTGCCCTTCCTGGTCATCGACCTCGTCATCTCCAACATCCTGATGGCCATGGGCATGCAGATGCTGTCGCCCACCACGGTGTCGCTGCCGTTCAAGCTGCTGCTGTTCGTGCTGATCGACGGCTGGGTGAAGCTGACCCACGGCCTCGTGCTGACATATCAAACATGAACAGCGAAGTCATCCAACTCACCCAGCAGGCGCTGTGGCTGGTGCTGCTGCTGTCGGCGCCGCCCATCCTGGTGGCGGCCATCGTGGGCCTGCTGATCGCCTTCGTGCAGGCGGCCACGCAGCTGCAGGAGCAGACGGTGCAGTACGTGGCCAAGTTCTTCGCCATCGTCCTCACCATCTTCATCACCGCCTCGCTGCTGGGTGGCAGCCTGTACCGGCTGGGGGACCGCGTGTTCAGCGAGTTCCCCGGCCTCGTGAAGATCCAGCGATGACGGCCCGCCTGCGGAGGCGCCGATGGACGTGATGGCGTTCTGGGTCGGCCATCCCACCGACGCGGCGCTGCTGCTGGGCCTGTCGACCATGCGCGTGGCAGTGGCCTTCCTGCTGGTGCCGCTGTTCACGCAGGACCTGATCCCCGCGCTGATCCGCAATGCGCTGTTCCTGGCGCTGGGGCTGCTGGGGCTGCTGGTGCAGGAGATCAGGCCGCTGCAGCTGAGCGGCTGGCAATGGGCGCTGCTGTACGGCCGCGAGGCCATGCTGGGCGCGGCGCTGGGCTTCATGTTCGCGGGCCTGATGTGGTCGTTCGAGATGGCCGGCCAGCTGATCGACACCAAGTCGGGCGCCTCGCAGGCCCAGGTGCTGGACCCGCTGTCCGGCCACCAGACCTCGCTGACCGGCGCCTTCCTGGCGCGGCTGGCGAGCTGGGTTTTCATGGCCTCGGGCGGCTTCATGCTGTTCGCCGCGCTGCTGCTGGACAGCTTCGCGCTGTGGCCGCTGCATGGCGACTGGCGGCTGCTGCCCGCCGGCGGCGTGGCGTTCCAGGCCGAGTTCGGCCGCATGCTGCGGCTGGCGCTGCTGGTGGCGGCGCCGTCGCTGGTGCTGCTGTACCTGGTGGACGGCGTGCTGGGCCTGATCAACCGCTACGCGCAGCAGCTCAATGTCTTCAGCCTGGCCATGTCGCTCAAGTCGGTGGTGGGGCACCTGGTGCTGCTGCTGCAGCTGGGCAGCCTGGTGGCGCTGATGAACCAGGAGCTGCTGGCCCGCCCCAGCGTCGTGCGCGACCTGCTGAAACGGCTGTTCGGCTGAGCGGCGCACGGCCGTCGAATTAGGGGCAGCCGCAATCGCGTCCCACGGCCGGCCTGGCTAAGCTGGCCGCATTCCATCCACCGACCCTGGCCATGATCGGCGCGCCCCTCCCCTCCTCCGTCCTGCTGCACCCCGCGGCCTCGCTGCGGCCGCTCGATGTCCCCCAGGCACCCGGCCGGCTGGGCGGTGCCGGCTGGCTGGACGGACTGGGCGGTGGCCCGGCCGCCACGCTGCGCGCCGACGTGCCGGCCGAGCAGCGCGGGCTCGGCGTCCAGCAGCATGCCGAGCGCGTGCTGGCCGCGCTGATTGGCTGAGCGCCCGCTGCTGGCCGCGCCGCGCTGGGCCGAGGCCGCGCAGGCGCTGATCGGTGGCTGCCTGGACCTGGGCCCGCGGCAGGACGGAGCCGTCGCGCTGATGGAGGCGGTCTGCCTGGGGCTGGGCGACCAGCTCTACCCGGCCTTCCTGCGCGTGCTGGCGGAGGTCAACCTGCGCGGTGAATTCGCCGCCCGCGCGGCGGTCGCCCAGACGCTGACGCAGGCGCTGTGCCAGGGCCGCCTGCCCAGCGGCTCGCGGGCGGCCTGGGGCTCGGGCCAGCCCGGCGCGCAGCGGCGCAGCCTGGGCCCGATCGAATACCTGTGCCTGGCCACCTGGCCGCGCGGCCCGCAGCCCGAACTGCTGCCGGAGCAGTTCCAGACGCTGGCCGGCGCCGTCATGGACCTGCTGGATTGCGACCCCGAGGCCCGGCGCCTCTACGCCGACCACCTGGCCGCCGTGGCCG
>CAXDTK010000485.1:0-2472 GCA_963992225.1 uncultured Comamonadaceae bacterium | reverse complement strand
CGAGCTAGGAGTCCGTCTCGTGGGCTCGGAGATGTGTATAAGAGACAGCAGCCAGGCCGGGCCGCCGACCGGCGCGGGCGCCAGCTCGGCCAGCGGCTCGGGCGGTGCCAGCGTCTTCACCGCCGGCGGTGGCTCGACGGGCGCGGCGGCCGGCGCGGCGTTGCCCTCGCTCAGGGTCGCCTCGGGTGGCGGTGCGGCCTCGACGGGCAGAGCGTTCACCGGTTCAGCGGGCGCCGGCCCGGCCGGCACCGGGGCGGGCGGGGTGACCAGCACCACGCGCAAGGCCGGCACCTCGGCGCGGCGGGCCTGCCAGGGCAGCGCCAGGCCCGGCAGGCCCAGGCCGTCGCCGAAGGTCAGGCTGAGCAGCAACGCATGGGCCAGCAGCGACGCCAGCAGCGCCCCGTTCAGGCGCCGGCCGGGGCGGCGCCGGCCGGGGCGGCGCCGGCCGGCCGTGGCCGCCGTCATGTGCATGCCGCCGTCCGCGCTGGGTCCATGTCTGTCGCCGTCATCGGCGCGATTGTCGGCGCGCCGCCACGCCGCGGCGGGCGGGCGCCACCCCCTGTCGGGGGGCGTCGCCACGGTCGCGGCGCGGGTCAGTCCGCGTGCGGGCCGGCCAGGTGGTCGTGGCCCGGCCAGCAGGCCGCGCCGCCGGTGCGGTCGTCGGCCTGCTGGCCCATCACACGCAGCAACGCGGCCAGCGGGCTGGCGGGCGGCGCGAAGCGCGGGTCCAGCGCCTTGGCGATGCTGTCCACCAGCGCCTGCAGGTGCGCGCGGCGGGTGCGGTCGCCGCGGGTGGCGCCGGCGCCCAGCACCGCCTGCAGCTCGCGCAGCTCCGCCCGCATGGCGGCCTGGCCGTCGTCCAGGCCCGGTAGCGTGATGGCGTTGAGCCGCGCGGCCAGCAGGTCGACGTACTGGCGCTGCAGGCTGCGGCGCGGCGCCGTGATGGCGCCGCTGCCGCCGACCTCGCCGAACACGCCGCGGCGCAGGTCGGCCAACAGCTCGTCGAGGCGGTAGGCCTGCGCGCCCAGCTGGGCCTCCTGCGCCAGCAGGCGCTGCGAGCGGGTGGGGTCCAGCAGCTGGCGCAGCAGGTTGCGCTGCGACTGGGCCAGCAGGCCGGGCGCCTCGGACGCCCGCAGGCGCTGCGTGACGGCGGGGTCCAGCAGCCATTGCGGCGTGGCCAGCAGCTGCTGCGCCAGGAAACGCACCGCCTGCGCCTGCCGGGCCCGCGGCACGGGCGTGGCGATGGCGCCGGGCTGGTCGTTGTGCTTGTTCTGCACGCTGTAGCCGCCCACCACGGCCACCACATGGCTCAGCTCGCGGCCCCACTGCATCCAGGTGGCGCGGTACAGCTCCTCCAGCGTCTTGTCGTCGGCCCCGTCCTGCGGCACCACCGTGGGCAGCATGCCCACCACGCGCTGCAGGTTGCGCAGCCCCAGCGTGGTGGCGGCCACCGCGTCGGCATCGCCCACGGCCTCGGTGTTCTCGCCGAAGTCGCCGCCCTCGGCCTTGGGCGAACTGAAGCGCAGCCAGGGCTTGGCCTCCTGCTCGCGCGCCCACAGGTTGAGCTGCTGGCGTTCCTCCTCGGGCGTGCGGGCGCTGGGGATGGGGGTGTAGCCCCAGCGGGTGGCGAAGATGTCGTAGGGCCCGATCTTCGGGATCAGCAGCGCGGGGTCGACGCCGTCCTCGGGCTGGACCACGTAGTTGAAGCGGCTGTAGTCCATCAGCGTGGGCACATGGCCCATGGTGCGCAGCCAGGCGGGGTCGCGCAGCTTCTCCACCGGGTACAGCGAGCTGGCCTTCATGTTGTGCGGGAAGCCCAGCGAATGGCCCACCTCGTGCGTGACGACGAAGGCCACCAGCTCGCCCATCAGGTCGTCCGGCAGCGGCAGCTTGCGGGCGCGCGGGTCCAACGGGCCCACCTGCGTGACGTACCAGTCGCGCTGCAGCTGCACGATGTTGTGGAACATCACGATGTTGGCGTTCAGGATTTCGCCGCTGCGCGGGTCGGCCAGGTGCGGGCCGTAGGCATTGGCGGTGGGCGACGGCACCCAGCGGATGACGCTGTAGCGCACGTCCTCGGGGTCGAACTCGGGGTCCTCCTCGCGCGTGGGGAAGGGCCGGGCCTGCACGGCGTTGCTGAAGCCGGCCGCCTCGAAGGCGGTGTTCCAGGCCTCCACGCCCTTCTTCACATAGGGCACCAGCTCGGTGGGCGTGGCCTTGTCGATGTACCAGACGATGGGCTTGACCGGCTCGCTGACGGCGGCGGCCGGGTCCTTCTTCTCCAGCCGCCAGCGGGTGATCAGGCGCTCGCGCCTGACCTCCTGCAGGCCCGCGCCGAAGCCGCTGCGGCCGATGCTGAAGAAGCCCACGCGGTCGTCCAGCAGGCGCGGCATCATGGGTTCGCGCGGCAGCTGCACGATGCTGTAGCTGTCTCTTATACACATCTCCGAGCCCACGAGACGGACTCCTATC
>CAXDTK010000484.1:0-2472 GCA_963992225.1 uncultured Comamonadaceae bacterium | reverse complement strand
GCAAAGAGTCGCCCCCGTTCCGTCGCCCCTGCGCTTCGCTGCGGGGTGCCCTGCGTGCCATGCCGCTTGCATGCGGCATGGCGTTTGGCAGGCGTCGCACAGCGCGCAGGCGCTGTGCTCGGTCCTGCCTCACTGCATCGGAACCCGGGGCCGCGCCGAACTCACTTCGCTACGCTCCGTTCAAACAAGCGGCGCGAAGTCAGTTGACGAAGTGCGCTGCGCGCACGCCCCGGGCTCCTGCGCTTCTCGGCTCCTCCAAGGGGGAGTGAAGGAACAGCCGAACAGCCCCATCGCCAAGCCCGGAAGCCGTTCGCACCGAGGTATTTCGCTTCCCCCCTCTGAGCCCGCCGAGGAACGGAAGGGCTTGAGGCCGCGTGCGCAGCACGCCTCAAGAACTGACTCCGCGCAACTGTCTGAGCGCAGCGTAGCGAAGCGAGTTTTGCGCGGGGCCTCAAGGCCTGAGTACCGCAGGGGACCCGAAGCGCAGCGCAGGGCGGGCGGATCGGGGGCGGTTTCTTTGGTTACTTTCTTGGGCGCCCAAGAAAGTGACTCGCCCGCCGGGGCGAAATCCCGGCACCGCACGGGCCACTAAACCGAAGCAGCGATCAGCGCGCCAAAGCGGAAGCCACCACAGAAACTCACTTCGGTGTGGCCGCCGCCCCATCCACCCGGATCACCCGCCTCGACCGCGTCTCCGTGTCGTCCAGCGACTCGCTGACCAGCCGGTTGTGCTGCGCCCAGTCCTCCGCGCTGCGGATGATGCTGGGCTTGATCAGCACCACCAGCTCGCGCTTGCGGCCGTTGTTGGCGCGGTTGCCGAACAGCACCGAGGTCAGCGGGTTGCTGTCGGCGCCGGGCAGGCCCGAGCCGCGGCGCGTGGCCTCCATCTGCATCAGGCCGCCGATCGCGACGATCTGCCCGTCGGGGATGCGCACCACCGTGTCGGTCTCGTTGACGCTGGCGCTGGCCAGCGGCAGGCGGAAGTTGCCCACCGAACCCAGGTCCACCTGCTTGACCTTCTCGCTGACGCTGGACACCGACGGGTGGATGTGCAGCGTGATCATGTCGGCCGCGTCGATCTGCGGCGTCACGTCCAGCGCGATGCCGCTGAAGAACGGCGTCAGCGTCAGCGTCGGGATCTGGTTGGTGGTGCCGGTCGTGCCGGTGCTGCCGGTGGCGTTGCTGCTGTTGCTGCCGCTGATGCCGGTGATGAAGTAGTCGTCCGTGCCGACCTTCAGCCCGGCCTTCTGGTTGTTCAGCGTCGCGATGCGCGGGCTGGACAGGATCTGGGTGTCGCCGTGGCTCTCGATGAAGCTCAGCAGCGCCTGGAAGCCGCCGCGCGACAGCGCCAGGCCGAAGGTGCCGCCGCCCGGCGAGGGCAGCGGGATCAGGTCCGACCAGGCCGGCTGCTGCGTGCCGCTGGACAGCGTCGGCAGGCCACGGTTGTTGCTGACCAGCGGGTTGATGATGGAGCTGACGCCGCTGGGGATGGACGGGTTGGCGCTGGTCTGGCCGATGGCGCCGCGGTCGCCGATGCGCGACCAGTCGATGCCGCTCTGGTAGCCCTCGCGCAGCTCCACCTCGACGATCTTGGCCTCCAGCATGACCTGGCGCTCGACGGCGATGCGGGTGGCCTTCAGCCAGGCCTCGACATGGCGCAGTTCGTCGGGCATGGCGCGCACCGCCACCGTGCCGGTCTGCGGGCTGGTGATGACGGTGCGGCCGTCGCCGTTGCCCACCAGCGCCTTCAGCGCCGTGGCCGTCTCGGCCCAGAAGTCGTTGGCCACCTTGGTGCTGAGCTGGCTGCTTTCCTGCTGCTGCACGGTGGTGGTGCTGCCGCTGCCGGCCGTCGCGCTGCCATTGCCGCTGCTGCCGTTGGACGTGCCGGCGGGCGCGGCGCCCGAGCTGACGCGCACCTCGCTGCGGCCGCTGCGCTGCAGCGCCAGCGCGTTGAGGGTGAACACGCGCGTCTGCAGCGTGGGCGGGAAGACCGTGATGCGGCGGCCCTCGATGGCGTAGTCGAAGCCGTAGACCTCGCGGATGGCGTCCAGCGATTCGCGCAGCGTCACGCCCTTGAGCGTGACCGACAGCGTGCCCGCCACGCTGGGATGCACCAGCATGCTGTAGCGGGTGTCGCTGACCAGCGACAGGAACACGTCGCGGGCCGGCGCGCCGTTGACGATCAGGTCGAAGCGCGGCTCCGGCGCGACCGCCGGCGCGGGTGGCGCGACCGGCGTGGGCACGGCAGCGGCGGCCGCGCTGGCGGGGGCCGAGGCCGCCGGGGCCGGCGCGCGCTGGGCGCGCAGCTCCTCGCGCAGCGCCTGGCTGGGCTGGGCCACCTGCAGCGGCTTGTCGGCACAGCCGGCGAGCACCGCGGCGGCGGCGCTCAGCAGCAGCAGGCGGTGGACATGGGGAACGGGCGCCTTCATGGCTTCTGTCTCTTATACACATCTCCGAGCCCACGAGACGGAC
>CAXDTK010000483.1:0-2519 GCA_963992225.1 uncultured Comamonadaceae bacterium | reverse complement strand
AGGTGTGGGCGCCGGTGGCGGCGGCGGGGCCGGCACCAGGCCGCCCACCAGTTCGTCGATGCCGGCGTAGACCTTGACGGCCTCGATGTCCAGGCTGCCCACGCGCTGCAGGCGGGTCTGCAGTGCGTCGATGCGCACGTCCTTCGTGTCGCCGTCGGTGCGCAGCGCACGCAGCGCCAGCTCGCCGCCGTCCAGGTCCATGCTGCCGCCCTGCAGGCGCAGCCAGCCGGCGCTGCTGTTCAGCGCGATGCGCGGCGCGTCGCTGCCGCTGGCGCCACGGCGGGCCAGCAGGCGGGCGCTGTCGGTGACGACCAGGTCGCCGCCGGCGTCGAGCTGGATCTGGCCGCCGCCGGCCACCGACGGCAGCGCCACCAGCTCGCCGGCCACGGTCAGGGGGCCGGCGTCGCTGCTCAGCGCGAGCGTGCGCGCGGCCAGGCGGGCGGTGTCGGGCAGCGTCTGCTCGCCGGCACGGTTGCGCACGGCGATTTCTTCCTCGAACGCGCGTGGGCCGGCCGCGGCGATGGCGCCGGACAGCGCGCCCAGGTCCACCGCGCTGCGGCTGTCCAGCCGCAGGCTGGCGGCCGTGACGGCCCCGGCCGCGGCGGCGGCGCGCAGCTGGCCTTGCAACCGCAGCTCGCCCGCGGGGGCGGCCAGTTCCAGGCGGCCGGCATCGCCGTCGCCGGCGCCCGACACGTCCAGCTGCGCGGCGGCGCCGACCACCAGGTCGCCGCTGCTGCTGCGTGCCGTCAGCTGGCCGGCGGCGAGGTCGGCGCGCACGGTCTGGCCGCCGCTGCTGATGCTGTCGCTGCGGCCGGCCACGCTGACGCGGCCGGCGCTGATGCTGAGCGTGTCGCGCGCCTGCAGCGTGAGCTGGCCGGCGGGCAGGTCGATGTCGGTGCCGATGTCCAGGGCCTGCGCCGTCACCGCCCATTGCGCGGCGGCGCCGCGCGGGGCGGGGCTGGCCGCTGTGCTGGCCGCATGCAGCTGCAGCGCGCCGGCCACCGTCCACTGGCTGCGCGCCGGCGCGGTGCCGCTGGCGCTGGCCGTGACGGCGCGGGTGGTCAGGTCGACGTTGCCGCTGGCCGTCACCTGGCCGGTGCCGGTCAGCACCAGGCCGGCCGGCGCCGCCAGGTCCACCTGGGCGGCCTGCCAGGCCTGGTGGCCGGGGCCGACCTGCAGCGTCTCGCTGGCGGTCAGTGCGATCTTGCCGTTCGCGGCCTGGTCGGCGGCGCCCAGGCCGGTGCTGTTGGTCAGCACCAGGGTCTGCGCGCTGATGCGGGCGGCGTCCTCGGCCGCGGTGGCGCGCAGCGCCGGCGTGTCCAGCGTCAGGCGGCTCAGCGCGGCGCTGCCGAAGTCCACGCTGCCCACCAGGTCCAGCCCGGCGTAGCTGCGCAGCTGCAGGTCGCGCGCGCTGCCCAGCTGGGCCAGCAGGCCGGTGCCCAGCAGCAGGCTCTCGGCGCTGGCCGCGCTGCTGCCGCCCAGCTGCAGGCGCGGCACGCCGATGGCCAGCGCCGCGGCGCCCAGCGTGGCGCTGCCGGCGAGCTGGGTGGTGCCGGTGGCGTCCAGCTGCAGGCGGCCGTTGCCGGCCTGCAGCGCGGCGCCGTCGGCCACCGCCAGGCGGCCGCCGTCCAGCGTCGCGCCGCTGCGCTGCAGCTGCAGGTCGCTGCGGTGGCTGAGCAGCACGGCGGCACCGTCGCCGGCGACGCTCAGCGGCGTGGCGCTGCCTGCGGAGGTGCTGGGGCTGGCGCCCTCGGCGCGCAGCTGCGCACCGGCGCCGATGTCCAGCGACTGCCGCGCCGCCAGCAGCAGCGTGGGGGCGGCGAGCGCCTGACCGGCCTCGACGCGCAGCGACTGCGCGCGCACGTCCAGCGCCTCGGGGTGTTGCAGGTCGGTGGGCACGGCGCCTAGCACCAGCCGGTCCACGCCCAGCGCGCCCAGCTGGCGGGCGTCCAGCGCGAGGCTGCCGTCGCTGGCCGTGCTGGTGCCGACCGTGATGTCGGCCGCGGTGAGATAGGCGCTTCCGCCGCGGCCGGTCTCGCCGCTGGCGGCCTTGCCCGCCGCGAAGCGCAGCGCACTGCGCAGGTCGGCCTGCTGCGCGGCCACGACCAGCGCGCCGGCGTCGCGGTTGAGTGCGGGCGTGGCGGCGTCGTTGCGCAGCGCCAGCGCGCCGAAGAAGGCGTCGGCGCCGGCCAGGCGGATCTCGCTGTAGCGCTGTGCCTGCGCGGGGGTCAGGACTTGCCAGTTGCTGGTCAGCGCATCGCGCTGGGTCGTGCCGGCCTGGCCCAGCCTCGCGCCGACGAGCAGGCTGCCGTCGTCGCGCCGCAGCGCGTGGCCCTGGGCCAGCGCGCCGCCGCTGGCGGGGCGCACCAGCAGCGCGCCGGGCAGCAGCGCGAAGCGCGCCGGCAGCAGCGTGTAGCTGCCTTGCAGCCGCGTGCCGTCGGGCAGCGTCAGGCCGGCGCTGCCGAAGTCGATCTGGCGGCCCGGCGCGGGCTGGCCGGGCAGGCTGTTGTCGGCCGCGC
>CAXDTK010000482.1:0-2584 GCA_963992225.1 uncultured Comamonadaceae bacterium | reverse complement strand
CGACCCGACCCGCATCGCGACGCGGGGCTATGGCGAGCAGTACCCGGTGGCCAGCAATGCCAGCACCTCCGACCGCGCGATGAATCGCCGCGTGGAGGTCTACATCTCGAATGACAACCAGCCGGTGCGCGCGCGCAGCTGACGCCCGCGCCCGCCCCGTTCACCAGGAGATCGCCATGACGATGCATCACTCCCGAAGTTCGCGCGCCGCGCGCTGCGCCGTCGCCGTCCTGCTGGGGCTGGCCGGCGCCGCGCAGGCTGCGGGCGCGGCCAAGAGCGCAGACCCGCTGCGCCTGCAGTACGAGCGCGAGAAGGCCGCCTGCCTGACGGGCCAGACCCAGCAGCCGCGCAACGTCTGCCTGCGCGAGGCCGGCGCGGCCTATGCGCAGGCGCGGCAGGGCCGGCTGGTGTCGCCCGGCGACACGCCCGAGCAATGGGCCGCCAACGCCCTCAAGCGCTGCCAGGCGCAGCCCGCCGAGGACCGCGAGCTGTGCGAGCGCCGCGTGCGCGAAGGCGTGGTGGACGGCGATGCCGCGGCCGGCGGCCAGATCAAGTCATTGACCGTGCGCTCGACCGACATCCCCAAGACGCCGCACTGAGCATCGTCGCAGCCCTCGGCCGCAAGCACGCCCCGGGGCTGCTTGCGGCCGATGGCGTTTCAGGGCAGCGGCCTGTCCATTCTGGAGGGCGGGCGCCTGACGGTGGCCATCAGGCCGGGGCGCGCATGCGTCATGCCGTGGCCCAGCCCGGGCCTTGCGCCGCGGCGATGTGACGGTGGGGAGGGGAGGGTGACGAGCCTGACCCCGGCACTGGTTGCAACGCTTAGGGCTGCTTGGTTCCCCACCTGACCCGGTTGGGCGCGCTTCCATGCGGGGAGGCCCGTCAGGGTGAATTCTAACCGGGCAGGAACTGCCGGTTGATCGAAAGGTCCATCGCGAGGGCCAGCAGGGCCAGTGCGGTCAGGTAGCCGAGCAGATGCAGGCGCGCCTGCGTCATCGCCCAGTGGCCGCAGACCGCATAGCCGACCAGCGCCAGGAACTTGACGCCCAGCCACCAGTCGCGCACCGGGTGGTAGCCCAGCAGGCCCCACAGGCTCAGCCCCGTCACCACCAGGCAGGCGTTGACGCCGAACACCAGCACCATCAGCCGCGCGTCCTTGGCGATGTCCTGCAGCCTGGGCGTGCCGAACTGGAACAGCAGCCCGCGGGTGAAGAACAGGCCCACGCTGCACCAGGCAAGCAGCACATGCCACTGCAGCATCTCGGTGTAGAACCAGGTCATCGTGCCTCTCGTCCGGCCTCGCCGCGCTGAACGCAGGCTTGCGCAACGCCATGGGCCTCTGGCCCATGGCAGGCCCCGCGCTCGGCCCGCGGGAACGCGGACGAGGTCGCCATGTCAGCGCAGGGCGAGGTCGTCTTCGCTGAAGCGGATGTTCAGCGGCTCGATCAGCAGCTGCTTCTCGCCCGCCTCGACGGTGCCGGCCACCCAGGCGGCGATGCCGCAGTCGCGCGCCACCTGGGCCGTGCGCTCGGCGTCCCCGGCCTTGACGAAGATGGCGAAGCCCGCGCCCATGTTGAGCGTCGAATAGGCCTCGCGGTCGTCCTGGCCGGCCTGTTGCTGGATGAAGTCCAGCACCGCCGTCTTGGGCGGCACGGTGTGGATGCGGTAGGTCAGCGCCGAGGGGTGGCGCAGCAGCTTGCGCCAGCCGTGGCCAGTGATGTTTGCGCAGTAGTGCGGCGCGATGCCGGCCTTCCACAGCGCCTCGGTGACAGGCGAGTACAGCGCGGTGGGCGCCAGCAGCGCCTCGCCGTAGGTCAGGCCCGGCTCGATCTCGGTCAGATAGCCCTGCGGCAGGCGCTCGGCCAGCTTGCGCGCCAGGCTCAGGCCGTTGGCATGGATGCCGCTGGAGGCCAGCAGCACGATGGCGTCGCCGGCCTCCAGCTTGTCACCGACCGACAGGCGTTCCTTGGGGTTGATGAGGCCGGTGCACGACGCGGCCAGGTCGATGCGGCCGTCTTCCACGATGCCGGCCAGCGCCGGCGTCTCGCCGCCGCCCCAGGCGACCTGGCAGGTGTCGCAGGCGGCCTTCCAGCCGGCCACCAGCGCCTGCGCGCGCTGCGCGTCGCCGAACCAGTCGCTGCCACCGGCGGCCCAGTAGGCCTGCACGACCAGCGGCGTGGCGCCGACGGTGATCAGGTCGTTGACCGCCATCGCGATGGTGTCCTGCGCGATGCCGGCGAAATAGCTCTTGCCCGTCAGCCTGGCCATCTCGTCGGCCACCAGGGTCTTGGTGCCCAGGCATTCAACGATGGAGGCGATGCAGAACGGGCCCACGTCGACGACATAGGCCGACTCGCCGCGCGAGGCCTTCACCTCGGTGAAGCCGTGGCCGGCCAGGTGGGAGGCCGTCGCGGCGGCGGCGCGCTGGGCGGTGATCTTGAGCGGGTCGATCAGGTCGTAGTTGACGCCGGCCTGGTCGTAGGTGAGGGGGGCTTGCGAGGTCATGGGCCGGGATTATCCCCGGTGCCCCCACCCATAGACTGTCTCTTATACACATCTGACGCTGCCGACGAAGGCTTAGGTG
>CAXDTK010000481.1:0-2611 GCA_963992225.1 uncultured Comamonadaceae bacterium | reverse complement strand
GCTCGTGGCTGGACTACGGCATGTTCCTGCAGAACGTCATGGTCGCGGCGCGCGCCCGCGGCCTGCACACCTGCCCGCAGGCGGCCTTCACGCAGTTCCACCGCCTGATCGCCGAGGAGCTGCAGCTGAACGACCAGCAGATGCTGGTCTGCGGCATGTCGCTGGGCTTCGCCGACCCGGCCGCGGTCGAGAACAGCCTGGTCACCGAGCGCGCGCCGGTGGCCGAGTTCACGCGCTTCCTGGAGGCATGATGCCCCCCGTCCCGTCTCGCAGCGCTGAACGCGCGCAAACCTGGCCGGTCCCCCGCCGGGACGCCAAGGCTTGCGGCATCGAGCCGCACGCATCGTCAGGCGGGCCGGCTCGGGCGCGGCCCAGCGCTCGGCCCGGAGTGCGCGACTGATGGCGCTGCAAGGCGCGGAACTCGGCCTGGCCTGGGCCGTGCCCTTCGCCGGCCTGCTGCTGTCCATCGCCGTGATGCCGCTGGCCGCGCCGGCCTTCTGGCACCACCATTTCGGCAAGATCGCCGCGGCCTGGACGCTGGCGCTGCTGCTGCCCTTCGCGCTGGCCTTCGGCGCGGGCGAGACCGGCGGCGTGCTGACGCACACGCTGGTGGAGGAGTACCTGCCCTTCACCATCCTGCTGGGTGCGCTGTACACCACGGCGGGGGGCATCTTCATCCGCGGCAACCTGCATGGCAGCCCGGCGCTGAACAGCGGCCTGATGCTGATCGGCGCGGTGCTGGCCAGCTTCATGGGCACGACGGGCGCGTCCATGCTGCTGATCCGGCCGCTGATCCGCGCCAACGACAACCGCCGCCACAACGCGCATGTCGTCATCTTCTTCATCTTCATCGTCGGCAACGTCGGCGGGTCGCTCACGCCGCTGGGCGACCCGCCGCTGTTCCTGGGCTTCCTGCAGGGCGTCGGCTTCTTCTGGACGGCGGGGCAGCTGCTGCCGGAGACGCTGTTCCTGCTGGCCGGCCTGCTGGCGGTGTTCTGGGCCATCGATGCCTGGCTGTACCGCAAGGAAGGCATCACGCGCGCCGACCCCATGCCCGATGCGCCCGGGCTGGGCCTGGAGGGCGCGATCAACCTGCTGCCGCTGGCCGCCGCCATCGGCCTGGTGCTGATGAGCGGCACCTGGAAGCCCGGCATCGTGTTCGACCTGTGGGGCACGCCGCTGCCGCTGCAGGCCCTGGTGCGCGACCTGGGCCTGGTGGCCGTGGCGCTGGCATCGCTGGCGCTGACGCCGGCCGGCGTGCGCGAGAAGAACCGGTTCTCGTGGGCGCCCATGCAGGAGGTTGCCAAGCTCTTCATCGCCATCTTCCTGACCATGGTGCCGGTCATCGCGATGCTCAAGGCCGGCCCGGCCGGCGCGTTCGCGCCGCTGGCCGCGTTGCTGACGGATGCCGCCGGCCAGCCCTCGCCGACCGCCTACTTCTGGCTCACCGGCGGGCTGTCCTCGATGCTGGACAACGCGCCCACCTACCTGGCCTTCTTCAACCTGGCCGGCGGCGACGCGCAGGCGTTGATGGGCGAGGGCGCGGCCGTGCTGGCGGCCATCTCCGGCGGCGCGGTCTTCATGGGTGCGATGACCTACATCGGCAACGCGCCCAATTTCATGGTCAAGGCGATCGCCGAGGAGCGGGGCGTGGAGATGCCCAGCTTCGGCGGCTATCTGCTGTGGTCTGCCGCGGTGCTGTTGCCGCTGTTGTTCTTGATGAGCTGGATATGGATGCGTTGAAACCCAAGGTGCTGGTGGCCCGCCGCGTGCCGCCCGCGGTGATCGAGAAGCTGTCGCCCCACTTCGAGCTGGACACCGTGCCGGGCGACGTGGTGCTGGGCGCGGACGAGCTGCGGGCGCGGCTGCAGGGCAAGGCCGGCGCCTACGTCACCGGCACCGAGCGCATCACGGCCGAGCTGCTGGACGCCTGCCCGTCGCTGCGTGCCGTCTGCACGATGAGCGTGGGCTACAACCACATCGACCTGGCCGCCTGCACGGCGCGCAAGGTGCTGGTCACCAACACGCCCGATGTGCTGACCGAGACGACGGCCGACTTCGGCTTCGCGCTGCTGATGGCCACCGCCCGCCGCATGAGCGAGGGCGAGCGGCTGCTGCGCGACGGCGGCTGGAAGAGCTGGTCGTGGGACTTCCTGGCCGGTGCCGAGGTGCACGGCACGACGCTGGGCATCCTGGGCATGGGCCGCATCGGCCAGGCCATCGCGCGCCGTGGCCGCTTCGGCTTCGGCATGCAGGTGGCGTACCACAACCGCTCGCGGCTGCCGGCCGACACCGAGGCCGAGCTGGGCGCGCGCTACCTGTCCAAGGACGAGCTGCTGGCCCAGGCCGACCACCTGGTGCTGGTGCTGCCGTACTCGGCCGCGGCCCACCACAGCATCGGCGCCGCCGAGATCGCGCGCATGAAGCCCACGGCCACGCTGATCAACATCGCCCGCGGCGGCATCGTCGACGAGGACGCGCTGGCCGCCGCGCTGCGCGACGGCCGCATCGCGGCGGCGGGTCTGGACGTCTTCGAGGGCGTGCCGCGCGTGAACCGGGTGCTGCTGACGCTGCCCAACGTCGTGCTGACGCCTGTCTCTTATACACATCT
>CAXDTK010000480.1:0-2612 GCA_963992225.1 uncultured Comamonadaceae bacterium | reverse complement strand
GAGATAGGAGTCCGTCTCGTGGGCTCGGAGATGTGTATAAGAGACAGGATGCGGCTGCGGCCGCTGCCGACGCGGGAGCGCCTGGCGGCGCGGACGCCGCAAGCTGGTCTGGTGTGGATGCCGGGATGAGGGGCGGCACGGCAGCCGGCATCGACGCTGCACCGCTGGCCGCCTCGGGCGCCGGCGCCTCGGCGGGGGCCGGGCTGCGCAGGCCCAGCCACAGCGCCAGGCCGATGCCGCCCAGCGCGGCCAGCAGGGCCGCGGCCAGGCCCAGGCGTAGCGGGTCCATCAGCCGCCGGCCGATGACCTGCGACGGGATGCCGCGGCCGGCCAGCACGCGGGTGCGGCCGGGGCCGGCGTCGATGCCGGCGCTCATCAGGTAAAGCTCGAAGGGCCAGCCGCCATGCGCGTTGGCCAGCGCCTCGTCGATGACGATGACGCGCCAGGGCCGCGACTCGGGCGCGGCCGGCGGCTCGGCAAAACCGTGGGCCAGCGCAAAGCGCTCGATGCGCGCCGGGCTCAGTCCCGGCAGGAACTTCTCGTTGAACGCCCGCCACTGGGTGCGCGGCCGCCGCGCCAGCCGGCGCGGCAAGGCCTTCAGCCGCTGCGTCCAGGCGGCCCAGCGCGACAGGGGCGGTGCGCCCACCAGCTCGTCGAAGCCGACGGCGTCCGTCAGCACCGGCTCGACCAGCCCGCCCGCCTGCGCGGACGCGCGCACGAAGGGCAGGGCCACCACCCCGATGGTGTGCACGCAGTCCACCGTGATGCGGCGTGCGAGGGGGTGGCGGTTGTGCCAGTCAACGATCTGTTCGGCCAGGCGCTCCATGACGCGTCGATCATCGCCGCAGCCCGCCCCGGGCAGCGCGGCGAACAGGCCCGGGATGTCAGCCCAGTTGCTTCAGCAGCCAGGCGTTCAGGTCCTCGATCTCCTCGGCGCAGACCGAATGCGGCATCGGGTAGTCGTGCCACTCGACGTCATGGCCCAGCGCCTGCAGCGCATCGCGGCTGGCCGCACCACGGGCCGGCGCGACGATGGGGTCCTGCGTGCCGTGGGCCAGGAAGATCGGCAGGTCGGCATTGGCGGCCGAGCGCTCGGCGGTGGTCGTCGCGGCCAGCGGCAGGTAGCCCGACAGGCCCACGGCGCCGCCCAGCCGGTGCGGGTAGCGCAGCGCGGTCATCAGCGCCATCGCGCAGCCCTGCGAGAAGCCGACCAGCACGATGCGCCCGGCCGGCACGCCGCGCGCGCTCTCGCGGTCGATCAGCTCGGCGATCTGGCGCTGCGACTCGCGCAGGCCGGCCTCGTCCTCGCGGCGCACCAGGTCCATGCCCAGGATGTCGTACCAGGCGCGCATCACATGGCCGTTGTTGATGGTCACCGGCCGGGTCGGGGCGTGCGGGAACACGTAGCGGACGGGGCCCAGGGCCTGCAGGCGCAGTTCGCCGCAGATGGGCACGAAGTCGAAGCCGTCGGCGCCCAGGCCGTGCAGCACGATCAGCGTCGTGCGCGGGTGGGGGCCGGTTTCGATCTCATGGGTTTCAAGCATGGGGGTTCCAGTGGTCGCGGTGCAGTTCAAGACAGAGGTCGCCATGGGCATCGAGCCCGGCGCCGGTGGGGGTCCAGCCGGCGCGGCGGTAGAAGGCTTCGGCGCGCGAGCGCGGCTGCGTGCCCAGGTGCAGGCGCGGCAGGCCCTGGGCAAACAGCCAGCCCACCATCGCGTCGTGCAGGCGCCGGCCGTGGCCCTGGCCGTGCAGCGTGGGGTCGACGAACAGGGCCCAGATGTTGCCGTCGCGGGCGTCGCCGATGGCGAAGCCGGCGATGCGCGGCCGCGGCGCCGGCGCCAGCTCGACGACCCAGCCGCGGCCCCAGTCCTCCAGGTAGGGCGCCAGCAGCGCGTGGTCCAGCCGGCCGGGCGTGAGGCGGTTCTCGGTGACGAGGTAGCGCACGCGCCAGATCTCATCGGCGTCGTCGCGGGTGGCCTGGCGCAGCAGCATGGCCGTCATTGTCGCGACAGTCGGCGGCCGGGCTGCCGGTCATGATGCGGGCCATGGGAAGCCTCTACCTCGTGCGCCACGGCCAGGCCAGCTTCGGCGCCGCCGACTACGACCAGCTCAGCGTCACCGGCCATGCGCAATGCCGCCACCTGGGCGCCTACTGGCGCGAGCGCGGCCAGCGCTTCGACGCGGTGTTCACCGGCACGCTGCGCCGGCATGTGCAGTCGCTGGCCGGCATCGTGGAAGGCTTCGGGCAGGACCTGCCCGCCGTGGCCCTGCCGGGCCTGAACGAGTACGACAGCGAGGCCGTCGTGCGCGCCATCCACCCGGGGCCGCTGGCGGTGCCGGCCGATGCCGAGGCGGTGAAGCAGCATTTCCGGCTGCTGCGCCAGGGCCTGCTGGCCTGGATGCGCGGCGAGACGGCGCCGGTCGGCATGCCCACGCATGCCGCGTTCGCGGCCGGCGTGGCCGAGGCGCTGGCCCGTGTGCTGGCGCTGGGCGTGGGCCAGCAGGTGCTGATCGTGTCCAGCGGCGGCCCCATCGCCACGGCGGTGAGCCAGGTGCTGGCCACGCCGCCCGAGACGCTGGTGGAGCTGAACCTGCGCATCCGCAATTCGGCG
>CAXDTK010000479.1:0-2617 GCA_963992225.1 uncultured Comamonadaceae bacterium | reverse complement strand
CTTCAGGCGGATGTGCTCGACCAGCTGCGGCCGCGCCGGCCGGCCCGGGATGGCGGCGGGCGCGGCGATCACGGCGGCGGTGTCCACCGGCGCGCCGGCATGCAGGGCCAGCGTGGCGGCCGCCTTGGCAGGCGCGTCGGCGGTCAGGAGCGGGGCCAGCGTGGCCAGGCGGAGGTCGGACATCGGCCCGATTCTAAAATTGCGGGTTTTGAGGGAGGCCCGCGATGGCGATCTACCAGCTCGACGAGCACATCCCCGACGTGGCCGACACGGCCTGGGTGGCCGACAGCGCCGAGGTCATCGGCCGCGTGACGCTGGGCGAGGACGTCAGCGTCTGGTTCAACGCCGTGTTGCGCGGCGACAGCGACACGCTGACCATCGGCACCGGCAGCAACATCCAGGACGGCTCGGTGCTGCATGCGGACACCGGCTTCCCGCTGGTGCTGGGCCGGCATGTGACGGTGGGCCACCAGGTCATGCTGCACGGCTGCACCATCGGTGACGAAAGCCTCATCGGCATCGGCGCGGTGGTCTTGAACGGCGCCCGTATCGGCCGCAACTGCATCGTCGGTGCCGGCGCGCTGGTCACCGAGGGCAAGGAGTTCCCCGATGGCAGCCTGATCGTCGGCGCACCGGCCAAGGTGGCGCGGGAGCTGACCGAGGCGCAGATCGCCGGCCTGAAGGCCAGCGCCGTCCATTACGTCCACAACGGCCGCCGCTACCGCGAAGGCCTGCAAAGAATCCGATGAGTGAATTGCACAAGTTCCTGTTCGACGGCCTGCCGGTGCGCGGCATGCTGGTGCGCCTGACCGGCGCCTGGCGCGAGGTGCTGGAGCGGCGCGAGCCGGGGCAGGCCTACCCGCCGGAGCTGCGCGACCTGCTCGGCCAGATGAGCGCCGCGGCGGTGCTGATGCAGTCCAACATCAAGTTCAACGGCGCGCTGGTGCTGCAGGTGTTCGGGGACGGGCCGGTCAAGCTGGCGGTGGCCGAGGCGCAGCATGACCTGAGCTTCCGCGCCACGGCCAAGTGCGTAGGCGAGGTGGCACCGGGCGCCCGCCTGCCCGACATGCTGAACCTCCACGGCCGGGGGCGTTGCGCCATCACGCTGGACCCGCGCGACAAGCTGCCGGGGCAGCAGCCCTACCAGGGCGTCGTGCCACTGCACGGCGACCATGGCGAGCCGCTGCTGAAACTGTCGGAGGTGCTGGAGCACTACATGCTGCAGTCCGAGCAGCTGGACACGCGGCTGGTGCTGGCAGCCAACGGCGAGATCGCCGCCGGGCTGCTGATCCAGCGCATGCCGGTGGAGGGCGAAGGCAACCTGGAGGGCCGTCGCAACGAGGACGACATCGGCCTGTCCGAGGGCTTCAACCGCGTCGCGATGCATGCGGCGACGCTCACCGCCGAGGAGCTGCTGACGCTGGATGCCGACACCATCCTGCGCCGCCTGTTCTGGGAGGAGACGGTGACGCGCTTCGAGCCGCAGGTGCCGCGCTTTGCCTGCACCTGCTCGCGCGAGCGCGTGGCGCAGATGCTGCGCGGCCTGGGCCGCGAGGAGGCCGACAGCGTGCTGGCCGAGCGCGGCGACATCGAGATCGCCTGCGACTTCTGCGGCCGGCACTACCGCTTCGACGCGGTGGACGTGGGCGCGCTGTTCGCGGCCGACGGTCAGCGCCCGGACGCCGGCGGCGGCACGCTGCAGTAGCCGGGGCGCAACGCGGCCTCATGCCTTGTGAGGACGCGGTTCGCGCCGGGTGATTGACGCGGCGGCGCCAAGCTGAGACGTTCGGCCCGGGCCGGGCTGTTGTCCGGCGAGGGGTGGGCGATGGCGGACTCCAAAGGCGGATTCGGCAGTTTTCCTTGGGCCAGCGCGGCGGTGCTGGTGGCCTTCGTGGCCAGCACGCAGCTGGTGCCGCATGCCTTCGAACCCCTGCGCCCGGCCGAGAAGGCGCGCGCGCAGACACCGCTGGACCCGGAGCTGGAGGTCAACGCGCGGCTCTGGGAAGACCCGTTCGCGGCGTTGCGCCGCTACGAGACCGAGCGCGCCGAGCGCTGTGAGCGCTTTCGCAAGCAGACCTCCAAGGAGGCCGACGTGGACTGTCGCGAGGGCGTGGCCGCCGCCCGCGACCCGCGCAACATGCTGGCCAAGCTGGACCGCGACCAGGACCTGCGCCTGGACGACACGCTGGTGGTGCTGGGCCTGCTGCCGGGGGCTGACTTCGTCGGTGCCGAGGAGGCAAGGCGACGCCAGCGCTACGCCGCGCTGGCCGGGCTGCTGGCGATGGACTACGTGCCCGACAACGCCGAGCGGCTGAGCCTGCTGGAGTTCAACCTGCACGAACCACCCGCGCCAGCGTCGGCCGGCGCCAAGGCCGCCGCGCCGCCGGCGTCGGGCAGCAGCGCCGTCCAGGCCGGCAAGGTCACCAAGGCCAAGGCGCCGTTCGTCGTGCCATATGAGCTGTTGTCGCTGCGCACGGGGCACCGCGACAAGCCGGGCCGCAGCGGCGTGGCCGGGCGCTACAACCAGGTGGCCGTGCTGTGGGTGGACGAGAACTCGCTGCCCAACCACAAGCCTGTCTCTTATACACATCTGACGCTGCCGACGAAGGCTTAGGTG
>CAXDTK010000478.1:0-2619 GCA_963992225.1 uncultured Comamonadaceae bacterium | reverse complement strand
GCGGCCCTGGCAGCCGGTGCTGGGCTACCTGGAGCTGGAGCGCAAGATGCAGGAGACCGGCATCACGGCCCCGGATGCGCGGCAGATCTTCGACTGGGTGGTCGCGGTGCGCCGTGCCAAGCTGCCCGACCCGGCCGTCATCGGCAATGCGGGCAGCTTCTTCAAGAACCCGGTGGTCACGGCCGAGCAATGCCGCGACATCATCGGCCGCGACCCCGGCATCGTGCACTACCCCATGCCGGACGGCAGCGTGAAGCTGGCCGCCGGCTGGATGATCGATGCCTGCGGCTGGAAGGGCAAGACCGTGGGCGGCGCGGCGGTCTACGACAAGCAGGCGCTGGTGCTGGTCAACAAGGCGGACGCGCGTGGGGCGGAGGTGGTGACGCTGGCGCGCGCCATCCAGGAGAGCGTCTACGGGCGCTTCGGCATCCGGCTGGAGCCCGAGCCGGTGGTCGTTTAACAGGTGAATCCTGCCGCCCGCGGGCGGCAGGCCGGCTCGATCATGCCGCCTTCGGTCCTGGCGGGAGGATGGCGATGGGCGGAATGACACTGAGCCGGCGCGCGCTGCTGGCCTGGCTGGGCGGCCTGGCCGCACCGGCGCTGGCGTTGGAGCCGTTGCTGGCCAAGAACGCGCCGGCCGGCCTCGATCCCCGACCCTATCTCGTCAGCGAGAAGCTGGACGGCGTGCGGGCGCTGTGGGACGGCCAGACGCTGCGCTTTCGCAGTGGCCGCAAGGTGACGGCGCCGGCCTGGTTCCTGGCGGCGCTGCCGACGACACCGCTGGACGGCGAGCTGTGGATGGCGAGGCGCAGCTTTGACGCACTGTCGGCGACGGTCAGGCAACGCGAGCCCGTCGATGCGGAGTGGCGCCGCGTCACCTACCGGGTGTTCGAACTGCCAGCGGGCGAGGGCAACTTCGAGCAGCGGGCGGACCGGCTCAAGGCGTTGGCGGGCGGTGTCGTCCAGCCTGTCGAACAGCAGCGCTTGCAGTCGAACGCCGAGCTGCGCGCCAGGCTCAAGCAGGTGGTCGACGCCGGCGGCGAAGGGCTGATGCTGCACCGCGCCGACGCGCCGCTGGCCTCGGGCCGCAGCGACCTGCTGCTCAAGCTTAAGCCGCTGGCAGATGCCGAAGCCGTCGTGGTCGGCCACGAGCCCGGCAGGGGGCGTTTCGAAGGCCAGCTCGGCGCGCTGCAGCTGCAGACCCCCGAGGGCGTCCGCTTCAAGCTGGGCACCGGCTTCAGCGAGGCCCAGCGCCGTGACCCGCCGGCCATCGGCACGACGGTCACCTACCGCTACCGCGACCGGACGCCGGCCGGCACGCCGCGGTTTGCCAGCTTCGTCCGCGTGGCGGACGAGTTCTGAGCGGTCAGCCTTCCAGCTTGGGCAGGCCGCCGCCGGCCAGCAGGCCCACGCCGCTGTACAGGCCCAGCTTGCCGCGCGTGTCGCTGATGTCCAGGTTGCGCATGGTCAGCTGGCCGATGCGGTCGGCCGGGCTGAAGGCGCCTTCCACCTTCTCCATGCTCAGGCGCTCGGGCGCGTAGGTCAGGTTGGGGCTGCGCGTGTCCAGCAGCGAGTAGTCGTTGCCGCGGCGCAGCTCGATGGCCACCTCGCCGGTGATGGCGCGCGCCACCCAGCGCTGGGCGGTCTCGCGCAGCATGATGGCCTGCGGATCAAACCAGCGGCCCTGGTAGAGCAGGCGGCCCAGCTTGCGGCCGTTGTCGCGGTACAGCTCGATGGTGTCTTCGTTGTGGATGCCGGTGAGCAGGCGTTCGTAGGCGATGTGAAGCAGCGCCAGGCCGGGCGCCTCGTAGATGCCGCGGCTCTTGGCCTCGATGATGCGGTTCTCGATCTGGTCGCTCATGCCCAGGCCGTGGCGGCCGCCGATGGCGTTGGCCTCGGCCAGCAGGGCCACCGGGTCGCGGTACTCGACGCCGTTCAGCGCGACCGGCATGCCTTCCTCGAAGCGCACCGTCACCTGCTCGGCCTTGACCACCACGTCGTCACGCCAGAACGCCACGCCCATGATGGGGTTGACGATCTTGATGCCGCTGTTCAGGTGCTCCAGGTCCTTGGCCTCGTGCGTGGCGCCCAGCATGTTGGAGTCGGTCGAGTAGGCCTTCTCCGCGCTCATCTTGTAGGCGAAGCCCTTCTCGGTCATGAAGGCCGACATCTCGGCGCGGCCGCCCAGCTCGTCGATGAAGGTCTGGTCCAGCCAGGGCTTGTAGATCTTCAGCACCGGGTTGGTCAGCAGGCCGTAGCGGTAGAAGCGCTCGATGTCGTTGCCCTTGTAGGTCGAGCCGTCGCCCCAGATGTTGACGCCGTCGGCCTGCATCGCGGCCACTAGCATGGTGCCGGTCACGGCGCGGCCGATGGGCGTGGTGTTGAAGTAGGTTACGCCGGCCGTGCTGATGTGGAAGGCGCCGGCCTGCAGCGCGGCGATGCCCTCGGCCACCAGCTGGGCGCGGCAGTCCACCAGCACGGCCTTCTCGGCGCCGTACAGCATGGCCTTGCGCGGGATCTCGTCGTAGTCCGGCTCGTCGGGCTGGCCCAGGTTGGCCGTGTAGGCGTAGGGCCTGTCTCTTATACACATCTCCGAGCCCACGAGACGGACTCCTATCT
>CAXDTK010000477.1:0-2648 GCA_963992225.1 uncultured Comamonadaceae bacterium | reverse complement strand
TAGGAGTCCGTCTCGTGGGCTCGGAGATGTGTATAAGAGACAGGCCCAGCCCGCCGCGCCGGCGCCCCTGCCCTGGCCCAACCCGCTGATCCCGCAGCGCGCCGACCCCCAGGTGCTGCGCCACGGCGGGTGGTACTACCTGATGGCCACCGTGCCCGCCTACGACGCGCTGGAGCTGCGCCGCGCGCGCAGCATCGCGGGCCTGGCCACGGCCGAGCCCCGGGTCGTCTGGCGCAAGAAGGACAGCGGCCCCATGAGCCACCACATCTGGGCGCCGGAGCTGGCCTTCCTGGACGGCCGCTGGTACATCCACTTCAGCGCCGGCGAAGCGAAGGAGCCGTGGAAGATCCGCCTGTGGACGCTGGAGAACGCCTCGCCCGACCCGCTGCAGGGCGAGTGGGCCGAGCGCGGGCAGATCAGGACGGCGTGGGACACGTTCACGCTGGACGCCACCGTCTTCGAGCACCGCGGCCGGCGCTACATGGCCTGGGCGCAGACCGACCCGGCCAAGAAGAACCACAGCACCGACATCTTCCTGTCGCGCATGAAGAGCCCCACCGAGCTGCAAGGCCCGCAGGTGCGGCTCAGCCAGCCCGAGTACGCCTGGGAGAAGGTGCGCCACGTCGTCAACGAGGCACCGGCCGTGCTGGTGCACGGCGGCCGCGTGTTCATGACCTACTCGGCCGCAGGCACCGGTGCGGAATACTGCCTGGGCCTGCTGTGGGCCGACGAGAACGCCGACCTGCTGGACCCGGGCAGCTGGCGCAAGTCGCCCGGCCCGGTCTTCGCCACCAGCGACGAGCACGGCCAGTACGGCCCCGGCCACAACAGCTTCGTCGTCGAGCCCGACGGCACGGTGCTGAACGTCTTCCATGCGCGCAACTACCGCGACGTGAAGGGCGACCCGCTGAAGGACAGCGGCCGCGCCACGCGCGTGCAGCCCCTGCACTTCACCGCCGACGGCATGCCCGACTTCGGCCGGCCGCTGCCCGAGACGACACGATGAGTGTCATCGCCCTGTCCGCCGGCGCGCCGAACACCTTCGACGGCGAAGCCCCCGACCGCATCTGCCGCCGCCCGACGCGCGCCGAACTGCACGCGTTCCCGTCGCCCACGCCGGCGCGCGGCCGCGCGCTGGTCTATGCAGGTGGCGGCTACCTGCAGCTGATGCACGACAAAGAGGGCGTCGAGGTCGCGCGGTGGCTGGCCACGCTGGGGCTGGACGCCTATGTGCTGGTCCACCGCCTGCCCGGCCAGGACGGCAACGCCTTCGACATCGCGCTGCAGGACGGCCTGCTGGCGCTGGACCACCTCGCCACGCTGCCACCGCTGCCGCTGCTGCACGTGGGCCTGTCCTCCGGCGGCCACCTGGCCGGCGTGATGGCCTGCCAGCGCCATGCGCTGCAGAGCGCCGGTGCCGTTATCGCCTACGCACCGCTGAACGCTAACCACCGCAGCCACAAGTTCCCGCCGGGCAAGCCCGACTTCCCGCCGCCCGAGAAGCAGGCCTTCTACGACGCCTGGCCCATCGGCATCGCCAGCGAGCCGCACGGCCTGCCGCGCTGCCCGGTGTTCCTGGCCTATGCGCTGCACGACGCCATCGTGCCGGTGCAGCACGCGCTCAACCTCGTCGTCGCGGCCCAGCAGCACCGGCTGGACGTGGAGGCCCATGTGTTTGCGCAGGCCGAGCATGGCTTCGCACTGCGCGGGCTGGCCGGCACGCACGGCCAGTGGCCGGCGCTGGCAGCCCGCTGGCTGAGCGCCCGGCTGGGCGGCTGAGACTTCGCTACCCTTGCCGACTTCAAGGCAACGGTTCAAGCATGCAGGAAGAGATCAACAGCTGGGGCGACTACCGGACCAAGGTGCGCGAGTTCGACGCCGTGCTGGAGCATGGCAAGGCGGTGGCGGCGGCCGTCACGGGGCTGACCCTCGACGCACCGCATGCCGGCTACGGCGCGCAGATCTTCGTCAAGCTGCTGGCCCATGGCATCGCGCTGCGGCGGCTGGCGCCCGACCCCGCCCAGCAACCGCCGCGCGAGCTGTGGGAGCTGCCCTCCATGGCCGCGCTGGCGCGCTGCGTCATCGAGGCGCACGACGCCTTCGAGTACATCGCCGGCCAGCCGGTGTCGGACGTGGAGCGGGGTTTTCGCATCCGGCTGTGGGAGCTGCACGACGCGACCCGGCGGCTGAAGACGCTGGCCGCCATGGGCTCGACCGACCGGGCCCTGCACGGCATCCGCGCCGACGCCGCGCGGCTGCAGCTGGCGCTGGAGGGCCATGAGCACATGGCCACGCTGCCGGCCGACGCTCAGGCCACTCTGCGCCTGCGCCTGCGGCGCAACGACCCGCCGGACTTTCACCTGGGCCGACGCCAGCGCTGCGAGCTGAGCGGCGTGGACGCGGACTGGCACGACGCCCTCACGATGCAGCTGTCCCAGTACGTCGACACCCTGCCCTTCTCCGTCCACCAGCTGCAGCAGGTGCAGGCCGCCACGCCCGAGGCGCTGCGGCTGATGGCGCAGCCGCTGGTGTTCGCGCTGCCCTTCCTGGCCCGGGTCATCCACGGCATGGAGCTGCTGCTGCCCGGCCGCATGCCGGCGCCTTCGAGTCGCAGGACTTCGAGCTGGCCAGCCAGATCTACATCGACA
>CAXDTK010000476.1:0-2649 GCA_963992225.1 uncultured Comamonadaceae bacterium | reverse complement strand
CGATGTGCGGCGGCGTGGCCCCGTCGGGGTTGCCCATGCTCATGTCGATGATGTCCTCGCCCCGTCGGCGCGCCGCGAGCTTGAGCTCGGCGGTGATGTTGAAGACGTAGGGCGGGAGGCGGTCGATGCGCGCGAAGCGGCGCTTGCCGCCGGAAGCGGAAGTGGAGGTCATGGCAGTGTCACGTGAGCGCCCGGAACCGTCCGAGCGACGTGGGCGGCGTGGCGCCGCACCGCCGCGGACTCTAGCGCAGGCCCGGCGCGCCGGTCTGGGAGCGCCTCCCTAGAATCCCGGCATGCCTGCTTCCGCCGCCCCCATCGTCTGCATCGGCGGCCTCAACATCGACCGCAAGCTGCGCCTGCTGGCGCAGGCGCTGCAGGGCTCGTCCAACCCCTGCGAGGCGCACGAGACGCCCGGCGGCGTGGTGCGCAACGTGGCCGAGAACCTGGCCCGGCTGGGTCTGCCGGTGGCGCTCGTGGCCGCCGTGGGTGACGACGCCGGCGGCCGCATGCTGCTGGACCAGGCCGCGCAGGTGGGCATAGACACCCGCGCCGTGATCCGGCTGCGCCGCCATGCCAGCGACAGCTACACCGCCGTGCTGGCGCCCGACGGCAGCCTGGCGCTGGGCCTGGCGTCCATGCCGCTGGTCGAGAGCCTCAACCCCTGGGCGCTGGAGGCCAGCAAGGCGCTGCGCGCGAGCGCCGCGCTGGTGGTGGCCGACGGCAACCTGCCCACCGATGCCTGGCCGCTGCTGCTGGCGGAGGCGCGCGCCAGCGGCATCCCGCTGGTGGGCGTGGCGGTGTCCGAGGCCAAGATGGAGCGCCTGCCGGAGCGCCTGGACGGCCTGCACCT
This sequence comes from uncultured Comamonadaceae bacterium, assembly GCA_963992225.1. GTDB lineage: Bacteria > Pseudomonadota > Gammaproteobacteria > Burkholderiales > Burkholderiaceae_C > Pelomonas. The sequence goes on along the minus strand of CAXDTK010000476.1, from coordinate 1,799 downwards.
GCTGGTCATGAACGCCGGCGAGCTGGCCACCGTGGCCGCCGACCCCCAGGCGGCCCTCGACGCGCTGCATGCGCGCGGCGTGGGCTGCGTGCTGGTGTCCCGCGGGGCGGACGGCCTGCTGCTGAGCACGCCGGGCGACGCCCCGCGCCACTGGCCGGCGCCGCCCGTGCAGGTCGTGGACGTGACCGGTGCGGGCGACGCCCTGTCGGCCGGCGTCTGCGCCGCGCTGCTGCACGACCCCGACGATGTCGACGCTGCCGCCCGCCTGGGCCTGGATCTCGCGGCGCTGACGCTGCAGACCGAGGACAGCGTGCACCCCGACCTGACCCCCCGTTTCCTGGAAGAACGATGAACGCACTGATCCAGCTCTCGCCCGAGGTGGCGGCCGCCCGCGCCGAGGGCCGCCCCGTGGTGGCGCTCGAATCCACCATCATTGCCCACGGCATGCCGTGGCCGCAGAACCTGGACACGGCCCGCGAGGTGGAGGACGTGATCCGCGCCGAGGGTGCCGTGCCGGCCACCATCGCCGTCATCGGCGGCCGCATCCGCGTGGGCCTGACGAACGATGAGCTGACGCAGCTGGCCCAGTCGCCCGATGCGATGAAGCTCAGCCGCCGTGACCTGCCCTATGCCATCGCCACCGGCCGCCTGGGCGCCACCACGGTGGCCGCGACGATGATCTGCGCGCATCTCGCCGGCATCGAGGTGTTCGTGACCGGCGGCATCGGCGGTGCGCACCGCGGCGCGGAAACCAGCTTCGACATCTCGGCCGACCTGCAGGAGCTGGCCCGCACGCCGGTGGCCGTCGTGTGCGCCGGCGCCAAGTCCATCCTGGACCTGGGGCTGACGCTGGAATACCTGGAGACGCACGGTGTGCCGGTGCTGTCCATCGGCCAGGACAACTTCGCCGCCTTCTTCACGCCCGACAGTGGCCTGAAGGCGGACTTCCGCATGGACGGCGCCGAGGAGCAGGCGCGCTTCATCCGCGCCAAGTGGCAGCTGGGGCTGGCCGGCGGCGTGGTGGTCAGCAACCCGGTGCCGGCGCAGCAGGCCATGCCGCGCGAGGAGATCGATGCGATCACCGCGCAGGCGCTGGCCGAGGCGGCCGCGCAGGGGGTGGTGGGCAAGGCCATCACGCCCTTCCTGCTGGCGCGCATCAAGGCGCTGACCGGTGGCCGCAGCCTGGCGACCAACATCGCGCTGGTCAAGCACAACGCCGTGGCCGGCGCGCGGCTGGCCCGCGCGCTGCAGCGCTGAGTCAGGCCAGCTTCAGCCGGCCCTCGCGGCTGTCGGCCAGCAGCCGCTGCGCGGCGCGCTCCAGCATGCCGATGACCATGTCGAAGCCCTGCACCGGGCCGAAGTAGGGGTCGGGCACGTCCTGGCCGGCCAGCTCGGGCACGAAGTCGGTCAGCAGCGTGATGCGTGCATGGTGCGCCGGCGCGGCCTTGCGGCGCAGCGTGTCGACATGCTCGGCCTCCATGGCCAGCACGAGGTCGTACTGGCCCAGCTCGTCGGGCTGCACGCGGCGCGAGCGCCACTTGCGGTCCAGGCTGTAGTGGTGGCGCGCCAGCGCCGCGGCCGCGCGGGCGTCCACCGGGCCGCCGCGCGGGTCGGCATGCACGCCGGCCGAGGCGATGGTCTTGAACACCTCGCCCAGCCGGGCGCGGAAGATGGCCTCCGCCATCGGCGAGCGGCAGATGTTGGCGGTGCAGACGAGCAGGACGGCGGCCATGTCAGCGCCGCCCGGCCGCCCGAAGGCGCTGACGCGCCCCCGCGGGGGGCAGCGAACGAAGTGGGCG
>CAXDTK010000475.1:0-2671 GCA_963992225.1 uncultured Comamonadaceae bacterium | reverse complement strand
CACCTAAGCCTTCGTCGGCAGCGTCAGATGTGTATAAGAGACAGACCGAGGACGCCGCGCCCGAGCCCGAGTGGCGCAAGACGCTGGCCTTCATCGGCGCCATGCTGGCCGCGTTGGGCCGGCTGGTGCGCGGGCGCAGCGCGATGCGGCGGTCCGACTGGCTGTGGCAGATCGAGCAGACCGGCCCGCGCAGCCTGCCCATCGTGCTGCTGGTCAGCACGCTGGTGGGCCTGATCGTGGCCTACATGGGCGCGGAGCAGCTGCAGCGCTTCGGCGCGCAGAGCTTCATCGCCAACCTGGTGACCATCGGCGTGGTGCGCGAGATCGCGGCGCTGGTGGTGGGCATCGTGCTGGCCGGCCGCGTAGGCGCGGCGTTCGCGGCGCAGATCGGCAGCATGCGCGCCGGCGAGGAGATCGACGCGCTGACCACGCTGGGCGTGGACCCGGTGGAGCACCTGGTGCTGCCGCGCATGCTGGCGCTGCTGGTGACCGGCCCGCTGCTGACGCTGTGCGCCGGCGTGGCGGGCCTGACGGTGGGCGGCGTGGTGGCGGTGGGCCTGTACGACGTGCCCGCCGCCGCCTACGTGGCGACCACGCGCGAGGCGCTGGCCGGCTGGGACCTGTTCGTGGGCCTGCTCAAGGGCAGCGTGTACGGGGTGCTGGTGGCGCTGGCGGGCTGCCGCCAGGGGCTCAACGCCGGCCGCAGCGCGCAGGCCGTGGGCGAGGCCACGACGGCGGCCGTCGTGCAGGCCATCATCTGGATGGTGGTGGCCGCGTCCACCCTGACCGTCATCTTCCAGCGGCTGGGGGTGTGATGAGTCCCTCGTCCAGTCCCGCTGCGCTGAACGCGGGCACGCCCGGCCGGTCCCCCGAGGGGACGCCGATGCCAGGGCCGCAGCAAACGGACCGCGAACACGAGGTGCTGATGCGCGTGGACAACCTCAGCCTGCATGCCGGCGGCCGCGAGCTGCAGCATGGGTTGACGTTCGACGTGCGCGCCGGCGAGGTGCTGGCCATCTGCGGCGCCAGCGGCTGCGGCAAGAGCACGCTGCTGCGCCACATGATCGGGCTGCAGACGCCGCAGCAGGGCCGCGTCACCTGGACCGGCGGCGGCGGCATGCGCGACGTGCACGGCGACGACCCGCCGCGGCGCGAGATCGGCGTGGCCTTCCAGGCCGGCGCGCTGTGGAGCAGCATGACCGTGGGCGAGAACCTGATGCTGCCGCTGGAGCTGTACACCGACCTCGACGCCGCGCAGCGCGAACGCCAGGCGCGCTTCAAGCTGGCGCTGGCCGGCCTGCCCAGCCCGGCCACCTTCGACGCCGAGCCGGCGTCGCTGTCCGGCGGCATGAGGAAGCGCGCCGCCATCGCCCGCGCGCTGATGCTGGACCCGCCGCTGCTGTGCCTGGACGAGCCCTCGGCCGGCCTGGACCCGCTGACCTCGGCGCGCCTGGACGACCTCATCAGGCGGCTCAAGACCGACCTGGGCACGGCCATCGTGCTGGTCACGCACGAGCTGGAGAGCCTGTTCGCGGTGGCCGACCGGCTGCTGTTCCTGGATGTCGACGCGCACACCGCCACCGCGCTGGGCCCGCCGGCCGAGCTGCGCGACCACGGGCCCGCGGCCGTGCGCGAGTTCCTGACCCGCGGCGCCTACGACCCCGCCCGGGAGGCCGCATGAGCCGCCGCCGCGCCAACCCGTTCGCCATCGGCGCCTTCGTCGTCGGCGCGCTGGCCGTGCTGGTGGTCGCGCTGATCGCGCTGCCCGGGCAGAACTGGTTCAAGCGGCCGCAGCGGGTGGTGATGTTCTTCTCGGGCTCGGTGTTCGGGCTGCAGAAGGGCGCGCCGGTGGTGTTCCGCGGCGTGCGGGTGGGCGACGTGACCGACATCAGCGTGCGCTACGACGCCAAGACCGATGCATTCGCCATCCCGGTCATCGCCGAGCTGGACCCGGACGCGGTGCGCGGCCTGGAAGGGCGCTTCACGCACGACGACATCGGCCATGCGCTGCCCACGCTGATCAAGCGCGGCCTGACCGCGCAGCTGGGCACGCAGAGCCTGCTGACCGGCCAGCTCTACGTGGACCTGGACTTCCGCACCAAGCCGCCCGGCCTGCTGCGCGGCGGCGAGCATGGCGACGCCACCGAGATCCCGACCAGCGCCACCGCCTTCCAGGCGCTGAAGAACCAGCTGGAGAGCGTGGACCTGCGCAAGATCCTGGACGACCTGAGCCAGATCGCCAACGCCGCCCGCGCCCTCGTCACGGCGCCCGAGCTCAAGCAGGGCATGAAGGACTTCGCCGCCACGGCCGGCCATGCGCGCCGCCTGGCCGCGCAGCTGGACCGGCGCGCGGTGCCGCTGACGCGCGGTGCCGAGCGGGCGCTGGCCAGCGTGGACCGCGCCGGCGACAAGGTGTCCGACGCCGCCGACAAGCTGGGCGCCGGCGCCGACAAGGCTGACGCGCTGCTGGCCCCCGACGGCCCGCTGGTGCCCGACCTGCAGCGCACGCTGGCCGAGCTGCAGCGCGCCAGCGCCGCGCTGCGCGAGGCGGCCGACGGCGACGGCCCGCTGCTGCGCCAGACCGAGCGCACGATGCACGACCTGTCGCAGGCCGCACGCGCACTGCGCCAGCTGGCCCAGACGCTGGAGGCGCAACCCGAGGCGCTGCTGC
>CAXDTK010000474.1:0-2684 GCA_963992225.1 uncultured Comamonadaceae bacterium | reverse complement strand
CACCTAAGCCTTCGTCGGCAGCGTCAGATGTGTATAAGAGACAGCGGTGACACCGGGCGCAGGCAGGGCGGCCTGGGGCGCGGCCGGCGGCAGGGCCGGCTTGGGCGCGAGGGTCTGGGTGCTGCTCAACATGGGCTCGGCCTGGCTCAGGCGGCCGCCATGCGGCGCAGGTGGGCGCGGGCGGCGAATTCGTCGCTGGCGCGTTGTTCGCGGCGCTGGGCCAGCTTGGCGGCCTCGGCCTGGCGGCGGGCGATCAGCTGGCGCAGCGCGGCCACGCGCAGCTCGGCCTGGCGCAGCGCGTCGCGGGCGCGCTCCTGGCGCTGGTCGGCATGCTGGGCGATGTGGCCCTGCGTGTCCACGGCCTGGTCCAGCCGCTGGCCGAAGCTGCGGTAGCAGCCCACGATGTCCATGGTGGTGGACTGGGTGAAGCTGTGGGTCCAGCGCTGCTGGTAGTCCTGGCGGTAGCCGGACAGCTCGCCATGCTGCGCGCGGGCCGCCTGGGCCTGGGCCATGGCGGCATGCAGGGCCTGCGCGGCGCCGTCGCGCTCGCCTTCGGCGCGTTCCAGCAGCAGGCCCAGGGTGTCGGTCGAGGATGCACTCATTCAAAACTCCAGCGCGGCGCCCGGCCGGCGGCCCGACGCTCAGTCGATATCGGCGGGCGCCGCCTGAACTTCAGGCGCCCTGGACCACGGCCTGCAATTGACTGACGCTGGCGTGAAGAAGTGCCGGGCTGTGCATGTCCTGCTGCAGCAGCCGCGTCATGTCGGCATGCAGGCGCACGGCCAAGTCCAGCTCGGGGTCGCTGCCCGGGGCATAGGCGCCGAGCTGGATCAGGTCGCGGGCCTTGTTGTATTTCGCCAGAAGCTGGCGGAACCGACGCGCGGAATCGACCTGGTTTTGGGGTGCAACACTGGTCATCACCCGCGAGATGGAGCGCTCGATGTCGATGGCCGGGTAGTGGCCGGCCTCGGCCAGCTCGCGGCTCAGCACGATGTGGCCGTCCAGGATGCCGCGCGCCGAGTCGGCGATCGGGTCCTGCGGGTCGTCGCCCTCGGTCAGCACCGTGTAGAAGGCGGTGATGGAGCCCTCGCCCGGCAGGCCGTTGCCGCTGCGCTCCACCAGCTGCGGCAGCTTGGCGAAGCAGCTGGGCGGGTAGCCCTTGGTGGCGGGCGGCTCGCCGATGGCCAGCGCGATCTCGCGCTGCGCCATCGCGTAGCGGGTCAGGCTGTCCATCAGCAGCAGCACGTGCCGCCCCTGGTCGCGGAAGAACTCGGCGATGGCGGTGGCGTAGTGGGCGCCCTGCATGCGCATCAGCGGCGGCGCATCCGCCGGCGCGGCCACCACGACGCTGCGCTTGAGGCCTTGCTCGCCGAGGATGTCCTCGATGAATTCCTTCACCTCGCGGCCGCGCTCGCCGATCAGGCCCACGACGATGACGTCCGCTTGCGTGTAGCGGGCCATCATGCCCAGCAGCACCGACTTGCCGACGCCGGTGCCGGCGAACAGCCCCAGGCGCTGGCCGCGGCCCACGGTCAGCAGCGCGTTGATCGCGCGCACGCCGGTGTCCAGCGGCGTGCGCACCGGGTCGCGGTCCATCGCGTTGATGGGGCGGCGCACCATGGGTTCGTTGTGGATACCGGCCAGCTCGCCGCCGCGGTCCAGCGGGTGGCCGTGCGGGTCCACCACGCGGCCCAGCAGGCCGTCGCCCATGGGCAGGTGCAGGCCGCGGTCCTCGCCGCGGCGCCAGGGGTGCAGCGGCTGGCCCAGCACCGGCGCCAGCGGCGGCAGGTGGCGCGGCACCACGCTGGCGCCGCTGGACAGGCCCTGCACCTCATCGGTGGGCATCAGGTAGGCGCGGTCGCCCGAAAAGCCCACGACCTCGGCATTCACCGGCGCGGCGCCGCGGCGCGGGCTGTTGCCGCTGCTGGGCATCTGGATGCGGCAGACCGAGCCCAGCGGCACCTTGATGCCGGTGGCCTCCAGCACCAGGCCGGCCACGCGCACCAGCTTGCCCTGCGACTCCAGCGGCGCCACGTTGGCGGCCAGCGTTTCGAGGTCGCTCAGGTAGCGCTGCCAGCGGGCGGCGCGGTCATTCGTCATCGCCGTTCCCGGGCGCGTCGTTGCGGCGGTCTTCCCAGATCGAGGCCTGGCCGATGGAGGCCGCGGCCTGCAGCCAGCGGGTGGCGAGGGTCGCGTCCACGCTGGCGATGTCGGCATCCACCTTCACGCCGCCGCGCGGCACCTCGGCGTCCGGGATCAGCTGGGCCTCGCGGGCCTGCAGCTCGTTGCCGGCGCCCTGCTGCACCAGCGGGAAGTCGTCGGGGTGCACGCGCACACGCACATGGCGGGCCGACAGCTGCAGCGCCTCGACGGCGTCATGCGCCACGCGGGCGATCAGCTCGGGCCGCTGGGCCAGCTCGCTACGCACCACCTGGCGCGCCAGCTCCACGGCCACGCGCGCGACCGACTGGGCCATCGCCCCTTCCAGCGCCTGCATCTCGGCGTCGAAGTTCTTCACCAGCTGGCCGATCTGTGCGCTCATCTGCTGCGCGAAGCTGTGCTTGAAGGCGTCCAGCGCGGCCATGCCGTCGCGGTAGCCGTCCTGGTAGCCGCTCTGGCGGGCGGCGTGCAGCAACTCGTTGACGTCGGGAGCGGGCGGCGGCGGGGGCTCCACCGGCGCGGGG
>CAXDTK010000473.1:0-2686 GCA_963992225.1 uncultured Comamonadaceae bacterium | reverse complement strand
TGCCCCACCCCCTGCCCCGGCACGCGGAAGTTCCCTTCCGTCAGCCCGACCTTGTTGGTCAGGTTGGTGCCGGTCAGCCGCACTTCCAGCCCGCTGTCCATCGCGAACACCGCCCCCGCGTCGACGGTCCGGTAGGCCGGCAGCTTCAGCGTGTTGGTCTGATCCGCGAAGCGCTCGCCCACATGACTGAACGTCGCGAACGCGCGCAGCTGGCCGTAGGCCGTCTGCGTCTGCCAGCTGGGCGTGAGCCGGGCCTGGAACTTCGGGGCGCGCTCGACGCGGTTGCCGCTGAACTGCTGGAAGTCGCGGTACTTGGCATCCTGGAAGTTGCCGGTCGCCGCGATCTCGAAGCCTTTCAGCCAATCCCCGGGCCGCAGTGCCAGCTCGAACTCCACGCCGGTGGCCTTGCTGTTGGGCCGCAGCACCACGTTGCCGGCGTTGGTGAACTGCTGGGTCTGCGAGTTGGTCAGCTTGTTGGCATAGGCCGTCAGGAAGGCGCTGTAGAGCCTGGTGGCGGTCTTCAGGCCGATCTCGTACTGCGTGATGTCTTCCACCGAGTCGCGCGTCTCGTTGGCGCCGCGGCCGCGCAGCACGTCGAAGTCGGGCAGGCGGTGGCCCTCGTTCATGCGCACGAAGGCGCTGAACTCGCGGCTGAAGGCGTAGTTGGCGCCGGCCGTGAAGCTGCTGCGGCTGAGCTTGCTGTCGATCAGCGTGTTGCTGCCGTTGAAGTAGGCGAGGTTGTTGTTGTGCAGCGTGGTCGGGTCGGCATCGAGGTCGCCGTTGCTGACGTTGGCGATGCTGCCGGTGATGCGCTGCGTCTCGCGGCGCGCGCCCAGGTCGATGCGCAGCTGCGGGCTCACCTGCCACTCGTCGGCGATGAAGAAGGCGTGCGTGTTGCCGCTGTAGTCGGCATCCAGGTTGAACGAGAACGGCGGCGGCACGAAGCCGTTGCGCGACACCTTGACGCCGTTGTCCAGCGCCACGTCGATCAGGCGGGCGTGCGGCTGCACCGTCATCAGCTGGGCCTGGCCCAGCGTCCAGACGTCGTGCGAGCTGTAGCCGGCCAGGTACAGGCCCACGGTCAGGTTGTGGCCCGGCAGCACCTCGCGCGACAGCCGCGTCTCGTTGCTGGTGGAGCGCAGCGCCTTGTCCACCGCCCACATGCCGTTGACGATGACCGGCGTCGTGCCGGCCACCGCGCCGCCGCCGTTGGCGAAGGTGGCGGTGCCGGTGGTGGCCGCGCGGCCGGCGGCCGCCACCACGGCGGCATCGGCGTTGGCGGCCGTCACCTGCGCCGTGATGTAGCTGGACAGCGTCTGCGGGTTGGCGCCGGAGAACAGCGCGTAGGTGGGCGTGTCGCCGGTGGTGTGGCTGAGCTTGTTGGTCAGCGTCCAGTCGCCCAGCCTGGTGTCGAGGTTGACGCCATAGGTCTGCACGTCGGCGCCGCGGCCTTCGGCCAGGTCGCGGATGACCGTCTCGCGCTGGATCTCGGGCCGGCCGCCGGGCAGCGTGCGGCCGGTGGCGCGGCCGGTTTCCAGCACGATGCGGCGCAGTTCGTTGCCGTAGAAGTAGTCCTTGCTGGCGTTGAAGCCCGGGTAGCTGGACACGCTCTTACCGTCCGCGCCGCCCACCACCGGGATGGCGGTGAAGAAGGCGTTGCGGTCGCGCAGCGCGCGGGCATAGAGCTGCAGGCTGCCGGCCTCGAGCTTGCGGCTCAGTACCACGCTGGCCTGGCCGCCGTCGTCGGCCGGAAACTGCGTGTCCCGCACGCCGCTGCTCTGGCGCCAGAAGCCGCCCACCATCAGGTTCCACTGGTCGGACAGCTTGCCGGCGTAGACGCCGTCCACGCGCCGCAGGCTGCCGGTGCCGGTGGTCAGGCGCAGGCCGGCCTCGGGGTTGCGGCCGTCCTTCTGGATGAAGTTGACCGTCACGCCGGGCTGGCCGCTGCCGAACACCGGGCTGGGGCCGCCGCGCAGCACCTCCATGCGCTCGATGGTGTCGTCCAGGCGGAACAGCTGCGAGTGCTCGAAGAAGCTCAGCGTGGGCAGGTGATACAGCGGCGCGCCATTGAGCTGGAAGGTCGAGTAGGGGCCGTCGCCCGGCGTCGGGAAGCCGCGCACGCGGATGTTGGCGCCGGCCTGGCCGCCCGAGGTCTCGACGAACACGCCGGGTACCGTCTTCAGCAGGTCGGCCGTGCTGGTGGGGGCGGCCTGCTTGATCTGCTCCTCGGTGGCGGTGGTGATGGAGAAACCGGCCTCCAACTTGCGCACGCCCTCACGGCGCGCGGTGCCGGTGACGACGACGGCGTCCAGCTCCTTGACTTCGGGCGCGGCCTCGGTGGGCTTGGCGGCCTGCTGGGCCACCGCCGTGCCGCACAGCGCGGCGGCGGCCAGGGCCAGCAGCTGCGGGCGGAACATCGCGGTGCGCGAGGGACGGGCGCCTAGGGGCGCCGTGGCGGCGTGGGGGGTTCGCATCGGGAAAGTCTCCGTGGTTTGTTTTGGATACCCGAAAGCCGGCGCGGCCGTCGCCACTTTCGATGGAGCGGACTTTGCGGGCAAATGTTATCGATGTCATTTGGGTAAATACCAGGGCGTTGGTGCCTGACATCGATGACATCGTTTGCAGCTGAGGGTGCGGGGGCTGTCTCTTATACACATCTCCGAGCCCACGAGACGGACTCCGATCT
>CAXDTK010000472.1:0-2691 GCA_963992225.1 uncultured Comamonadaceae bacterium | reverse complement strand
ATAGGAGTCCGTCTCGTGGGCTCGGAGATGTGTATAAGAGACAGGTCCAGGTACATGCCGTAGGCCACCAGCAGCGAGTCGGCGGCCACCCAGGGCTGGGGCGCCTGGCGCAGCAGCAGGTACTCGGGCGGCCGCACCGACAGCGCCGCCAGGCCCGCGTTGACGCCGGCCGTGTAGGCCTCGCCCAGTTCGCGTTCGGCCGGCTGCAGCGCCGCCAGCGCCAGCTGCGCGCGGTGGCGGAAGCGGTGCAGCCGGCGCTGCTGGTCCACCGGCACGGCCTTCTCGCCCACCAGCGCCGCCAGCTCGCCGGCAGCATTGCGGCGCATCAGGTCCATCTGGAAGAAGCGCTCCTGTGCATGCACGAAGCCCAGCGCCCGCGCCGCGTCCAGCCGGGTCGCGGCCGCGATCGTCACGTAGCCGCGGGCATCGCGCTGCACCTCGACCGGGGCCGTCAGGCCCGCGCCGGGCACGCCGCGTTCGCCCCCGAGTTGCGCCAGGCTGCCGCGCAGCGCCAGCCACAGGGCCAGGCCCAGCAGCGCCACCAGCAGCAGCAGGCCGCCGAGGATGCGTTTCAACCAGCGCATCAGAAGGTGCCGGGGTAGCTGCCGCCGTCGAGCAGGATGTTCTGGCCGGTCAGGTAGCCGGCCTGCGCGCTGCACAGCATGGCGCAGACGGCGCCGAACTCCGCGGCGCTGCCGAAGCGCTGCGCCGGGATGGCGGCGCGGCGCTTCGCCGCGACGTCGTCCACCGGCTGGCCGCTCTTGGCCGCACCGGCGGCCATCGTCTTGCGCAGGCGGTCGGTGTCGAAGGCGCCGGGCAGCAGGTTGTTGATGGTCACGTTGGCGCCCGCCAGCCGCGGCTGGCGCGCAACGCCCGCGACGAAGCCGGTCAGGCCGGCGCGCGCGCCGTTGGACAGGCCCAGCACATCGATCGGCGCCTTCACGGCGCCCGAGGTGATGTTGACGATGCGGCCGAAGCCGCGCGCCGCCATGCCGTCCACGGTCGCCTTGATGAGCTCGATGGGGGTCAGCATGTTGGCGTCCAGCGCGGCCAGCCATTGCTCGCGGCCCCAGTCGCGGAAATCGCCCGGTGGCGGCCCGCCGGCGTTGTTGACGAGGATGTCCACCTGCGGGCAGGCCGCCAGCGCCGCCGCGCGGCCCTCGGCCGTGGCGATGTCGCCCACCACCGTGCGCACCTGCACGCCCGGGTTCGCGGCCCGCAGCGCGTCGGCCGTGGCCAGCAGGTCCGCCTCGCCTCGCGCCGTGATGACCACGTTGACGCCCTCGCCCGCCAGCGCCTCGGCGCAGCCGCGCCCGAGGCCCTTGCTCGCCGCGCAGACCAAGGCCCAGCGGCCCTTCAATCCCAGATCCATCTTGACTCCTCGCATCGCTGCGGTCGTGCGCAGCACGCCGCATCATCGCGCGACTCCCGCGGCGCCGGCTTTGCCGGGCAGCCGCGAGCGCCCCTGAGGGAGCGGCCGTCAGGCCGCTGGGGGTGAGCCGTCTATCGCCTGAACTTGCCGTCCTCGCCCACGATGGACACGTCGGTGTACTCCAGGCCGGTGTGCTCCTTGTCGGTGTAGTTCACCTGCAGGCCGCCCAGGTCGATGCGGGCACCGTCCAGTGCCTTGGCGAAGCTGTCGCGGCTGACGTCCTTGCCGGCGCGCTTGAGCGTCTCCACCACCAGCTTGGCCGCGGCGAAGCCTTCGATGTGGGCCGGGGTCAGCTCGTTGCGCCCGGCCGCCTTGGCCAGGCTGAGCGCCTCGCGCACCATCAGGTTGGCGGTGGAGCGCTCGTACGGGAACAGCTGCGTGACGATGACGCCGCGGGCGCTCTCGCCCAGCGCCTTGACGAAGTCGGCCGAGGCGTTGTTGGACAGCGTCGCGACATGGGCGGTGGAGCCGGCGGCGCGCAGCGCCTGCACGCCCTCCACGACGGCGTAGGCCGGGCCGATCAGCACGACCGCCTCGATGCCCGCCTTGCTGATGGCCTGCATCGTGGGCGCGAGGCCGGGCTTGTTGCGGTCGAAGCGCAGATGGGACAGCGCACGCAGCTTGACGTCGTCCAGGCCCTTGATGGCGCCCTTGCCGGCGTCGTTGCCGAACGGGTCGTTCACCTGCACGATGGTGATGCGCTTGACGCCGATGCCGGCCAGGTGCTTGACCGCCCGCTCGGCCTCGCGCTGGTAGCTGGCACGCAGGTGGTAGACCCAGGGCTGCACCGGCTCGTGCAGGCTGATGGCACCGGTGGCCGGCGCGATCAGCGGCAGCCTGTTTTCCTTCAGCACCGGCAGCATGGCCTCGGTCGGGCCGGTGCCGCGGCTGAGCATCAGGGCCAGCACGCCCTGGCTGGCCATGGCCCGCGCCGCCGCGGCCGCCGTGGCGGGGTCGTACTTGTCGTCGACCGTGACCAGCTCGATGTTCTGGCCCTTCAGGCCGCCCTGGGCATTGACCGCGTCGAAATACAGGCGGGCGCCATCGGCGCTCTCCTGCACCACGCCCGCGACCGGGCCCGAGAACCCGGCCACCATGCCGATGCGCAAGGCGGTCTGCGCAAGGGCGCTTTCACTGCCGATCAAGGCCGCCAGCAAGGCCGCCACGCTAACCCAACGTTTCACTGTGATTTCCTCCGAGCCGCGCCTTCCGGGCGCGATCTGGCGGCGGATTGTGGGGCCAGCCCCCCGCCCCCCAGC
>CAXDTK010000471.1:0-2692 GCA_963992225.1 uncultured Comamonadaceae bacterium | reverse complement strand
AGCAAATTAGACAAACGATCCATTGGCCGATCCTTGACGAGTCAGAACGCACAGATCATACCATCTGCGTTGTCGTTCAGTGCCTGTAGCGAACATGCCGGCGTAAATCAGCCAACGGATAAAGTGATCACTGAGCAGCTCAGCCTCCCTTTCCAGTTCGGCTGTTAAAAAAACAACACCGTTGTTTGAAAGCACCAGCAAATCAAGTGCTCACTCTTCTATTTTACGGGGTTGTACGCCGGAATCCCAGAAATTTCCGTCAGCCCAGCTCCAGTCCCGCCACGAGCGCATCCAGGTCGATGAACTTGCCGTCAGTCTGGAAGGTGTAATGCCCGTTCAGCAGGATGTGCCGCCAGGCCGCTGGCGACATCTGCGTGATCAACGCCAGCGCCTTGGCATTGCCAGCTGCCTCGTACTTCGTCAGCAGCAGGGACAGGATCGCCGAGTTGTAGAAGATGATCGCGTTGCCGATCAGCCTGGCGCACTGGTTGCTGATCTCGATTTCGATGTCGGTGCGGCCGGTCAATTCCTTCTTCCCACCGACTTGGGCGATGGTCGAGCGTAGCTGGTGATAGGACTCAATGCGGTTCTGCGAGCGGTGAACATTACGCTCCAGTTGCGGGTCGCGCAGGTAGCGCAGTGTGTAGATACTGCGGATGAGCTTGTCGAACTCGAAGATTGCGCGCCGCGTCGGGTTCGGCGCCGTATAGGTGCACAGCTTGCGGATCAGCGTGCCCTGCGTCATTTCCTTCAGGCCCAGTGTGGCGACGATTCGGTCGATGTTCGCCTTCTCACCGACGATGAGTTGCCGGTCGATCTGGCCAGCCGGCCGGATCAGGCATTTCTCGTACAATGCCAGATCATCGGCGCAATACAGCTCCTGCAACTGGTCGTCGAGGTCGGTGAAGCGCGGCTCGAAACGAAGTCCGAACCAGTGCAGGATGGCGAAGTTGGCCTTGTTGATGCTGTGCATGTCGCCGGTGATCGCGCTCGGCACGATGTCCGACGTGTTGCGGTACCAGATGTCGAACACGTGGTGAGCCTCGTACTCGTGTGCGCCTATCAGGTAGCCGTTCAACGGCACGTGATTGCACAGCAGCGTGTAGGCGACGACGCCCTTGCCGCGGCCGAAATATTTGCGCGAGTAGCGCGCCTTCACAGTTGGTCGCTCGACGCCGAATTTCTGCCCATCAACGGCACCGTACAACGAATCGAGGTCGAACGAGTAATGCGGGAAGATCGGCAGTGCGGCGATGGCGTTGCTGATGCAATCGTTGGCCACATGTAGCGTCGCCTGGCGCAGGTACTGCTGGTAGGTACTCTCCAGGACGTGGTACGGGATGTCGCTGGTACGTGCCATAACCTGGTTGCCGTGGTTCATGGCTTGGGCAATGATCACCGCCATCAGACTGTCGGCGTCGGCTACCTTCTTCGCATAGCGTGGCTGCAATGGTGTCAGCGCCGACAGGAACTGGCACTGGCCGTTGACGAAGCGAAACACGTCGGCGACATCGCAGTATGGCAGTTGCTCGTAGAGAGCTTGCTCGCGCGCCTTCTGGTTCTCCCCCTTGGGCTTGCGCCAGGTCAGTCTCTGCGTGTCCTTGTCGTATTCCAGGTGCGTCAGCTTGCCCTGTTTCAGCTCGCGATTGAACGCCACCCATTGCGCACGCAACTCGGTCGCCAGTGCATCGAGCTGGGCACTGACCGGCTGCCGCAGGAAGGGGATGTCCATCTGCGCGAGCACGGCGGCTTTCTCGTCCATCGAAACCAACTCGTCGGACAAATGCCGGTGCTGCAAGCTATCGTCAATGTAGAGCTCGCCCGCCTGGAAGCGTTTCCTGACCTGACGGTAAAGCCAGAATTCGTAACGATCGGCATGCAGGCCTGTCGGCGTGCCTTCGGCATCGAACATCAGCAGGTACGGACGCAAGCGTTTCGGCAGCGTTGCCGCCGGACATTCGTCGAGTGGCCGTTGTGATAGGCGCTGCTGCTTGGCGAACACGCTCTTGGCCCAAGTCAGCGCCGCGAGCCATGGGTTATCGGGGGCCGTGCCGGCGAAGTCGAGCGCGACGTACAGCGGCCGTAGATGGCGTCGAATGCGTTCGGCCAGGCCGTCCACCGCCTGCCAGTGCAGCGCCAGTTTGTTCAGTGGCTTGACGCTCATGCGCTGCGCCGTGTTTTGCAGCAATTCCCTGGACATGATTTTGTAGGCGCGTTGGCGCACCTCGCCGAACGGCGTCGGATCGGCCACGCTGTCGTCCACGTACAGCGACAGCAGGCGGCCAACCTGCGGCGTTTCCTGATGGCGTCGCAGCTGTTCGGCGACAAAGGACTGTTTCGCACCCGTGCGGCTCTCGTCCTCAAGTTTTTTCATGTGGAAGGCCATCGCGTCGACCAGGTTGTCGGTGAGCTGCCGGTAACGTACCCAGGCATAGCACAGCAGGTAGAGCCGGGTCTGCTCCGCCTTCAGGTGGCGCAGGTCATGGACGGTATAGAAGTTCGCCAGGCTCGCGTAGTACAGCAGGTTCTGCTGCGAGATGCCGAGCTTGGGCAGCAGCGCCTTGGCGATCCCGTGCAAGGACTTCAGCGTGGCGCGCTTCTCGCGCTCCCCTGCCATCTGACGCCAGCCGAAATCTTTAGTCCACCCTGAACAATCCGCAAGTCGTTGATCTGCAATACGATTTCGGCTGAA
>CAXDTK010000470.1:0-2717 GCA_963992225.1 uncultured Comamonadaceae bacterium | reverse complement strand
GGTGTGGGAGCCGGGCATCACGCTTGCCGCGGCGCCGCTCATGCATGCCGTCCTTGCCACCGCCGCACTGCCGCTCTTCGTCGGCGCGCTGCTCAGCGACTGGGCCTATCACAGCAGCTACCAGCTGCAGTGGCTCAACTTCTCCTCCTGGCTGATGGCCGGCGGCCTGCTGCTCGCGGGCGTGGCGCTGCTCTGGGCCGCGGCGGCGCTGCTGTTCGCGCGGGGGCCACGCCACCGGCACGGCCCCGTCTACCTGCTGCTGCTGGGGGCCACCTTGCTGCTGGGCTTCTACAACGCGCTGGTCCATGCACGGGACGGCTGGGCCACGATGCCGACCGGCCTGGCCTTGTCGGCCGTGGTGCTGGTGCTGGCCGCCGCCGCGAGCATGCTCGGGCTGGCGGCGCTGCGCTGGAGGGCCGCCCCATGAGCCGGCCGCGGCGCATCGCCGTGGGCCTGGCGGCGCTCGGGGCGCTGGCCACCGTCATCGCCGCGAACGAGGCCGGCCCCGGCCAGCACGGCGCCGACCCGGCGCTGCCGGCGCCGCAGCGCGGGCTGCTGCCCGACATGCGCATCGCCGAACCCGCCGGCTGGGGCGAGCGCCGCCCTGCGGTGCCGCAGGGCTGGGCCATCCAGGCCATCGCCACCGACCTCAAGATCCCGCGCCAGACGCTGGTGCTGCCCAATGGCGACATCCTGGTGGCCGAGGGCAAGGGCGGCGGCGCGCCGGTGCTGACGCCCAAGGACTACATCGCCGGACTCATCAAGTCCCGCGGCACCACGCCGGTCAAGGGCGGCAACCGGCTGACGCTGCTGCGCGATGCCGATGGCGACGGCCGCTACGAGGGCCGCTGGGTCTACGCCGAGAACCTCAACGCGCCATACGGCCTGGCCTTCTTTGGCGACAAGATCTACGTCGCCAACCAGGACGCGCTGGTGCGCTTCGACTACGTGGCCGGGCAGACCCGTGCGGCGGCCGCGCCCGCGACGGTGGCGCTGCTGCCGTCGGCCGTCAACCACCACTGGACCAAGGCGCTGGCGGCCGACGCCGAAGGCAAGTTCCTCTACGTCGGCATAGGGTCCAACAGCAACATCGGCGAGCGCGGCATGGCCGTGGAGGAGCAGCGCGCGCTGGTCTGGCAGGTCGATGCCGCCAGCGGCGCCGTGCGGCCGTTCGCGACCGGGCTTCGCAACCCCACCGCGCTGGCCTTCGAGCCGGGCACCCGGCAGCTCTGGACTGTCGTGAACGAACGCGACGAACTGGGCCCCGACCTCGTGCCCGACTACCTGACCTCGGTGCGCGAGGGGGCCTTCTATGGCTGGCCCTATGCCTACTGGGGGCCCAACGTCGACCCGCGCGTGAAGCCCGGCGACGACCGGAAGGTGCAGGCCGCCGTGAAACCGGACTACGCGCTGCAGTCGCACTCGGCGCCGCTGGGCCTGGCCTTCTCGCAAGCCGCCCTGCCGGCGCCCTTTGCGGAGGGCGCCTTCATCGGCCTGCACGGCAGCTGGAACCGCAAGCAGCCGGTGGGCTACAAGGTGATCTTCGTGCCGTTCACCCAGGGCCGCCCGAGCGGCCCGCCGGTCGATGTGGTCACTGGCTTCCAGGCCGACGGCAAGACCATGGGGCGCCCGGTCGGCGTCACGGTCGACCCGCGCGGCGCGCTGATCGTGGCCGACGACCTGTCCAACACCATCTGGCGCGTGACCCCGGCGCGCTGACCGCCGCGCCGGCCCGGCGCGGCTTCAGTGCCCGCGGCGCCGCGGCAGCCCGATCACCGTGCCTTCGCGGCGGTCGTCGGCGGCGCCGTACTGCTTGCCGGTCCGCGGGTCGATCAGCACCGCCTGCACCGAGCCCACGTCGCCGACGGCCACGTTGTAGCCCAGCGCCCGCATGGCATCGACCGTGGCGGCGGGGAAGCGGTTCTCCAGCGTGACGGTGCCGAGCGCGACACCGCCCTCGCGCGTGGCCCCGGGGCCGGCCACCGAGATGCGCGCGGCGTCGATGGCCTGCTGCAGCGTCATGCCGTGGTCCACCAGGTTCAGCGTGACGTTGACCACCGAGTTGATGATGGTCGCCCCGCCCGGCGACCCGAAGGCCAGCAGGGGGCGACCGTCGGGCGCGAACAGCAGCGTGGGCGCCATGCTGCTGCGCGGGCGCTTGCGCGGCCACACGTCGTTGGCCCCGATGGCGCCGGCGATGTAGGGATGCGCGGTGGGCGTGGTGTTGAAGTCGGTCAGCTCGTTGTTCAGCAGGAAGCCGTGGTTGCGGAACGAGCCGTCGCTGCGCGGGTAGCCGGCGAAGACGCCGATGCCATAGGCCGATTCGATGGTGTTCGTGTAGCTGACCACGTTGCCCCATTTGTCGACGACCGAGAAATGCGTCGTGCCGTTCTCCATCGACGGGGCGGCCAGTGCCACGGGGCGCATCGGCTGGGCCGGCAGGCCGGCCACCTCGAAGGGGCGCGGGTCGCTGCTGGGCGCCAGGCCGGCCAGCACCTTGCCGGGATGGATCAGCAGGCTGCGCCCGGTGAGGTAGCGCGCATCGATCAGGCCCCGCGTGGGCACGTCGGCGAAATCGGCGTCGCCCATCCAGTCGCGCCGGTCGGCGAACGCCAGGCGCATCGACTCGGCCATCACGTTGAGGGTCTTGACGCTGCCGAAACCGTAGCCCCTGTCTCTTATACACATCTGACGCTGCCGACGAAGGCTTAGGTGTA
>CAXDTK010000469.1:0-2743 GCA_963992225.1 uncultured Comamonadaceae bacterium | reverse complement strand
GGTTTGGGGGCGGGCTGCAGCAGCGGCAGGCGCAGCGTGAAGGTGCTGCCCTGCCCCGCGCCCGGGCTGGCCGCGCTGACCTGGCCGCCATGCATCTGCACCAGGCTGCGCACCAGCGCCAGGCCGATGCCCAGCCCGCCCTGGGCGCGCTCCAGCGAGCGGTTCACCTGCGCGAACATGTCGAACACGCGGGCGATCATGTCCGGCGGCAGGCCGATGCCGTCGTCGGTCACCGTCAGCACCGCGTCGCTGCCCTCGCAGGCCAGCGATACCTGGATGCGGCCGCCGTCGGGTGTGTACTTGGCGGCGTTGTTCACCAGGTTGCTCAGCGACTGGGCCAGCCGCGTCAGGTCGCCGTCCACGCACACCTCCTGGTCGGGCAGCGTCACCGTCAGCTGGTGGCCGCCACGGGCGATCAGCGGCTGGCAGGCCTCCAGCGCCATGTCGACGACGCGTCGCAGGTCCAGCCGCTCGCGCTGCAGCACCAGCTTGCCCGTGGAGATGCGCGAGACCTCCAGCAGGTCGTCGATGAGGCGCAGCAGCTGGCTCATCTGGCGCTCCATCATGTCGGTGACGCCCTTGAGCTGGTCGCCACCCGCGGGCTGCCTGGACAGCAACTGCAGCCCGGTGCGGATGGGCGCCAGCGGGTTGCGCAGCTCGTGCGCCAGCGTCGCCAGGAACTCGTCCTTGCGCTGGTCGGCCAGCCGCAGCGAGCGGTCGGCACGCAGCAGCGAATCGATCTGGTCGCGGATCTGGTACTGCCAGCGCCGCCCGCGCAGGGCCGTCATCACGGCGCTGACCATGGCGCGCGTGGAGGTCGGGCGGTCCAGCACGGTCAGGTTGCGCAGCCCGGCGTCGCGCAGCGCCGGTGTCAGCAGCGCCTGGCGGCACAGCGCCAGCACCGGCAGGTTGGACCAGGACGGCTGCGCCTGCAGCGCGCGCTGCAGGCCGGCGAGGCCGGTCGCGTCCAGCACCAGGTCGGTCAGCATCAGCGCACCGGCGCCGTCGCGCACCAGCGCCTCCACCTGCCCCCAGCTGTGGCAGGCGACGCCCTCGATGCCGACCTCGCCCAGCAGCCGGGCGGTGACCTCGGCGTCCCGCGTGGTGGGCGCGACGATGAGGACCCGCTCGCTGCAGGACGGCTCAGCCGTGTCCGACGCCGTCATGCGCGGGGCCCCCTGCCGCCATCTCCAGCTCGACCGGCACGCCCGTGAGCACGCCGCGCAGGTGCTCCAGCGGTTCGCCGAGGTGCACGCCGTCGGCGTCGAACCACAACGGCCTGATCGTGTCCTCGTGCCGGCCGCTGCGCTTCTTGACCACCGAGATGGCCTTGCGCACCGCGCCGGCATGCTCGTACATGCGCAGCAGCACCACGGTGTCGGCCAGGTAGCTGGCGTCGACGACGCTGCGCATGCCGGAGTCCAGCATGCCCGCTTGCGCCGCCACCACGAAGGTCGCCACGCCGTGACTGCCCAGGTAGGACAGCAGCTCGTGCAGCTGGATCATCAGCGCCCGCTGCCCCGGCATCGCGTTCAGGTAGCCGTTCAGGCTGTCGATGACGACAACCTCGGCGCCGTCCACCTCCACCGAGTGGCGCACCATGTTCGCGAACTGACCGGGCAGCACCTCGGCCGGGTCGATCTGCCGCACCAGCAGCTGCCCCGCGCCCACACCCTCTTCGACGCTGAGACCCAGGCCACGCAGCCGGTCCAGCAGCAGCGTGCGGGACTCCTCGAACGTGAAGATGGCCGCATGGCCGCCGCGCTTCACCGCCGCGAACGCGTACTGCGCCGCGAGGGTGGACTTGCCGGTGCCGGCCGGGCCGATCAGCAGCGTCGCGGTGCCGCGCTCGGTGCCGCCGCCCAGCAGCGCATCCAGCGCGGCCACGCCGCTGGGCACGAGGTCGCGCTGGAACGGCACGCCATGTTCGCCCGGCGTCAGGCGCGGGAACACCTGCAGCCCGCCGCGGCGCAGCAGCAGGTCCTGGTGGCCGCTGATGAAGTCGCTGCCGCGGAACTTGGTGACGCGCAGCTGCCGCAGCGCCGGGCCGTAGGTGGGCACCGTGCGCTCCAGCGCGATAACACCGTGGGCGATGCTGTGCACCTGCGTGTCGATGGTGTCTCCCGAGCGGTCGTCGAGGAACAGCGCCGTGCAGTTGCGCCCGCTGAAGAACTGCTTGAGCGCCAGGATCTGGCGGCGGTAGCGCAGCGAGGTCTGGGCCAGCAGCCGCAGCTCCGACAGGGAGTCCAGCACCATGCGGCGCGGCTTGCAGCGCTCCACCGCCGCCAGGATGCGCTGGGTCGTCTCGCCCAGCTCCACCTCCGACGGGTGGTACATGGTCAGCTCGGAATCGCCCAGCAGCTCGGTCTCGTCGACCACCAGCTCCACCAGCTCGATGCCGTCCAGCGACCAGCCGTGCGAGGCCGCGCCGGCCTGCAGCTCGCCGGCCGTCTCGCCCAGCGTCACGTAGAGCGTCGGTTCGCCCTCGCGCACGCCCTGCATCAGGTACTGCAGCGCCAACGTGGTCTTGCCCGCCCCGGGGGCGCCGTCGATCAGATAAAGCCGGCCGGGAATGAGCCCGCCATGCAGGACTTCATCCAGGCCGGGCACGCCGCTCGCCGAGCGGGTGTTGCTGCAAGTCATTGCAAATCTCCAGTCAGGACCGTCCAGATCGGGGCCGTTGCGGCAGTGCTGACCTCGCCGTCAGTGTACGGCCGCGGCATGGCCCCCCGCACCCCTAAAG
>CAXDTK010000468.1:0-2773 GCA_963992225.1 uncultured Comamonadaceae bacterium | reverse complement strand
GCCTTCTTGGCCGGAGCGGCCTTCTTTGCCGGAGCAGCAGCCTTCTTGGCCGGAGCGGCCTTCTTTGCCGGAGCAGCAGCCTTCTTGGCCGGAGGGGCCTTCTTGGCCGGTGCAGCGGCCTTCTTGGCCGGAGCGGCCTTCTTCGCCGGTGCAGCAGCCTTCTTGGCGGCAGTCTTCACCGGGGTTGCAGCGGCCTTCTTGGCCGGAGCTTTCTTCGCAGTTGCCATGGTTTTCTCCTTGATCAAGTGGAAAAGTCACCGCTCTGTGCGGACCGGTCCGCCCAGATACGGCTATTCACCGTCCGAGAGTCGCTCAGGAGGAACGCCTCGGTACGGTGAATCGGATCGCCATGCAGCCCCGCCACTTCGAGAGTGTTGATGCGGGTTTCGCTCGGTGACTGCATTGGCCAGGTCTTGATCTTGTGATGGCCGGGACTTCAGTCCCAGCTCAATGCCCCGCCCGACTGGTACTCGATGACGCGGGTCTCGAAGAAGTTGCGTTCCTTCTTCAAGTCGATCATCTCGGACATCCACGGGAAGGGGTTTTCCTCGTTCGGGAACAGGGCTTCGAGGCCGATCTGCACCGCACGGCGGTTGGCGATGAAGCGCAGATAGCCCTTGAACATCGACGCGTTCAGGCCCAGCACGCCGCGCGGCATGGTGTCCTCGGCGTAGCGGTACTCCAGCTCGACGGCCTTCAGGAACAGCGCCTTGATCTCGGCCTTGAACTCGGCCGTCCACAGGTGCGGGTTCT
This sequence comes from uncultured Comamonadaceae bacterium, assembly GCA_963992225.1. Taxonomy (GTDB): domain Bacteria; phylum Pseudomonadota; class Gammaproteobacteria; order Burkholderiales; family Burkholderiaceae_C; genus Pelomonas. Next base: position 2,020 of record CAXDTK010000468.1, on the reverse strand, counting down.
CCAGCTTGATCTGGTTGATCAGGTCGATGCCGAAGTTGCAGTGCATGGACTCGTCGCGCAGGATGTACTGGTACTGCTCGGCCGCACCGGTCATCTTGTTCTGGCGGCCCATCGCCAGGATCTGCGTGAAGCCGACGTAGAAGAACAGGCCTTCCATCAGGCAGGCGAAGACGATCAGCGACTTCAGCAGCGTCTGGTCGGCCGCGGGCGTGCCGGTGACGAACTCCGGCTTCATGATCGCCTCGATGAAGGGGATCAGGAATTCGTCCTTGTCGCGGATGGACTGGACTTCGTTGTAGGCGTTGAAGATCTCGCTCTCGTCCAGGCCCAGGCTCTCGACGATGTACTGGTAGGCGTGGGTGTGGATCGCCTCCTCGAACGCCTGGCGCAGCAGGAACTGGCGGCACTCGGGCGCCGTGATGTGGCGGTAGGTGCCCAGCACGATGTTGTTGGCGGCCAGCGAGTCGGCGGTGACGAAGAAGCCGAGGTTGCGCTTGATGATGCGGCGTTCGTCTTCGGTCAGACCGTTGGGGTCCTTCCAGAGCGCGATGTCGCGGCTCATGTTCACTTCCTGCGGCATCCAGTGGTTGGCGCAGGTGGCCAGGTACTTCTCCCAGGCCCACTTGTACTTGAACGGCACCAGCTGGTTGACGTCGGTCTGGCCGTTGATGATGCGCTTGTCGGCGGCCTTGACGCGGCGCGCGGTGGTGGGCTCGCCGGACAGCTTGGGTGCGGGGATGGAGGCGCTGGGGGCTTCGCGCACGGCGGCTGCAGACAGCGGCGCCGAGGGCAGGGCCGCGAGGGGATTCGCGGCGTGAGTGTCAGTGGACTTCAGGTCTTCGTCCCAATCCAGCATGGTGTGCTTCCTATCGCTTCGAATTATCGGCAGTGCTTGCGTGAATCAACAAGAACTAGCTAGAGCTATTTGCATCATTCGCGCCCTCTTTGTTGCGCGAGGGCATCGAAACAAGAGCGCCAACTTGTCTATACAAGTTGGCGCCTGCGCTCCGCCTTACTGGCAGGCTTCGCAGTCGGGGTTGTCGATCGAGCAGAACTTCATGTCCGTCGCGGGCAGTTCCGGCTCGACCGCGGCGACCGGCGCGACCGCGGCGACGGGTGCTGCCATCGCCGGCGCACTGCCCGACGACACGGCGTTGAGCTGGCCCGAGCGCGTGACCGTGCTCTTCTCGGCCTGCGTCGCGCTGATGGTGCGCAGGTAGTAGGTCGTCTTCAGGCCGCGCTGCCAGGCGAGCTTGTAGGTCTCGTCCAGCTTCTTGCCCGAGGCACCGGCCATGTAGATGTTCAGGCTCTGCGCCTGGTCGATCCACTTCTGGCGGCGCGCGCCGGCTTCGATCAGCCACACCGTGTCGACCTCGAAGGCCGTCGAGTACAGCGCCTTGATGTCGTCGGGCACGCGGTCGATGCGGCGCAGCGAACCGTCGAAGTGCTTGAGGTCCATGACCATCACGTCGTCCCACAGGCCCAGCGCCTTCAGGTCACGCACAAGGGACTCGTTGATGACGGTGAACTCGCCGGACAGGTTGGACTTGACCGACAGGTTGCCGAAGCAGGGCTCGATGGACGCGTCCACGCCGATGATGTTGGAGATGGTGGCGGTGGGGGCGATGGCCACGCAGTTGCTGTTGCGCATGCCGTGGGTGGCGATGCGGGCACGCAGCGCGTCCCAGTCCATGCTCACCGAACGGTCCACGTCCACGTAGCCGCCGCGGGCTTCGGCCAGCAGGTCCAGCGAGTCGATCGGCAGGATGCCGCGGTCCCACAGCGAGCCCTTGTAGGACGAATAGCGGCCACGCTCCTCGGCCAGCTCGGTGGACGCCCAGTAGGCGTGGTAGCAGACGGCTTCCATCGAACGGTCGGCGAACTCGACGGCCGCCTGCGAGGCATAGGGCGTGCGCAGCTGGTACAGCGCGTCCTGGAAGCCCATGATGCCCAGCCCCACCGGGCGGTGGCGCAGGTTGGAGTCACGCGCCTTCTTGACGGCGTAGTAGTTGATGTCGAT
>CAXDTK010000467.1:0-2805 GCA_963992225.1 uncultured Comamonadaceae bacterium | reverse complement strand
GCTACCTGATCAGCGCCACCGTCATCGGCGTGCTGGCCCAGCGCCTGGTGCGCACGCTGTGCCCGCATTGCAAGCAGCCGGACCCGCTGGTCACGCGCGAAAGCCTCAACGATCTGGTGCGCCATTGGCGCCTGGGCGGCGGCGTGAAGCCTTACAAGCCGGTGGGCTGCCTGGAATGCCGCAACACCGGCTTCCGCGGCCGCGCCGGTTTGTATGAGTTGCTGACGGTGACGGAAGGTGTCAAGGCGGCCATGCATCCCGCACCCGACCTGCCCGCGCTGCGCCGGCAGGCCGTGCAGGACGGGCTGCGACCGCTGCGCCTGGCGGGTGCGATGAAGGTGGCCGAAGGGATGACGACCGTCGAGGAAGTGTTGCGCAGCACGCCGGCCTGGGAAGGCTGAAGCGCGTCAGATCGCACGGTGTCGCCTGCAACGTCTTACGTGTAATCCACAGCGCGGTCCCCGGCCCCCGCTGACAGAATCGCCGCCAAAGCACCGTGGCGATCACGGCGCGCAGGAGACAACAACGATGAAACTCAAGAGCCAGCGGGACTTCTGGTCCGGGCTGCTGTTCCTGGTGGCCGGCGTGGCCTTCGCCTGGGGATCCACCGACTACAGTTTTGGTACCCCGGCCCGCCCCGGTCCGGGTTATTTCCCCTTCGGGCTCGGCATCCTGCTGGCCGTGCTGGGCGGCCTGGTGCTGTTCAAGGCCTTGACGCTGGAGTCCGAGGGCGGCGATCCGGTCGGGTCCATCGCCTGGCGGCCGTTGCTGGTCATCGTCTCGGCCGTCACGGTGTTCGGGCTGGCCTTGCCCCGCCTGGGCCTGGCTTGCACGCTGCCGCTGGTCATCTCGCTGGCCGCTGCGGCCGGCCAGGAGTTCCGCTGGCGCGACGTGCTGCTCAGCAGCCTGGTGCTGACCGTGGGCAGCTGGGCGCTTTTCATCGTTGGCCTGAAGCTCACCATCCCGCTCTGGCCCATCTATTTCACCGGCTGAAGCGATCATGGACTTGTTGAACAACCTGGGTCTCGGTTTTCAGACCGCGCTGACGCTGCAGAACCTGCTCTACGCGTTCTTCGGCACCGTGCTGGGCACGTTGATCGGTGTGCTGCCCGGCCTGGGGCCGGTCGCGACGATCGCGATGCTGCTGCCGTCCATCTACGCGCTCGACGCCACGCCCGCGCTCATCATGCTGGCCGGCATCTACTACGGCGCCCAGTACGGCGGCTCGACAACGGCCATCCTGATCAACGTGCCGGGCGAATCCAGTTCGGTCGTGACGGCCATCGACGGCTACCAGATGGCGCGCAGCGGCCGGGCGGGGGCAGCACTGGCCGCCGCGGGGCTGGGCAGCTTCTTCGCCGGCTGTGTGGGCACCATCATCATCGCGGCCTTCGCGCCGCCGCTGACCGAGCTGGCTTTCCAGTTCGGCTCCGCCGAGTACTTCTCGCTGATGGTGCTGGGCCTGGTCGGCGCCGTGGTGCTGGCGTCGGGCTCCCTGATCAAGGCGATCGCGATGATCGTGCTGGGGCTGCTGCTCGGGCAGATCAACACCGACGTCATCACCGGGACCGCGCGGTTCTCCTTCGATGTCCCTGAACTGACCGACGGCATCGGCTTCGTGGTCATCGCGATGGGCGTCTTCGGCTTCGGCGAGATCATCGCCAACCTGGGGCGGCCGGAAGAGCACCGCGAGGTCTTCACCAAGGAGGTGAAGGGGCTCTGGCCGACACGCCAGGACTTCCAGGAGGCCTGGCCGGCGGTGCTGCGCGGCACGGCCCTGGGCTCGGTGCTGGGTGTGCTGCCCGGCGGCGGCGCGCTGCTGGCTTCGTTCGCGGCCTACACGCTGGAGAAGAAGATCGCCCGCAACCCGCGCGTGCCGTTTGGCAAGGGTGCCATTCAGGGCGTCGCGGGTCCGGAGAGCGCCAACAACGCCGGCGCACAGACCAGCTTCATCCCGATGCTGACGCTGGGCATCCCGCCCAATGCCGTGATGGCCTTGATGGTGGGGGCGATGACGATCAAGGGCATACAGCCCGGCCCACAGGTGATGACGAGCAACCCGGATCTGTTCTGGGGGTTGATCGCGTCGATGTGGCTCGGCAATCTGATGCTGATCGTGCTGAACCTGCCGCTGATCGGCATCTGGATCAAGCTGCTTACCGTGCCGTACCGCTTCCTGTTCCCGGCGATCGTGGTGTTCTGCTGCATTGGCGCCTACTCGCTGAACAACAACAGCTTCGATGTCTTCATGACCGCCGGTTTCGCGGTGCTGGGCTACGTCTTCTACAAGCTTAGCTGCGAGCCGGCACCGCTGCTGCTCGGTTTCATCCTGGGCCCCATGATGGAAGAGAACCTGCGCCGGGCCCTGCTGCTTGCGCGCGGCGACTGGAGCACCTTCATGACCCGTCCGCTGTCGGCGGGTCTGCTGGTCGCCGCTGCGCTGATGATCGTGGTCGTCATGCTGCCGTCCATCAAGAGCAAGCGGGAAGAGGCGTTCCAGGAAGAGGGCTGAGCGATGGCTCGGGTTCTGACCTCATATAGATAGAGATCCCAGCGGTCGCGGCAATTGCAGGCGTCTACGGGGCGGTTCATGGGGGTGACGACAAGCCTGTTCGGCGTCCCCTTAAGCGGCCGGCGCGGTGCGGCGAACCTTCCTTGAACAATTTCGCAGAACGTCTTGCGCATCGCAAAAAACCTGTGCTACAGTCGTGGGCTTCGCTGATCGCAGCGCTGCAAGCCGGAAGCGGCAGGTAGTTCGAGATGAGTGAGGCGGGCTGAAAAGTCCGGGTGGGCTTGAAAAAGTCG
>CAXDTK010000466.1:0-2844 GCA_963992225.1 uncultured Comamonadaceae bacterium | reverse complement strand
GTGCGCACCAGGCGCTGGGCCAGCACGCCGATGACGGTGGCGCTGATCAGGTAGCTGGGCACGCCCAGGTCGGTCAGGCGGGTGATGGCGGACACCGAATCGTTGGTGTGCAGCGTGCTGAACACGAGGTGGCCGGTGAGCGCTGCCTGGATGGCCATCTCGGCCGTCTCCAGGTCGCGGATCTCGCCGACCATGATGATGTCCGGGTCCTGGCGCATCAGCGCGCGCAGGCCTTCGGCGAAACCGAAGTCCAGCACGTTCTGCACCTGGGTCTGGTTGAAGGCCGGCTCGATCATCTCGATCGGGTCTTCGATGGTCGTGACGTTGACCTCGTCGGTGGCCAGGCGCTTGAGCGTGGAGTACAGCGTGGTGGTCTTGCCGCTGCCGGTCGGGCCGGTGACGAGGATGATGCCGTGCGGCTGCTTGACCAGCGCCTCCCAGCGGTCCGAGTCATGCTGGCCGAAGCCCAGCGACGACAAGTCCTTGACCGCGGTCTCGGGGTCGAAGATGCGCATCACCATCTTCTCGCCGAAAGCGGTGGGCAGCGTCGACAGCCGCATCTCCACCTCCTCGCCGGCCGGGTTGCGCGTCTTGATGCGGCCGTCCAGCGGGCGGCGCTTCTCCACCACGTCCATGCGGCCCAGCAGCTTGATGCGCGAGGTCATCGCGCTCATCACCGTGGGCGGCAGCTGGTAGACCGTGTGCAGCACGCCGTCGATGCGGAAGCGGATCACGCCCATCTCGCGGCGCGGCTCCAGGTGGATGTCGCTGGCGCGCTGGTCGAAGGCGTACTGCCACAGCCAGTCCACCACCTGCACCACGCCCTGGTCGTTGGCGTCCAGCTGCTTGTTGGTGCGGCCCAGCTCCACCAGTTGCTCGAAGCTCGCCACCTGGCTCTGCTCGCCGGCCTTGGCGGCCTGGCGCACCGAGCGGGCCAGCGTGAAGAACTCGGTCGTGTAGCGCGCGATGTCCAGCGGGTTGGCGATGACCAGCTTGATCGGCTTGCGCACATGCGACTCGATCTGCGCGACCCAGCCGGTGTCGAAAGGCTCGGAGGTCGCGATCGTCACGTCGTTCACGCCGAACTGCACCGGCAGGCAGCGCTTGGCCTCGGCATAGCCGATGGACATCACGTCGCCGACGCGGCCCACGTCCACCTTCAGCGGGTCGATGCGCAGGTAAGGCAGCCGGGCGCGCACCGCCAGCCATTCCGACAGCGCGTCCACGTCCAGCGGCTTGCCCGTCGTCAGCCGCACCAGGCTGGCGTGGCCCAGCCGCACCAGCGGATGCAAGGTGCTGTCGCCGGCGCCCAGCCGCTGCTCGGTGCGCTGCAACTGGGCCTCGTCGATGAGCCCGTCCTCCAGCAGCCAATGCAGCAGCGCACGCCATTCCAGGCGGCCCTCGGGCTTGGTGGCGGGAGCCAGGGGCTTGAGCTTGGTCGTCATGGGGCGGGCTCAGAGGGCGTTGAGGATGCTCATCGGCAGAGGCCGCACGAGGCGCAGCCACTTGCGCGCCGGCAGCTTGAAGCGCGATTCGATGGTAGCCGCGCGCTGCTCCAGCACGTCGCGGTGCGGCACCTGCACGCCGCGCGCGGCCACCACCACGGTGTTGCCCTCCTGGGTCGGCGCCAGGCTCCAGACCTGGTCCGAGCCGAAGGCCCTGGCGATGCGCAGCGCGCTGCGCGCGAAGCTGGCGCTGCGGCCGAACAGGTTGACCGTCATCAGCCCGCCGTCCGCCAGCACGCCGCGGCAGGCGGCGTAGAAGGCCTCGTCGTCCAGCACCGGCGACTCGGCCTCATGGTCGTAGAGGTCCACGTTCAGCACGTCCACCGTCTGCAGGTGGGCGTCGTCGTTGACCCAGTCCGCCGCATCCTCGTTGAGCACCGTCAGGCGCGCGTCGTTGCCCGGCAGCCGGAACCACTGCCGGCAGGCCGCGATGACCTCGGGGTTGATCTCCACCGCGGTGGTGCGCATCTTCAGCTGGCCGTGGCTGAAGCGCGTCAGTGCCGCGGCCCCCAGGCCCAGCTGCACCGCGTGGCCCTCGTTGAGGCGGGCCTCGTCGCGCCACAGCATCCAGGCGCACATGCGCTGGATGTATTCGAGTTCGAGCTGGTCGGGCTTGCGGATGCGCATGGCGCCCTGCACCCAGATCGAGTCCAGGTGCAGGAAACGCACGCCGTCGTATTCGCTGAGCGTGGCGGGCGCCCAGGCGCGTGCCCTTGCGGAGGTTTTCATGCCGGCATCCTAGGGGAGGTACGGCGCCAGCGCGGTGCGCCAGGCCGCGATCTTGTCGGCCAGCCCCAGGCCGGCATGGGCCGGGCTGGTGGACGGCAGCCGCAGCACCGGCCACCGCGGCGATCTGAGCACCTGCAGCGTCTGCCGATGCGCCAGCGCCCCGTTGCAGCCGATGGCACGCAGCTGGGGCAGGCGGGCCAGCAGCTCGGGCAGGTCGCTGGGCTGGGCGGCCTGGATGGCCATGTCCAGGCTGCCCTCGCGCCGGCAGCTGGCCACGGCGTCCCACAGCGCGACGCGCCGCTGGCGCAGCAGGTCCAGGCGCTCGGCATACGGCCGGGTGCCCAGCCCCGGCTCACCGAGCAGGTCGGCCATCACGGGCCAGAAGGCATTGCGCGGATGCGCGTAGTACTGGGCCGCCTGCAGCGACGCCGCACCGGGGAAGCTGCCCAGCAGCAGCAGGCGGGCGCCGGCGTCGAACACCGGCGCCAGGCCAACGAGGCGCGGCGCGCCCTCGGGGTTTGCAGGATTGGCGCCGCCGGGCGCGGGCTTGGAGGATGGACGGGTCCTGTCTCTTATACACATCTGACGCTGCCGACGAAGGCTTAGGTGT
>CAXDTK010000465.1:0-2873 GCA_963992225.1 uncultured Comamonadaceae bacterium | reverse complement strand
GCGGCCAGCAGCAGGGCGGGCATCAGCAGGGATTTCATGGGAGCTCCTGTCGGTGGGTGGCGATGACCGGCAAGTTAGAGCTCGGCGCGGCCGCCGTCAGCCAGGGCCGGACGAAGCCCGGGATCGACCCGACGAAGCCGCCGCCACGGCCGACGGCGCGCGGCAAATGCCAGCGGCCGGTAACACCGGCAAGCAAGGGCATGCGGCGCCCGCGCCACCCTCGCGCCCTGCGCCTACGATGCGCGCCATGCTCAAGTACCTCGTCCAACGGCCCTGGCTGGGCGCCCTCGTCGGCGTGCCGCTGGCCCTCGCGCTGGTGGGTGCCATCGTGGCGCTGTTCCTGTGGCAGCAGCTGCCGGCGCTGGACGTGCTGACCGACTACCAGCCCCACCAGCCGCTGCGCGTGATGAGCGCCGACGGCCAGCTGCTGGGCGAGTTCGGCGCCGAGCGGCGCCGCTTCGTGCCGCTGAAGGACATCCCCAAGCCGCTGCAGGACGCGCTGCTGGCCGTGGAGGACACCGACTTCTGGACCCATGCGGGCCTGGACTTCGGCGGCATCGCCCGCGCGATGTGGCGCAACCTGACGCACCGCGGGCCGCTGCACGGCGCGTCCACCATCACGCAGCAGCTGGCGCGCGACACCTTCCTGACCAAGGAGCAGCGCTGGTCGCGCAAGATCGTCGAGGCGTTGCTGGCGCTGAAGATCGAGCGCACGCTGGGCAAGGAGCAGATCCTCGAGATCTACATGAACCAGATCTTCCTGGGCAACCGGGCCTACGGCTTCGCGGCGGCGGCCGAGCGCTACTACGGCAAGACGCTGGACCAGCTGAGCACCGGCGAGATGGCGCTGCTGGTGGGCCTGCCCAAGAACCCCATGGGCTTCAATCCGGTGCAGAACCTGGGCCGCGCCAAGCGCCGCCAGGCCGTGGTGCTGGAGCGGCTGGCGGCGGTGGGCCTGATCACGCCGGACGAGGCGCGGGCCGCGCGCGAGCAGCCGCTGGCCATCCAGCGCCCCCGGCGCATGGGCGGCGTGGCCGACCATGCCGCCGAGCAGGTGCGCCAGGAGATGCTGACCCGCTTCGGCGAGGCCGCCTACACCCGCGGCCTGACGGTGACGACGACGTTGCTGTACGCCGAGCAGGCGGCCGCGCAGGAGGCGCTGCGCCATGCGCTGTTCGAGCTGGAGCGCCGCCAGCCCTTCCGCGGGCCCGAGGCCACCGTCGATCTGCCGGCGGGCGATGGCGAAGGCGAGAACCTGGACGAGGCGCTGGACGCGGCCTTCGACGCCCATCCCGACCTGGGCGAGCTGCGCACGGCCGTGCTGCTGGGCCAGGACAAGGGCACGGCGCGGCTGGTGCTGGGGGACGGCGAGCGCATCACGCTCAAGGGCGCGTCGCTGCGCCCGCTGCAGGGGCTCAAGCCCGGCGCAGTGCTGCGCGTGCTGGCCGCGGGCAAGCAATGGCAGCTCAGCCAGACGCCGCAGGCCGAGGGCGCCGTCGTCACGCTGGACCCGGCCACCGGCGCCATCCGTGCGCTGGTCGGCGGCTTCGACTTCACGCGCAACCAGTTCAACTCCGCCACGCAGGCCTGGCGCCAGCCGGGCTCGGCATTCAAGCCCTTCATCTACTCGGCGCTGATCGAGCAGGGCGCCTGGGCGGGCACGCTGGTCAGCGACGAGCCGGTGGTGGTGGGCGACTGGGCGCCGCGCAACTACGACGGCCAGTACGAGCCGGCGCTGACGCTGCGCCAGGGCCTGGCCAGGTCCAAGAACATGGTGACGCTGCGGGTGGCGCAGGCGCTGGGCCCGCAGCGCGCGCGTGCCTGGGCGGCCCGCTTCGGCCTGGACGAAGAGCGCCAGCCGCTGAACCTGACGCTGGCGCTGGGCACCGGCGCCGTCACGCCGCTGCAGATGGCGCAGGCCTATGCCGCCTTCGCCAACGAGGGCCAGCTGCCCACCGGCTGGCTGATCCAGCGCGTGCAGGACGCCCAGGGCGAGGTGATCTTCAAGGCCGAGCCGCCGCCGCTGCGCCGCGCGGTCAGCCCGCGCAACGCCTTCATGACCGCGCAGCTGCTGGCCGCCGTCACGCGCGAGGGCACCGCCGCCAAGGCCAGCAGCCTGCTGGGCCGCTGGGACCTGTACGGCAAGACCGGCACCACCAACGACGCGGTGGACGCCTGGTTCTGCGGCTTCCAGGCCGCCCGCGCGGGTGCGGTGTGGATAGGCTATCCGCAGCCCCGCTCGCTGGGCGAGCGCGAGAGCGGCGGCGGCCTGGCGCTGCCGGTCTGGGCCGCGACCATGGCCGTCGCGCTCAAGGGCCAGCCCAGCACGCCGATCGAGCCGCCGGGCGAGGGCCTGGTCAGGCTGGGCGATGACTGGTTCTACTCGGAGTTCTCCGGCGAACTGGCCATCGCCCGCATTGGCCTGCCGCCCCCGCCGCCCGAGGCGGCCTCGGAGCCGGCGTCCGAGCCTCAGTTGCCCTGACGCCGGGGCCGGGCGACGGCTCGGCGTCACCGCTGCGGGCGGGCGGCGGTGTTCATGCCGGCCGCACGGCGCGCCAGGCCCACCGCGCGGCGGCGCGTGCCAGCCACGATACGCCGGCGATGACGCCGCCGATCAGCAGCGGCAGCACGGCGCCGAAGGTCCAGCTCATGCCCAGCACGAAGCCCAGCAGGCTCTCGGGCCGGTGCGCCGGCAGCAGCAGCGCCAGCAGCAGCAGCGCGAAGAACAGCAGTTCGGTCACGGCCTGCAGCTGCAGGGAGAAGGCCAGCGCCAGCGCGGCGCCCAGCAGCAGCGGCAGCGCAAAGCCCGCCGCCACCGGCCGCCAGCCGCCGGCGCGTGGGGGCGGCAGGCCGCCGGCCGCCCCGCCCCCCCC
>CAXDTK010000464.1:0-2878 GCA_963992225.1 uncultured Comamonadaceae bacterium | reverse complement strand
CCTAAGCCTTCGTCGGCAGCGTCAGATGTGTATAAGAGACAGCTCCACCACCGTGGCCGCCGACAGCGAGGCCCTCCGCGCCGGCCAGGCCGGCGTCAACCTCGACGAGGAGGCGGCGCGGCTGATGCAGTTCCAGCAGGGCTACCAGGCCGCTGCCAAGGTGCTGCAGACGGCGCAGAGCCTGTTCGACGAACTGATGCGCATCGCCGCACGATGACCGCTAGAGGCAGACCATGAGACTCTCCACCGCCAACCTGTTCGACGCCTCCATCGCCAACCTGCAGCGGCGCCAGAACGCGCTGCAGGACCAGCAGCAGCAGCTCACCTCCGGCAAGCGCGTGGCGCTGGCCAGCGACGACCCCACCGGCGCCGCGCGGGCCGAGCGGGCGCTGGCCTCGATCGGCCGCGTCGAGGCCAACCAGCGCGCGCTGGAGGCCAGCCGCAACAGCATGACGCTGGCCGAGTCCGCGCTGGGCGACGCCAACGAGCTGCTGCAGCAGGCCCGCGAGACCATGATCGCGGCCGGCAATGCCAGCTACTCCGACGCCGAGCGCAAGGGCCTGGCCAACAAGCTGCAGGGCATCCGCGACCAGCTGCTGACCATCGCCAACCGCGCGGACGGCGCCGGCGGCTACCTGTTCTCGGGCCAGGGCTCGGCCAGCCCGCCGTTCCTGGACCAGGCCACCGGCGTGGCCTACGTGGGCGTGGACGGCAACATCCAGACCGGCAACCTGGACAACTTCCAGCTCACCGTCGACGGCCGCGCCGCCTGGGAGCAGGCGCGCAGCGGCAACGGCAGCTTCGTCACCGACGCCAACCCCAACAGCATCGACCCGGCGCAGCTGGCCAAGGGCTGGATCGATGGCGGCCGCGTCACCAACCCGCCGCTGCTGACCGGCCAGAACTACCGCATCGACATCGCCGGCATCGCGCCGGCGCAGACCTACGCCGTCACCAACGTCGACACCGGCGCCGGCGTCGCCGCGGGCACCTACCGGGCCGGCCAGAGCATCGAGTTCGACGGCCTGGCCGTGGCCATCTCCGGTGCGCCGGCCGATGGCGACAACTTCTCCATCGCACCTGCCACCAACACGCTGAAGGTGTTCGACGTGATGGACCGCGCCATCAACGAGCTGAAGACGCCGCTGCGCAGCGGCGCCCAGATCGCGCAGAGCAACTCCGGCCGGCTGCGCGACATCGACGCCGTCATGGGCAACCTGCAGAACGCCCGCAGCCAGGTCGGCGAGCGGCTGAACAACCTCGACGGCACCGAAAGCCGGCTGGCCGCGCTCAAGCAGTACAGCACCCAGGAGAAGAGCGCCGCCGAGGACCTGGACATGGTGCAGGGCATCTCCGACTTCCAGAACCAGCAGACCGGCTACGACACGGCGCTGAAGACTTACGCGATGGTGCAGCGCATGTCGCTGTTCCAATACATCAGCGGCTGAGCGGCAGCGGCTGGCCGGCCGGGCGTGAAGCTGTCACGCTTTGGCGCCGCGACGGGCCGGTGGGCGTGGCAGACTGCCGCATTCACCGCCAGCCCAGTGCCGTGCCATGTCCGACAACGTCCCCGCCGCCCTCGACCACGCCATCCTGCCCGGTGTCGCCCTGGGCTATGCCCCCATCATCGACCGCCAGCACAGCATCACCGGCACGCGGCTGACGCTGGTGCCGCTGCGCGCCGACGCCCGCGTCGACCATGCCGAGCTGCTGGCCGCGCTGGCGGCCACCTGGCCGGCCGGCGGTGAGCTGATCAACCCCCAGGGCGAGGCGCTGCTGGGCGCGGTGCTGGCCCAGCCGCCGGCCGCACCGACGCAGATCGAGGTGCCCGCCTTCATCGCCACCGACCCCGCCCACGCCGCGGCGCTGGCCGCGCTGAAGGCCGCCGGCCACCACGGCCTGCTCAAGGGCCTGCCCCAGGCGCCGCTGCCGCCCGAGGTGGCCGCCGTGTTCAGGCAGGTGGTGCTGGAGGCCGGCCAGCCCGCGCCGGCCGGCGTGCCGGTGGTGCATGCCGGCGTGCGCGGCGCGCAGGCCATCGAGGACAGCTTCAAGGCCGGCGCCACCGCCGTCATCGGCTGGCCCATGGACGGCCCCTTCGAGGGCAGTCCCGCCGCGGCCAAGGTCGAGGTGGCCGCCGACCTGCAGGTCATCGTCGAGCTGATGTCCCGGGTGGACCAGGGCGAGGACGTCGAGCGCCTGGAACAGACCCTCAAGCGCGACCCCAGCCTGGCCTTCAAGCTGCTGCGTTATCTCAACTCCGCCGCCTTCGGCCTGCCGGTGGAGGTATCCAGCTTCCGCCACGCCATCATGCTGCTGGGCTATGCGCGCATGAAGCGCTGGCTGGCCCTGCTGTTAACGACGGCCAGCAAGGACCACAGCATGCGCCCCATCATGTTCGGCGCGCTGCGCCGCGGCCTGCTGATGGAGGAGCTGGCGCAGGGCATGAGCGAGCGCGAGCAGCGCGACGAGATGTTCATCTGCGGCCTGTTCTCGCTGCTGGACCACATGCTGAAGGCGCCGTTCGAGAAGCTGCTGCAGTCCATCCCGGTGCCCGAGCGCGTGCGCCAGGCGCTGGTGGACGGCAACGGGCCCTACCACCCCTACCTCGACCTGGTGCGCGCGGTGGAGGCCGAATCGGTGTTCGACTACCGCGACTGCGCCGAGGCGCTGATGATGGAAGCCGGCGAGATCAACGCCTGCGTGCTGCGCGCCCTGCACAAGGCGGCCCAGCTCGAATGAGCGGGCAGCCCCTGCCGGGCGGCCCGGCCCGGCCCACCCGCCTGGCCGGCTGAGCCCATGTTCGGCCCGCAGCGTCAGCACCGGGTCGCTGACGACGTCCAGCAGCGCGGCGGAGGCGGGCGGGCCGACCTGTCGGCGC
>CAXDTK010000463.1:0-2898 GCA_963992225.1 uncultured Comamonadaceae bacterium | reverse complement strand
TGGCCATCCAGCTCATCATCAACCGCGAGTGGGGCCTGGCCAAGAACGAGAACCCGTCGCAGGGCGCCTTCATCATCGACGAGCTGACCGAGCTGGTGGAAGAAGCCGTGCTGCAGGAGTTCGAGCGCATCAGCGAGCGCGGCGGCGTGCTGGGCGCGATGGAGACCGGCTACCAGCGCGGCCGCATCCAGGAGGAGAGCCTGCGCTACGAGATGCTCAAGCACACCGGTGAGTACCCCATCATCGGCGTCAACACCTTCCGCAACCCCAAGGGCGACCCGGTGCCGGAGCACATCGAGCTGGCGCGCTCGACCGAGGAAGAAAAGCAGTCGCAGCTGTCCCGCCTGGCCGACTTCCACGCCCGCCACGCGGCCCAGGCGCCGGCCATGCTGGCCAAGCTGCAGCAGGCCGTCATCGAGAATCGCAACGTGTTCGAGGTGCTGATGGACGCGGTGCGGGTGTGCTCGCTGGGCCAGATCACCGCTGCGCTGTTCGAGGTGGGCGGGCAGTACCGCCGCAGCATGTGAGGCCGCGCGGCCGACGCGGTCAGGCCGCCAGCACCACCCGGTCCCGCCCCGCGCGCTTGGCCGCGTAAAGCGCCTCGTCGGCCCGGCTGAACAGCGCCTCGGGCGCCTCGCTGGCGCCGCGGGCGCGGGCCACGCCGACGCTGACGCTCACCGCCAGCGGGCCGGCCGCCGTCATGAAGGGCTGCGCCGCGATGGCCGCGCGCACGCGCTCGCCCAGCGCGGCGTCGCCACCGGCATCGGGCCGGTCCCAGATCACCGCGAACTCCTCGCCGCCCAGGCGCACCGCCAGGTCCAGCGGCCGCAGCACGTCGCGCAGCCGCTCGCCGATGCCGCTCAGCACCGCGTCCCCGACGGCATGGCCGTGGCTGTCATTGATGCGCTTGAAATGGTCCACGTCCAGCAGCGCCAGCACCGGTGGCTGGGTGTCGCCGCGCTGCAGCAGCCGGCGCAGGCGCTCGTCGAAGCCGCGCCGGTTCAGCAGCCCGGTCAGCACGTCCACCTCGATGAGCCGCTGGATCTGCCGCAGCGCATGGTCCTGCAGCAGCAACAGCATCGCCAGCGCCTGGCCGATCACCAGCACGATGGTCACGTACAGGCCCAGCGCGTTGACCTGCGCCAGGTCGGCCCGCGTGGGCGAGAACCACGGCGTGATCGCCACGCCGCGCACCACCTCCACCACCGCGCTGCAGACCAGCATGGCCGTCATCAGCCCGAGCGGAAAGCCGCGTTGCTGCCGCCAGGCGCGCCGCGACGCCTGCACCGCCGGCGCGGTCAGCAGCGCCGAAACCAGCAGCGTCAGCGTCAGCGACGGCCACAGCACGCCGGTCTGCGCCGTCAGCGTCAGCGAGGCGATGCAGGTCAGCACCGTGAGGACGACCGGCCAGCGGCAGCGCAGCGGCAGGCCCAGGTAGACGCGCACGCCCAGCAGCACCAGCAGCGCATAGATCAGGCCGCCCAGGTGGCCCACGGCGCGCAGCGCGTAAGGCCCCTCCATCAGGAAGACGATGGCGCGCACCGTCTGCGTCAGCGTCGCCGCCGCGAACGCGCCGGCCCACAGCCACAGCGCACGCTCTGCCTTGAGGTGCCAGGCGCCGCCCAGCGTGGCCAGCGCCAGCATGGCGGTGACGAGCTGGTAGATGCGCAGCAGCGTGTCGGTGTGCAGGGGTTCCATCAGGGTCGGTTCAGGCCAGGCATCACACGATGCTCGCATGCACGGGCCGGCCGCCCGGCTGTCGAGGGTGCGCCACGACTTTTGTCACGCCGGCGCGGTGCGCGCAGACGGCAGCGGAGGGCGGCAGCGGGTCGCGGCGGGCCGCTCACCGCGCCTGGATGACCTGCATCGCCGCCTTGACCCGTTGCAGCATGGGCGAAGCCGGGGCCGCGCTGGCGTCGAAGGGGTGCAGGCGCTGCCCGCCGACGGCCGCCATGATCTTGCGCACGTACAGCCGCGTCTCGGCATAGGGCGGCACGCCCAGGTAGCGGTCCACGGCGCGCTCGCCGGCGTTGTAGCCGGCCAGCGCCAGCGTCACGTCGCCCTCGAAGTACGCCAGCAGCCAGCGTAGGTAGGCCATGCCGGCGCGGATGTTCTGCGACGGGTCGGTCAGCCGCGTGACGCGAAAGCGCGCCGCCGTGTCGGGCATCAGCTGCATCAGCCCCTGGGCCTTCTTGGGCGACTCGGCCAGCGGGTCGAAGTTGGACTCGGTGGCCATCACGGCCAGCACCAGCGCCGGCGAGAGCTGGTACTCCGGCGCCAGCAGCTTGACGTAGCTGACGATGGCCGATGGCGCCTGCGGCGGCAGCGGCAGCGTGGCCCACAGCGACGGCGGCCGGGCGCCACGCGCGGGCGGCGGGGCCACGGCCACCGGCGGGTCGGTCTCGGGCGGGCGCAGGCAGGGCGGCGGGTCGCCCAGCGGCGTGCCGCCCAGCGTGTCCAGCATGTTCTGCGCCTGCTGCAGGCCCTGCTCGGCCGCGGCGGCGAACAGGTGGGCGGCCTCGGCATCGTTGCGCTGGATGCCGCGCGCGTTGGTCAGCATCCAGGCCAGGCTGTACTGCGCCTCGGCATCGCCGTAGCGCGCGGCGCGGCAGTACAGCTTGGCGGCCGCCACCTCGTCGCGCCGCACGCCGTCGCCATGCTCCAGCGCCTTGGCCTCCTGGCGCCAGCGCTCCACCTGGGCGGGCACCACCGGGCCGCGCTCGCCGGGCGGCATGGCCGGCCGCGGCAGCTGCTCCAGCGTCAGCGCGGGCAGCTGGGCCAGGGCGGTCAGGGGCGCGAACAGCAGCGCCGGCAGCAGGGTTCTCACGGGCAACAGGGGATGGACCGGACGGGTCGCGAGTCTAGACTGCCGCGTCCCCGCCAGCACCCCCGCAACCA
>CAXDTK010000462.1:0-2906 GCA_963992225.1 uncultured Comamonadaceae bacterium | reverse complement strand
GGAGTGGTACAGCACGACGATCTTGCTCATGGGAACTTCCTTTGTGGTGGGGGTGGGGAGATTCAGGGGGCCAGGTCGAACACGAGCACTTCCGCGTCGCGGCCGGCCGACAGGGCCAGGCGCGATGTTTCGCGAAGCTGCAAGGCATCACCCGCGGTCAGGTCTTGTCCGTTGGCGTTCAGCGCGCCACGCACCAGGTGCACGTAGGCGATGCGCCCCGGCGCCAGCGCCAGCTCGGCGGTCTCGTCGCCGTCGAACAGGCCCGCGTACAGCCGTGCATCGGCGTGAATCGTGACGGCGCCCTGGGCGCCGTCCGGCGCGGCGACCAGGCGCAGCCGGCCGCGCTTGGAGGCGGTGTCGAAGTGCTTCTGCTCGTAGCCGGGGGCGATGCCGCGCTGATCCGGCATGATCCAGATCTGCAGGAAATGCGTGGTCTGGTCCTTGGCGTGGTTGAACTCGCTGTGCAGCACGCCGGTGCCGGCGCTCATGCGCTGCACGTCGCCCGGGCGGATCACGCCCGCGGCCTTGCCGCTGCCGGCCGCGCCCGGCTCGCCGTTGCCCATGCTGTCCTTGTGGGCCAGCTCCCCGGACAGCACGTAGCTGATGATTTCCATGTCGCGGTGGCCGTGAGTGCCGAAGCCGGTGCCGGGGGCGATCTGGTCCTCGTTGATGACGCGCAGCGCGCCGAAGCCCATGCGGGCCGGATCGTAATAGTCGGCGAACGAGAAGCTGTGGAAGGACTTCAGCCAGCCATGGTCGGCATGGCCGCGGTCGCTGGACTTGATCAGTTGCATGGACATCGCAGGGCTCCGGTTCGGGTCGATGCAGTCAATGTAGGAGCCGCCTTGCCCGGCGGGGTCGGGCTGCGTTGAGGACATCGTTCAAATAGACTGAACCCATGCCGAACGCCCATGAGAAACGCCGCGCGCTGACGCCCGAAGCCCTGTCCATGATGGACACCATCGCCCGCACCGGCAGCTTTGCCGCCGCGGCGCGCGAGATGGGGCGGGTGCCGTCGGCGCTGACCTACTCGGTGCGCCAGCTGGAGGACGCGCTGGACGTGCTGCTGTTCGACCGCAGCTCGCGCCAGGCCGTGATGACCTCGGCCGGCCAGGAGCTGCTGCACGAAGGCCGGCGCCTGCTGCAGGAGCTGGACGCGGTGGCCAACCGCGTGCGGCGCATCGCCACCGGCTGGGAGAGCGAGCTGACCATCGCGGTGGACGACGCCATCGCCCGCCGCGCGCTGTTCGACCTGATGGAAGCCTTCTACGCCGAGAAGGCCGACGACGGCAGCCCGCCGCCGACGCGGCTGAAGCTGCGCGTGGAAGTGCTGGCCGGCACCTGGGAAGCCTTGCTGCATGGCCAGGCCGACCTGGCGATCGGCGTGCCCACGCAAGCGCAGAGCAGCCATGTGCACTGCGAGCCGGGCGGCGAACTGGAGTTCGCCTTCTGCGTCGCCCCGCACCACCCGCTGGCCGACCTGCCCGAGCCGTTGACCACCAGCCAGATCGCCGAGCACCGCATCGTCGCCGTGGCCGACAGCGCGCGGCTGCTGGCGCCGCTGACGGTGGGCGTGCTGCCCGGCCAGGACGTGCTGACCGTGCCCTCGCTCACCACCAAGCTGGAGGCGCTGCTGCGCGGGCTGGGCTGCGGCTCGCTGCCGGTGCCCATGGTGCGCCGGCACATCGACGCCGGCCGGCTGGTGCGCAAGGCCACCTACGAGGGCCGCCGCACCGGGCTGATGCACTACGCCTGGCGCGACACCGGCCAGACCCCCGGCAAGGCGCTGGCCTGGTGGATCGCCAAGCTGCGCGGCCCGGCCACGCAGCGCGCGCTGCTGGAGCAGCACGAAGGCCTGCTGCTCTGAACCGGGCCATGGCCTACCGCGGTCGCTTCGCCCCCTCGCCCACCGGCCCGCTGCACGACGGCTCGCTGGTGGCTGCGCTGGCCAGCTGGCTGGACACCCGCGCGCACGGCGGCCGCTGGCTGGTGCGCATCGAAGACGTCGACGGCCCGCGCTGCCCGCCGGGCACGGACCAGTTCATCCTGGGCCAGCTGGCCGCGCTGGGCCTGCAGCCCGACGAGCCGCCGGTCTGGCAATCGCAGCGCGGCGCGCTGTACCAGGCGGCGCTGGAGCGCCTGATCGCCGCGGGCCACGCCTATGGCTGCGCCTGCACGCGGGCCGAGATCGCCGCGGCCCTCGAACGGGCGGCCGGGCCGCGCCCCCGGCATGGCGAGCTGGTCTATCCCGGCACCTGCCGCCACGGCACGGGCGGGCGGCCGGTGCGGGCCTGGCGCTTCCGGGTCCAGGGGCGCATCGACTGGCTGGACCGGCGGCTGGGCGCGCAGGCCCAGGACCTGGAAGCCGAGGTGGGTGACTTCGTGCTCAGGCGCGCCGACGGGCTGTGGGCCTACCAGCTGGCGGTGGTGGTGGACGATGGCGCCCAGGGCATCACCGACGTGGTGCGCGGCGCCGACCTGGCCGACAACACGCCGCGCCAGATCGCGCTGCAGCGCGCCCTCGCCCTGCCCACGCCGCGCTACCTGCACACGCCGCTGGTGCTGGCGGCCGACGGCCACAAGCTGTCCAAGCAGAACGGCGCCGCGGCGCTGGACACCGCCGACCCGCCGGCCCGGCTGCGCGAGGCCGCCGCGGCGCTGGGGCTGCACCTGCCCGCGGGCCGGTCGCGCGACGAGACGCTGGCCGAGGCCGTGCAGCAGTGGCGCGCGGCTCAGGCCAGCGTCCTGGCGGCCCAGTAGGCCAGCAGCACGGCGCCGCCCACACACTGCGCGCGCAGCGCGCCTTCGCAGAGCCGCCCCAGTCGCCCCACCCGCCCGGGCTCCTTCACGCCGACCTGCCACCGCGCCAGCAGCCCCACCGCCGCCGTCACGCCGAACGCACCGGC
>CAXDTK010000461.1:0-2930 GCA_963992225.1 uncultured Comamonadaceae bacterium | reverse complement strand
TGCCGCATGCCGACGTCGTCACGTCCACCACGCACAAGAGCCTGCGCGGCCCGCGCGGCGGCATCATCCTGACGAACAAGGAAGACATCGCCAAGAAGATCAACTCGGCGATCTTCCCCGGCATCCAGGGCGGCCCGCTGATGCATGTCATCGCCGGCAAGGCCGTGGCCTTCAAGGAGGCGCTGACGCCCGAGTTCAAGGCCTACCAGGCCCAGGTCGTCAAGAACGCCAAGGTGCTGGCCGAGACACTGATCGCGCGCGGCCTGCGCATCGTCTCCGGCGGCACGGAAAGCCACGTCATGCTGGTGGACCTGCGCCCCAAGAACCTGACCGGCAAGGAAGCTGAGGCCATCCTGGGCGCCGCCCACATGACCTGCAACAAGAACGGCATTCCCAACGACCCGCAGAAGCCCATGGTCACCAGCGGCATTCGCCTGGGCACGCCCGCCATGACGACGCGCGGCTTCAAGGAAGAGCAGGTGCGCGCCACGGCCCACCTGATCGCCGACGTGCTGGACAAGCCGCACGACGAAGCCAACCTGGCTGCCGTGCGCGAGAAGGTGGCAGCCCTGACAGCGGCCTTCCCGGTGTATCGCGGCTGACAGTCGGCTAGGCCCAGATGCGCTGCCCGTTCTGCTCTCACACCGAAACCCAGGTCTCCGAGACCCGGGAGTCGGACGAGGGCGACGTGGTCCGGCGCCGGCGCCGCTGCCTGTCCTGCGACAAGCGCTTCACGACCTATGAGCGGGCCGACATCGCCCTGCCCTCGGTCGTCAAGAAGGACGGGCGGCGCGCCGATTTCGATGCCTCCAAGCTGCGCGCTTCCATGCAGCTGGCCTTGCGCAAGCGGCCGGTCAGCGTCGAGCAGATCGACGCGGCCATCAACCGCATCGAGGAAAAGCTGCTGGCCAGCGGCGCACGGGAAATCGCCTCCACCCGCCTGGGCGAGTTGGTCATGCGCGAACTCAAGCGCATCGACAAGGTGGCCTATGTGCGCTTCGCGTCGGTCTACCGTAGCTTCGAGGACGTCGACGAGTTCCGGCAGCTGATCCGCGAGATCTGAGCACCGACCGCGGCCACAGGCCCGCCGGCAATCGCGGGTTATCCCTATCACCCCAAAGGGGGAGTCAGGGGGGACGCCACGCGTCGCCTCCCCCTTCATTCCGCCTTTGGAGGGAAAGACGCGGCCTGACCTGCTTCCTAAAGTTCGTTCCATCAGCAACGAACCCGGGGAAGCACCATGGACCGCACCGCCAACACCCGTCGCAGCAACCGCGGTTTCACGCTTGTGGAGATGTGCGTCGGCCTGGGCGTCTGCGCCACGCTGCTGGGCCAGGCGCTGCCGGCCATGACGCAGCTGCACCAGCAGCAAAAGCTGCGTGCCCGCGCCGAGACGCTGGCCAGCGACCTGCGCTTTGCCCGCAGCGAAGCCACCCGCATGAGCAGCCCCGTCTACTTCCGCGTCAGCGGCAAGGGCGCACAGGCCTGCTACGTGCTGTACATCGGAACCCGGGACGATTGCGACTGCGCCGGCGCCGAGGCCGTCTGCAGGAGCACCGACAGCACGATCCTGAAGGCCGAATGGCTGCCCGCCAGCGAGCCGCTGCGCATCAGCAGCAATGCCGAGACGCTGCAGTTCCAGCAGCGCCAAGGCCTGGTGACGCAGACGGGCAGTGTGGAGATCCGCCTGAACGCCGGGCCCGGCATCCGCCAGGTGGTGGCGATCACGGGGCGGGTGCGCAGCTGCGCCACCGGGGGTTCGCTGTCCGGGATGCAGCGGTGCGCCTGACCCCCCAGTTCATGGTGGTCGTCGACGATCGGTCGATTTCAACGGACAAGTGGTCGCGCTCGTCGGGGGTGCGACGACCGAGCTGCTGAGAATCGGGCATGCGCCTGTCTTCACCCACCACTTGCCGCGGGGTCACCCTGATCGAGTTGGCGGTGGCCGTCGCCGTGATGGGTATCCTGGCCGCCGTGGCCTACCCGAACTACACGGCCTACGTGAAGCGCAGCCGGCGCGCCGATGCCATGGCGCTGCTGACCTCGGTGGTTCAGGCGCAGGAACGTTATCGCGCCAACAAGACGGCCTACGCGGCCGAACTGACGGACCTCAATCTCAGCGCCCAGTCGATCACCCGCTACTACACGGTTGAAATTGCGGGGGTCGGCGCCATGCCCAGCCTGACCTCCGGCTATCTCGCCACCGCCTCCGTCGTCTCCGGCGGGCCTCAAGCCAGGGACGCCGACTGCGCCACGCTTGCCATCAAGCTCGAAGGCGCGCGCCTGACCTATCTGGCAACGAATTCCGCCGGCGCCGACACCCGCGCCACTTGCTGGGGGCGCTGACATGGACCTGCTTGAGCCCCGTTTCGTTGGCCGACCGGCGTGGGGGTTCACGCTGGTGGAACTGATGGTGAGTGTGGCCATTGCCGGCGTCCTGCTGGCGATCGCCACGCCGTCCATCGCGGGCCTGCTGGAACGCCGCCGCATCATTGCCGTCGCCGAGGAAGTGGCGGGGATGTTCAGTTTCGCCAAGTCCGAGGCGAACACGTTGGGCAGCAAGCTGACGATGAACCTGCAGGACACGCTGGACGGCAGGTCCAGCTGCATGCGCCTCGTCACGGCGGCCACGATCGACACCTGCCGTTGCGACGTCGCCGACGCCGACTTCTGCCAGGGCAGCAGCAGCAGGTTGCTGCGCGAGCTCATCGTCCCTCAGGATTCCGGCATCAGCTTCGCGGCCTCGGCCGATTGGGGTGTTGCCGGCCACAGCACCAGCTTCATGCGCAACGACCGGTCCACCAGTGTGTCCAACCTGCACATCGACGTGACCGGCCGGCGCACCGGCGCCAAGCTGCGGGTGGAGTACACGCAGGTCGGCCGCTGTCTCTTATACACATCTCCGAGCCCACGAGACGGACTCCTATCTC
>CAXDTK010000460.1:0-2940 GCA_963992225.1 uncultured Comamonadaceae bacterium | reverse complement strand
TACACCTAAGCCTTCGTCGGCAGCGTCAGATGTGTATAAGAGACAGGGCCGCATCCACCAGCGCCTGCACCGCGGCCGTCACGAGTTCCGGTTCGCTGAACTGCGGGAAATGCCCGCTGCGTGGCGCCGGCACCTGCCGGCCCAGCGGCGACAGCGCCGCCAGCGCCCGCTGGTGGGCGGCGCGGGCCTGCAGCAGCGCTGGCCGGGTGGCCCAGGCCATTGCGGGCTTCATGCCGGTGACGACCCGAAGCGGCAGCGGCGGAAAGGGTGGCGCCGCGGCCAGCTCGGCGGCGGACTGCGCCGCATGCCGGGTTTCATGGTGCGGGTGCAGCGGGGCGAGGCGGTTCAGCAGCCGGGCCAGGCCGCGCTGCAGCGCGTTCTCGTGCGCCTTCAGCGCGGTCAGGTCCTCGGGCGCGGTGGCCTCCAGCAGCAGCACGCCGGCCACCTCGGCGGGGTGGCAGCGCGCGAACAGGTTGGCGATCAGCCCGCCGAAGGAATGACCCACCAGCACATAGGGCGGAGGCAGCGCCAGCGTGGCCAGCAACCGCCGCAGCGCCGCGACCATCGCCGCCGCGGTCTGGGCCTCGGCGGGAGGGGCGCTGCGGCCCACGCCGGGGCGGTTGTAGGCCAGCGTCGTCGTCTGCGCGGCGATGCCGGGGAAGACCCTCTGCCAGCCCGCCAGTGGCCCGCCCGAGCCGTTGATCAGCACGACGGCGGGCATGCCGGAGCCGGTGCGCATGCACTCGACGGCATGGCCGTCGACATCGACCAGGGAAGCAGCTGGCAGCGTGGGCATGTGACAGAAGGCGGACCTTGAGGCCGCCATTCTGTGGCACGCCGTGCGACCGTGAGGTCAGGCGTCGACGATCACCTCGAAGCCGCCGAAGATCATGCGCTGCCCGTCGAACGGCATGCCCTCCGGCCCCTTCTGCATGCTCGGGTGTTGCATCACCCGCTTCGAGCCTTCGTCGCGGGCTTGCTTCGACGGCCAGACCACCCACGAGAAGACGACGGTCTCGTCGGGCTTGCGCTGCACCGCCATCGGGAACGACGTCACCTTGCCTTCCGGCACGTCATCGCCCCAGCATTCAACGACCTGCAGCGCACCGTGCTGCTTGAACAGCGCCGCCATTTCCAGGGCCAGCTTCTGGTAGGCCTCACGGCTGGCGTTCGGCACCGGGACCAGGTATCCATCAACGTAGTTCATGCGAGCTCTCCGCGAAATGGACGGCAACATCGCCGCCTTCCTGCAGACGACGACTGGGCGTCGCCACTTTCGACGGGCGACTGTCGCGGTGGGTGTAAGCGCGTGTGTGCCGCCTACCGCGCGCTGCGCCGACGGGCCGGCATTTCATCTGCGGGAAGGGGGGGCCACCCTGCTGGCTTCAATGCCGAGCAGAACCCCCGCAGCGCGAACGCGCACGACAGCCGGGCCGAGGCCTACGAGAAGGCGGGCAACCCGGCCACCGCCCTCGCCAGCGCCGTCGCGCGGGCGAAGGTGCTGGCACCGGCGGCGGCGCGCTGACTGACTGGCGCCCGCGGCTCAGCCCAGCCGCACCGGCACGAAGATCTGCTGGCCGTCGCGCGCCACCAGCAGCGCCACCGAGGCCGGCTTGTCCTTCAGCGCGTCGCGCACCTGCGCCACGTTCTGCACCGGCTTGCCGTTCAGTGCCAGCAGCACGTCGCCGGGCTGCACGCCGGCCAGCTGGGCCGGGCCGGTGACGCGCTCGATCAGCAGGCCGCCCTCCAGCCCCGAGCCGCGCAGCTCCTGCGGCTGCAGCGGACGCAGCGCCAGGCCCAGCTGGCCGCCCTGCGGCGTGGCGGCGGCTTCCTGCACGTCCTTGTCGGCGCGGCCCAGGGCCACGGTCTCAATGACCCGCTTCTTGTCACGCCACAGCTCGAGCTTGAGCTTGTCGCCGGGCCGGGCCAGGCCCACGCGGCTGGACACGTCGCCCGCCACGCGCACCGGCTCGCCGTCCACCGTGGTGATGACGTCGCCGGCCTTCAGCCCTGCCTGGGCGGCCGCGCTGCCCGGCTGCACGCTGGACACCAGCGCGCCGTCCGGCGCAGGCAGCCCGAAGGAAGCGGCCAGCGGCGCCGACAGGTCCTGCAGCGTGACGCCCAGCCGCGCATGCTCGACCTTGCCGTGCTGGACGATCTGGTCCTTGATCTTCAGCGCCACGTCCACCGGGATGGAGAAGGCCAGGCCCTGGAAGCCGCCGCTTTGCGAGTAGATCTGCGCGTTCACGCCGATGACGCGGCCGGCCGCGTCGAACAGCGGGCCGCCCGAGTTGCCCGGGTTCACGGCCGCGTCGGTCTGGATGAAGGGCACCACGCCGTCGCCCGGCAGCGAGCGGCCCTTGGCGCTGACGATGCCCTGCGTGGCGGTCTGCTCGAAGCCGTAGGGTGCGCCGATGGCCAGCACCGGGTCGCCCACCTGCACCTGCCGGGGGTCGCCCAGCTGCACGGTGGGCAGGTTGGTGGCATCGAGCTTGAGCACGGCGATGTCGGTGGCGGGGTCGCTGCCCAGCACCCGGGCGGCGAACTCGCGCCGGTCGCTGAGCTTGACGGTCACCTGCTTGGCCTCGCGCACCACATGGGCGTTGGTCAGCACCAGGCCGTCGGGGCTGATGATGAAGCCCGAGCCCTGGCCGCGGAAGGGCTGGGCGCCATGCGGTGGCAGGCGCAGGCCCGGGATGCCGCGGAAGAAGCGGAAGAAGGGGTCGTCGTCGCCGCGGGCGACCGGCCCGTCGTCGGCGTCGCCCTGGCCCACCTGGTGCAGGCCGGCCACGGTGATACCCACCACGGCCGGGCCCTGGCTCTGCACGATGGCGCGGTAGTTGGGCACCACGCCGGGTGGCAGCGCCGCCAGCGGCGCGGGCGGGGTGACGGCGGCCACGGCAGCGCTGACGGCCGTGGCCGGCGCCGCGGGGGCGGCGG
>CAXDTK010000459.1:0-3010 GCA_963992225.1 uncultured Comamonadaceae bacterium | reverse complement strand
GTTCCAACGGCGGCGGGTGGCGGCGGGGCTGGGGGCGATGGTGGTCGCGGGGCAGTCTAGCAGCGGCCCTGCCGCGGACAGGTCGTGAAACAGGCACGTTCCTGGAAGCTGTTTGCAATATGCTGATCCGCGCCCGGGCCGTAAAAACGCCCGGCAATGCAGAATCGGCTTGCCCCGCCAGACCTGCTGCGAGCACCCACACCTCCGATCCTCGACATGCCCGCACCCGACCTCGCCTCCGGCACCGAATCCCTGGATCACGAGTTCAGTTTCAGCAAGGCCGATTTCGACCGCGTGCGCGAGCTGATCTACAAGCATGCCGGGATCAGCCTGCACGACGGCAAGCACGCGATGGTCTACAGCCGCCTGTCGCGCCGGCTGCGCGAGACGGGGCACAAGAGCTTCGGCAGCTACCTGCAATGGCTGGAGGCGGCCACCGGCCCCGCCGGTGCCGTGGAGTGGCAGGAGTTCGTCAACTGCCTGACCACCAACCTGACCTCGTTCTTCCGCGAGGACCATCATTTCCACGCCCTCAAGGACGACCTCAAGGCCTTCGTCGGCAAGCCGGTGCGCATCTGGTGCTGCGCCGCCTCGACGGGCGAGGAGCCCTATTCCATCCTGATGACCTGCAGCGAGGCGCTGGGCGGCAATGCCACGGTGCAGTTGGTCGCCAGCGACATCGACACCAACGTGCTGGCCACCGCCAAGCGCGGCGTCTACAACGCCGATTCGCGCGGGCTCGATGCCACGCGGCTGAAGAACTTCTTCATGCGCGGCACCGGCGCCAACGCCGGCAAGATCCGCGTGAAGCCGGAGCTGCAGCGCTGGGTGGAGTTCCGGTCGCTGAACCTGATGGACCAGCAGTGGCAGTTGGGCGACCCCTTCCACATGGTGTTCTGCCGCAACGTGATGATCTATTTCGACGCGCCCACGCAGCGCAAGGTGCTGGAGCGCATTCACCGCGTCATGCGCCCGGGCGGCCTGCTCTTCGTCGGGCACTCCGAGAACTTCACCGAATCGCGCGACCTGTTCAAGCTGCGCGGGAAAACCATCTACGAACGGGTCTGAGCATGAGCACTCCCTTTGCTTCCGCCTCGACCCTCGGCAACCCGGCCGCGCTGGCGAAGGTCAACGCGCTGAAGGCGCAGCCCCGCAAGCAGGGCGAGGCGTCGTTCTTCTTCTACGACGCGCACTTCAAGAACGCCGCCGTCAAGATCCTGCCCGGCGAGTACTTCGTCGACACCGAGGACCTGCTGGTGATGACGACGCTGGGCTCGTGCATCGCCGCCTGCCTGTGGGACCGCGTGGCCAAGGTCGGCGGCATGAACCATTTCATGCTGCCCGAGGGCAACGGCGACTCGGGCCGCTACGGCTCGTTCGCAATGGAACTGCTGATCAACGAGATGATGAAGCGCGGCGCCAGCAAGAGCCGCATGGAGGCCAAGATCTTCGGCGGCGGCGCCGTGATCCAGGGCATGAACTCGCTCAACGTCGGCGAGCGCAACACCAACTTCGTCATCGACTTCCTGAAGCTGGAGCGCATCCCCATCGTGTCCAAGGACGTGATGGACGTGTACCCGCGCAAGGTGTGCTTCCTGCCTGCGAGCGGCAAGGCCATGGTCAAGCGCCTGGCCCCGACCAACACCGAGGCCCTGGTCCAGCAGGACCGGGCAGCGATCCAGAAGGTGCAGCCGGTCGCCAGCAGCGGCGGCTCCATCGATCTGTTCTGAACCTGGAGAGTCGACATGGCCAAGACCAAGGTCGTGGTGGTGGACGATTCGGCGCTGGTGCGCTCCATCCTCACCGAGATCATCAACCGGCAGACCGACATGGAATGCATAGGCGCGGCGTCCGACCCGCTGGTCGCGCGCGAGATGATCCGCAACCTCAACCCCGACGTCATCACGCTGGACGTCGAGATGCCGCGCATGGACGGGCTCGACTTCCTGTCCCGCCTGATGCGGCTGCGGCCCATGCCGGTGGTGATGGTGTCCACGCTGACCGAGCGCGGCGCCGAGGTCACGCTGAAGGCGCTGGAGCTGGGCGCGATCGACTTCGTCGCCAAGCCCAAGATCGGCGTGGCCGACGGCATCCGGCAGCTGGCGCAGGACATCACCGACAAGATCCGCATCGCTTCCAAGGCGCATGTGCGCCGCGCACCGACCGCGCCACCGCCCGGTGCCCCGCCGGCGGCACCGGTCAAGGCCGTCACGATGGCCAGCCTGGGCCGCGCGTCCACCGAGAAGATCATCTTCATCGGCGCCTCCACCGGCGGCACCGAGGCCACCAAGGACGTGCTGGTCAACCTGCCGGCCGACAGCCCTGCCGTCGTCATCACCCAGCACATGCCGCCCGGCTTCACGCGCAGCTATGCGGCGCGGCTGGACGGCCTGTGCCGGATCCGCGTCAAGGAAGCCCAGGACGGCGAGCGCATCCTGCCCGGCCACGGCTACATCGCCCCGGGCGGCCTGCACCTGACGGTGGAGCGCAGCGGCGCCAACTACATCGCCCGCGTGCAGGACGGCGAGCCCATCAACCGCCACAAGCCTTCGGTCGAGGCGCTGTTCCTGTCGGCCGCCAAGGTGGTGGGGCCGAACGCGATCGGCATCATGCTGACCGGCATGGGCGCGGACGGCGCCCGTGCGATGAAGGTCATGAAGGACGCCGGCGCCTACAACTACTGCCAGGACGAGGCCAGCTGCGTGGTCTTCGGCATGCCGCGCGAGGCCATCGCGGCCGGGGCGGCGGACGAGGTGCTGCCGCTGAACCAGATTGCCGGCAAGGTGCTGGAGCGGCTGCGCGCCACCTCGGGCATCTCGCTGAACCGCGTCTGAACGCGCAGGCGACGCCCCCTAGTTCGCGCCCGCCCGGCGTAGCGTCTGGGTTAGCGTGCGGCTCCCACCCAGGAGCCGCCCGCCATGACGTTCCGCCACCTGACCGCCCTCCCCGCCCTGGCGCTGCTCGGCGCCACCGCCGCCCCTGGCGCCCATAGCGCCGACGCCAGCTACCA
>CAXDTK010000458.1:0-3014 GCA_963992225.1 uncultured Comamonadaceae bacterium | reverse complement strand
GTTTATACGCCCCCGCCCTCCCCCCCCGCGGGGGGGGGGGCGGCGGGGGGGGGGGAAGGCAGTGGCCAGCTTGCCTGCCATCTCGGCGCTGAAGCTGGACACGCCGCGCACCGCGCGCTCGATGGCCTGGGTCAGCTCGGCGTTGTCGGCCGTCTTCAGCAGGTAGCCGCAGGCACCGGCCCGCAGCGCCGCGCCCAGGTCGGCCTCGGACTCGCTCATCGTCAGCATCAGCACCTGCGCGCCCGGCGCCGCGGCCTTCAGCGCGGGCAACGCCAGCACGCCGCTGACGCCGGGCAGGTGGTTGTCGAGCAGGATGACCTGCGGCTGCAGCTCGCCGGCCAGGCGCTCGGCGGCGCTGGCGTCGCCGGCCTCGCCCACCACCTGCAGCTGCGGTTGCGTGCCCAGCAGCGCGATCAGGCCGCGGCGGAACAAGGTGTGGTCGTCGACGACCAGCACGCGGATCGGGTCGGTACCAGAGGGGGCGGTCATGCGTTCAAGGCCTCGTATTCGGGGAGCGAGATGCGCACGCGGGTGCCGGCGCCGGGGCGGGACTCCAGCTCCAGCGCCGCGCCCACCTTGGCCGCGCGCTCGCGCATGATGCGCAGGCCCACATGGCTGTCGTCGGGCGCGCCGGCCCGGGTGTCGAAGCCCTGGCCGTCGTCGCGGATCTCGATCTGCCAATGCGGCTGGTGGGCCAGCCGGATCTTCACCTCGTGCGCCCGCGCATGCTTGCGCACGTTGGACAGCGCCTCCTGCACCACATGCAGCAGCTGCACCTGCACGTCGGCCGGCAGCGGCGCGCCATGGCCGTCGACCTCCAGCTCGGCCAGCACGCCGCTTTGCAGGCGGAACTTCTGCAGCGTCTGCTGCAGCGCCGGCAGCAGGTCGTCGCCGTCGGTGCGGGTGCGGAAATGCAGCAGCAGCGCGCGCACGTCGGCCGTGCTTTCCTTCAGGCCCAGCTCCAGCTCGTCCAGCAGCCGCTCGGCGGCCACGCCGCGGCCGGCCTGCTGGGCCTCCTTCAGCAGCTGCAGCTGGATCTTCATGAAGGCCAGGCTCTGGGCGATGGAGTCGTGCAGCTCGCGGGCCAGCATGCCGCGCTCCTCCGACACGGCCGCCTCGCGCTGCAGCGCGGCGCTGCGCAGCCCGTCCATCGCGCCGGACAGGTGGCTGCCCAGGCTGTCCAGCAGCTCGCGGTCGGCCGGGGCCAGCGTGGGCGGCTCGCGGTAGAGCAGGTCGATCTCGCCGGCCACCTGGCCCTGCGCCATCAGCGCCACCGAGGTCAGCGCGGCAAAGCCGGCCTTGGTGCAATGGGTGCTGGCGCCCGCGGCCGTGATCGGGATGACCCGCGTGCGCGCCTGGGGCAGGCCGCAGTGGCAGTCGCCGGGCGTCAGGCAGCGCTCCGCATCCAGCATGGCCGGGGGCAGGCCTTGCGCGGCCAGCATCACCATGCGCTGCTGGCGGCTGTCCATCCAGCGCACCACCACCGCATCGGCGCCCGCCACGCGCCGCATGCGCTCGGCAAAGCCGGCCGCCAGCTCCTGCGGCGTGGCCGCCGCCGCGGCAAAGGCGCTGGCGTCGTACAGCGCGGCCAGCCGGTGCTGCTCCTGGCGCAGGTCGGCCGTCTTGGCGCGCACCTCGTCCTCCATGCCGCGGTAGACCGACTGCAGCCGCCCGGCCATGCCGTTGAAGCCGCGCGCCAGATCGCCGAACTCGTCCTGCGCGTCGGCCACGATGCGGATGCCCAGGTCGCCCTGCTCCAGCGCCTTGAGGCCGCGGCGCAGCCGGTCCACCGGTGCGAACACCATCAGGTGCGACGCGTACAGGAAGGCCACCGACGCCGCGATGGCCAGCCCCACCAGCGCGAACTGCAGCGCCGACAGGTAGGACGTCCAGGTCGCCATGCGTGCCTCGATCGCGTCCACCAGCACGTCGACGCGGTGCACCATCGCCTCGGCCCGGGCCGCATCGGGCCGCGGCAGCCCGTCGGGCGCGCTGGCGCGCAGCTGCACCCAGCCCGCGCGCACGCCGGCGAACGCCGCCATGGTGCCGGCGTCGCGCGGCAGCAGCAGCGGCCGCGCCGGGTCGCCCGCGGCCAGCAGCTGCAGCGAGTCCTCGAAGGCCTGCACCTGCGCCGGCAGCCGCGCCTCGGCGCCGCTGGCCGCCTGCTGGGCCAGCCGCCAGGTCTGCATGCGCATGCGGCCGGCCTCGTTGACGGCCGCCGCGCCGCCCTCGAGCTGCCAGCCCATCCACAGCGTCAGCCCGATGGAGGCCAGTGCCACCGCCAGCAGGCCGGCGCCCAGGATGCCGACCTTGGTCGACAGGCGGGCGCGTTTCCAGGATGAGCTCATGGCGGGCATTCTGGGAGGGCCCGCCGGCCGCTCCTTTGACGCCGCTCACAATATCGGCATGAAAGTCTTCGGTATCGCCGGCCGTTCGGGCATGGGCAAGACCAGCCTGCTCGAACGCCTCATCCCGCGGCTGGTGGGCCAGGGCCTGCGGGTCTCGCTGCTCAAGCACAGCCACAAGGACATCGAGGTCGACCGCCCCGGCAAGGACAGCTTTCGGCTGCGCGAGGCCGGCTGCCAGGACGTGCTGCTGCTCGGCAGCCGGCGCTGGGCGCTGATGCACGAGCTGCGCAGCGATGCCGAACCGCCGCTGGCCGAGCTGCTGGAGCGCATGCCGCGCTGCGACCTGGTGCTGGTGGAGGGGTTCAAGTCCGGCGCCTTCCCCAAGCTGGAGGTCTGGCGGCCGGCGGTCGGCAAGCCCCTGCTGTGGCCCGACTGGCCGGGCATCGTGGCCGTGGCCTCGGACGCGCCGCCGCCCGAGCCCGCGCCGCCGCGCTGGCTGGACCTGCAGGACACCGCGCTGCTGGCCGCGCTGGTGCTGGCCGAGGCCATCCCGGCCGCCGAGGCCGGCTGACCCGCGGCGGGCCCGCCCGCCCCTGTTGCGGCCAACCCTAGCTGCGGCGGCCCCGAATTGCGGGCGGCCGCAGCTGGCGCGGCGTCGTCCGTCCG
>CAXDTK010000457.1:0-3025 GCA_963992225.1 uncultured Comamonadaceae bacterium | reverse complement strand
GGCATGGCCCTGGCCCAGACCGCCGCGCCGCCGGCCGCCCCCGCCTCGGCGCCCGACGCCAAGACGCAGAAGATCGAGACCGTGGTCGTCAGCGGCCGCCGCGCGGCGCTGGAGTCGGCGCAGAAGATCAAGCAGAACGCCGAGGAGATCGTCGACTCCATCGTGGCCGACGACATCGGCAAGCTGCCCGACCGCTCGGTCACCGAGGTGCTGCAGCGCATCGTCGGCGTGACCATCGACCGCACGATGGCCAAGAACGACCCCGAGCACTACTCGGTGGAAGGCTCCAGCGTCAACATCCGCGGCCTCTCCTATGTCCGTTCCGAGGTCAACGGCCGCGACACCTTCTCGGCCAACGGCGGCCGGGCACTGAACTTCGAGGACGTGCCGCCCGAGCTGATGGCCGCGGTGGACGTCTACAAGAACCCGTCGGCCGCGCAGATCGAGGGCTCCATCGGCGGCCTGGTGAACCTGCGCACCGCCATGCCGTTCGACTACGCCGGCTTCAAGGGCAGCGTCACCGCCAGCGGCAACTACAACGCGCTGCAGGGCAAGTGGAGCCCGTCGGCCTCGGGCCTGGTGTCCAACCGCTGGAAGACCGATCTCGGCGAGATCGGCGCGCTGCTGAGCCTGGCGCACAGCAAGAGCACCACGCGCACCGACCTCTGGCAGGTCGAGCCTTACTACAAGATCGATGGCACGCACTGGGTGCCCAAGGGCGCGCAGTGGCGCGACTCCAACTTCGAGCGCAACCGCGACGGCAGCTACGGCGCGCTGCAGTGGAAGAACAACGACGTCAGCAGCTCGCTGACCTACTTCCAGTCCAAGTACAAGATGCAGTGGGACGAGAACGCGCTGTTCGCGCAGACCAACCCCTGGAACCTCGTCATCGGCAGCGACGCCAAGTACAACGGCAGCAACGCGCTGGTCTACGGCACGCTGACCGCGCCGGCGGACGGCGGCGTCAACTTCGGCGCCGACACGCGCTACATGACGCGCAACTCCCGGACCCGCGACCTGGGCTGGAACCTGAAGTGGAAGGCCAACGACCGCTGGAGCTTCAGCACCGACCTGCAGCTGGTGAAGTCCGACACGCGCTCGCTGGACTCCACCGTGGCCACCGGCCTGCTGATGCCGAAGGAGACGCTGGACCTGTCGGGTTCGACACCGCGCGTGGTCTTCGACGCGGCCGACCTGGCCGCGCTGCAGAACAAGGGCAACTACTACTGGGCCTTCACGATGGAGCACCTGGACCGCAGCAAGGCCGAGTCCAAGGTCTGGCGCGGGGATGCCACCTTCAACTTCGACCACCCGGTGCTGCAGGACCTGCAGTTCGGCGTCCGGCTGACCGACCGCAAGGCCACGACCGTCAACACGGTGCCCGGCTACTTCTGGTCGCCCATCACGCAGACCTGGGCCAACTGGCTCTACGGCGGCAACCTGGCCCGCCTGGACGACGCGCGCTTCAACGCGCCCGTGACGCTGCACCAGTTCAACAACTTCTTCGGCGGCCAGAGCGTCCCCAGCGTCTACGTGCCCCATGTGTCGCTGGCCCAGGGCTACCCGAACAGCTACGCGCAACTGCACAGCTACCCGGAGACGCTGTGCCTGGCCGCCAACGGCCCCGGCGCCTGGCAATGCACGCAGACCTGGGCCGGCATGGCCTGGACGCCCGCCAGCTTCGGCACCGACCCCGCAGGCACCAACGAGCAGCATGAGAAGTCGCAGGCCGCCTATGCGCAGCTGCGCTTCGACTTCACCGACAGCGGCATGCCGCTGGACGGCAACCTGGGCCTGCGCGCGGTGCGCACCGAGATGAAGGCGAACGGCTATGTCGTGTTCAACAACAGCGCGGCGCAGCTGAACCCGGGCCAGACCCAGGGCGGCGTGCCGGTGCCGGCCATCAACGACTTCAGCAGCCCCATCCAGGCCGAGCAGAGCTACACCGACATGCTGCCCAGCCTGAACCTGCGCTTCAAGGCCAGCGACGGGCTGCAGTTCCGCGCGGCGGTGGCCAAGGGCATCTCGCGCCCGGACTTCTCGCAGCTGCAGGCCTACACCTCGATGGAGCTGACCACCACCCAGCACACCGTCGGCAACACCGTCGTCATCGACGCCATCAACCTGAGCGGCTCGGCCAACGGCAACCCCATGCTCAAGCCGGTCAAGTCCACGCAGTTCGACCTGACCGGGGAGTGGTACTTCTCCAGGAACGGCTCGCTGACGGTCGCGCTGTTCAACAAGGAGCTCAAGGACATCATCGTCAAGCAGTCCATGACGGTGCAGCTGCCCGCGGCGGACGGCACGCCGCTGAACTTCAACGTGACCGCGCCGGTCAACGGCGCCAAGGGCCATGCGCGCGGCTTCGAGATCGCCTTCCAGCGCTACCTGGACATGCTGCCCGGCTGGATGTCGGGCCTGGGCGTGCAGGCCAACTACACCTATGTCGACAGCAAGACCAAGCCCTACAGCCCGGTGCAGACGCCGTTCTGCGCCGGCACCAGCACCGACGCGGCCAACCTGAACCTCAACATCAACGGTTGCGACACCGACGGCCGCACCTTCGGCGACCTGCCGCTGCAGAACCTGTCCAAGCACGCCTACAACCTGGCGCTGCTGTACGACTGGGGCCCGCTGTCGGCGCGGGTGGCCTACAGCTGGCGCTCCAAGTACCTGCAGGGCGTCAACGTGAACGGCACCCGCGGCGGCGACGGCCGGCTGGCGGACGGCACCTCGGTGGCCTATGCGCTGCCGACCTGGAGCGATGCCTACGGCCAGGTGGACGCCGGCGTCAGCTACCGCTTCAGCGACCGCTTCAGCGTCAGCCTCGAAGGCCAGAACCTGAACAACGCGCTGGCGCGGCAACTGATGCAGCAGCAGATCGGGCTGATGACGCGCGGCGTCAACTACACCGGCCGCCGCTACACCGTGCAGGCCAGCTACTCGTTCTGATGCGCTGACCCCGACCGTCCGGCGGCCCTGTCTCTTATACACATCTCCGAGCCCACGAGACGGACTCCTATCT
>CAXDTK010000456.1:0-3027 GCA_963992225.1 uncultured Comamonadaceae bacterium | reverse complement strand
GATAGGAGTCCGTCTCGTGGGCTCGGAGATGTGTATAAGAGACAGGCGTTCATGGTCGGGGTCCTGGGGTCAGACGGAGGTTGTTCGGGGGCTGAGGCGGCCCATGCCGCCGGACTGGAAGCGCTGCAGCGCCGCGACCACCTGGCCCTCGTCGCTCATGACGAAGGGTCCGTGGCGCACCACCGGCTCGCGCAGCGGGCGGCCGCTGAAGACGGCCAGCCGCAGCGGCGTGTCGGCCTGCGCCGGCGCGGCGCCGGTGCCGCCCAGCGTCAGCGCGCGGCCGCTGTCCAGCGGCAGCCCGGCGGCCTGGCCGCTGCCCTGGATGACGATGGCGAAGCCCTGCTCGCCGTCGGCCAGCGCGAGGTCGAACTGCGCGCCGGGGTCGAGGTCGATCACGGCCAGCGCGGCGCCAAAGGCCACGGGCGGCCAGGCCGCTGTTCCGGCTTCAGCGTCCGCGCCGAACACCTGCACCCGCCGCCAGCCGTCGCCGTGGCGGCGCGGCATGTCGGCGGGCGCCAGGCGCAGCACCTCGGGCGCACGCAGCTTCTGGTCGGCCGGCAGGTTGACGAAGATTTGCAAGCCATGGGCCTCGCGGCCGGGTTCGGCCGGGTACTCATCGTGGATGACGCCACGGCCGGCCAGCGTCCAGTGCAGGCCGCCCGGGGCGATGGCGTGCTCGCCGCCCAGCGAGTCGCGGCTGACCAGGCCGGTGGCCGAGTCGTCGAACAGGTAGGTGACGGCCGAGAAGCCGGCATGCGGGTGCGGCGCGAACGCGGCCTCGCGCATGCGGAAGTGGTCCACCATCAGGAAGGGGTCCAGCAGCGCCAGCGGCTCGCGCCAGCCCTCGGCCTGGAAGCCGCTGCCGATGCGGTGGCGCTGGGGGGTGAGCAGATGGCGGCCGGACATGATGGGGCGCGACTGTAGGCA
Organism: uncultured Comamonadaceae bacterium; assembly: GCA_963992225.1. Lineage (GTDB taxonomy): Bacteria > Pseudomonadota > Gammaproteobacteria > Burkholderiales > Burkholderiaceae_C > Pelomonas. The sequence continues at coordinate 2,100 of CAXDTK010000456.1, read as the reverse complement.
GTTCCATTTCCGGCGAATAGATGCAAAACTCAAACGCGCCGTTCCAGAAACGAAACGAGACAAACCGCCATGAAAGTCGATGACCTGCTGTTGCTGGCCCAGGTGCACAAGGCCGGCTCGCTGTCCGAGGCGGCCCGGCAACTGGACTGCCCCAAGGCCACGCTGAGCCGGCGGCTGACCGCGCTGGAGACGGCGGTGGGGGCGCGGCTGTTCGTGCCGGGCGCCAACCGCCTGACGCTGACCGAGCTGGGCGAGCAGCTGGCCGAGCGCGCCGCCCGGCATGACGACGACATCGCCGAGACGCGCCAGTGGCTGGCCGCGCGGGAGGCCACGCCGCAGGGGCGGCTGCGCGTGTCGGTGCCGTCGGAGTTCGCGATGCTGGTGCTGGCCGAGAGCTTCTCGCGCTTCGTGCGCCGCTACCCCAAGGTGGAGCTGGAGCTGGACACCACGCCGCGCCGCGTGGACCTGTTCAACGAGCCCTACGACGTGGCCGTGCGCATGGGCGCGGTGGACGAGCCCGACCTGGTGGCGCGGCAGTACATGCTGCTGGAGCGCGGCCTGTACGCCAGCCCCGTCTACCTGCAGGCACGGCCCGCGCCGCAGACGCCGGCGGACCTGGCGGCGCATGACTTCGTCGTGCTGACGCAGGGCAAGGGCATGTACCGCACGCTGCAGCACGGCAAGCAGACGGCCGAGGTGCAGGTGCGCGGCCCGCTGGAGGCCAACTCCATCGGCCTGGTGCTGTCACTGACGCGCGCCGGCGGCGGCCTGGGCAGCTTCCCGTTCGGCATGGTGGCGGCCGATGTGGCCGCCGGCACCTTGGTGCCGGTGCTGCCCGACTGGCGCTACGAACCGCTGCCCGTCCACCTGCTGACCGCCAGCCGGCGGCTGATGCCGGCCAAGACGCGTGCCTTTATCGATCACCTGTTCGAGACCAAGCCGGAGTGGGCGAGAACGGCGCTGTTGAGTACGCCGGCGAAGGGTTGAAAGCGGGGCCAATCGCAGTCGCACCACGGCGGGAGCGTCGGCCGGCGCTGCGCCAACGGCGTCATATCCACGCTGCCGTGCCGGGCGGGGGCATTCGAACCCCACGCCAGCCGCACTTCGCTGCGACGTCGGGCTTCTTTACAGCCGAGCATCTGTGGACAACGCATCGGGCCGTTGCCTCATGGGCAGGCACGGCATGTCCTGATGTGAGGATCAGAAATTGCTTGGTTTGGACCGGCCGTGCCAGACGCAGTCAACCGGGTGTCGTCAGACGGCTCAATCCGACCCAAAGGAGACTCCCATGCGTCCAGACGCCGCCATCAACCCCTCCGCCCCCACGGCGCCGCAGTGGCGTACCGCCGTGAAGCCGATCCGGGCCGCCTGCCGCTGGCTGGCTCCCTTTGGGCTGGCGGCGAGCCTGTCGCTCGCCCCGATGGCAGCGTCGGCGTCATTCGTCTACACCTATGTCGGCAACAACTTCACGTCCGTGACGGGCACCGGCCTCACCACCAGCGACCACGTCGTTTTCGAGTTTGAGACCGCGACCGCCCTGGGCACGGGATTCATGTTCCTGAACCCGCTGGCCTGGCAGTTCACGTCCGGTGGCGTGAGCTTCGGCTCGGGCGATGCCGGCGCCACCCTCACGCTCAGCAACCTGGGCGCGATCTACCTGAGCCTCGACAGCCTCGGCCTGAATTCGATCTGCACGGGCGGCCAACTGGCAGGCAAGGGTTCTTTCGTCCTCAACAACGGCCGCGGCCCCGGCTCGATGCTCACGGGCACCTCCTGCATGAACATGGTCGACAACTTCGACCAGGTGTCGGTGAGCGTGCCCAGCCCCTCGACCGGCTCCACCCATGGCTTCCGCAGTTTCACGGTGCGGGAACGGGTGCAGCAGCCGCCTTCGAACGCTCTGCCGGAACCGGCAACCCTCGCCTTGGCAGGGCTGGCGATGCTGGCGGCTGTCGGCGGACGGCGCATGGCCTGGCGACGGACGTGAAGACAGCGGGTGAGCTGCGCGCTGTTCGGGCGTGCGAGCCGGGCTGAGCAGCGAGCCGATCAGCCGCCTGTCTCTTATACACATCTGACGCTGCCGACGAAGGCTTAGGTGTA
>CAXDTK010000455.1:0-3053 GCA_963992225.1 uncultured Comamonadaceae bacterium | reverse complement strand
ATCTACACCTATGCCTTCGTCGGCAGCGTCAGATGTGTATAAGAGACAGCTCCTGCTCTAACGGGAAAAGCCAGCGGCGCCCGTCATCGGCGCGCCGGTCCGGGGTCACTCAAGTTAGGGGGTCAGCGTCGGGCTGGCGCAGCGGGTGATCGGGCGGCAGCAGCCGGGCCCGGGTGGCGGCGGCGGCGTCCCGCAGCGCGCGGGCCTCGGCCGCCCGGCCCTGCCGTTGCAGCCAGCGGCCGAACGCGGCCTGGGCCTGGGCCTCGCCCAGCGGGTCGCCGGCGCCGCGCAGGCCGGCCAGCGCCTGGCGGTGCGTGGCCTCGGCGCCGCGCGCGTCGCCCGCGCCGGCCAGCGCCTCGGCCAGCCGGCTCAGCGTCAGCGCATGCACCGGGTTGCCGGTGTCGCCGCCCTGTTCGGCGGCGGCCAGTGCCTCGCGGTAGGTGCGCTGGGCGTCGCGCCAGCGGCCGCGCCCCGCCTGCTGCAGGCCCAGCTCGCGCAACACGCGGTGCAGGTAGATGCCGTCGCGGCCGTAGCGTTCGCGGGTCAGTGCCGCGGCCTCCTGCAGCAACGGTTCGGCCTCGCCCGGCCGGCCCTGCGCCATCAGCGCCTGCGCCAGCACGGTCAGGCGGCGGTGCTGCTGGCCGGGCAGCTGCGGCAGGGCCAGGCCGATGGCGACGGCCTCGCGCGCCTGCGCCTCCGCCTCCGGCGCGCGGCCGGCGGCCAGCGCCCACAGCGCCAGGTTGTTGTGCAGTTGCGCGACCTGGTTGTGCGTCGCGCCGAACTGCGCGCGGCGCATCGCCAGCGCGCGGTCGAGGTGGGCGCGTGCCTCGTCCAGCCGGCCCAGGTTGCCCAGCGTCATGCCGGCGGCGTTGTGCGCGTCGGCCAGGTCGGCCGCGGGCGTGGCCGCGTCGGCGCTGCGCAGCGCCAGGCAGCGCTGTGCGGCGATGGCCGCGGGCTCGTAGCGGCCCTGGCGGTTCAGCGTGAAGGCCAGCTTGTATTGCAGCGCCGCCTCCGGCACCGCGCGGGCCAGGCCTTGCGGGCCCTCCAGCGCGATGGCCTCGCGGTAGGCGCGCGCGGCGGCGTCGAGCTGGCCGATGTTCTCGTACACGGTGCCCAGCACGTCCAGCAGCCGGGTGCGCTGCTCGGGGTGCTGCTGCAGCGTGCGTTCCAGCTGGGCGTGGCCGCGGTCCAGCAGCAGACGGGCCGGCGTGTCGGCCGCGCGCAGGCCGCTGTTGTTGGAGTCGGCACCCTGGAACAGCCCGATGACGAAGCGGCTGATCTGCTGCGCGGCCTCGGCCTGCCGGCGGGCGTTCTCGCGCTGCTCCAGCGCGGCCCGCTCGGCGGCGCGTGCGCGGTCGCGCTGCTGGGCCAGGCTCCAGGTGAAGGCGGCGGCCATCGCCAACGCCCCCGTGGCGGCCAGGACGGCCAGCCAGTGCCGGCGCAGCGCCAGCGCCAGCACGTAGCGGCGCCGCGCCGGGCCGGCGGGCCAGGCCCGCACCGGGTGGTCCTGCTGCAGCCGCTGCAGCTCGGCCCGCAGCGCGCCGACGCTGTCGTAGCGCCGCGCGGCCTGTTCGGCCTGGGCCCGCGCCCAGACGGCCTGCAGCGCCCGGCCGCGCAGCCCGCGCGGCAGCCGCTCCGCGGTCAGGCGTTGCAGCAGCCGGCCGAGGCTGAAGACGTCGCTGGCGGTGCCGGGCGTGGCGCCGGCCAGCTGCTCCGGGCTGGCGTAGGCGGGCGTCAGCGCGGGCGCCTCGTCGGGCGTGTCGCCCTGCGCCAGCCGGGCGATGCCGAAGTCCAGCAGCCGCACCTGGCCCTCGGCGTCGACCAGCACGTTGGACGGCTTGATGTCGCAATGCACCACCAGCCGTGCATGGGCATGGGCCACCGCGTCGCAGACCTGGTCGAACAGCGCCAGCCGCGTGGCCAGGTCGGCGCCCCGGTGCTCGCACCAGCGATCGATGGGCTCGCCCTCCACCAGCTCCATCACGAGGTAGGGCTGGCCGGCCGGCGTGCTGCCGCCGTCCAGCAGCCGGGCGATGTGCGGGTGGCGCAGGCCGGCGAGGATCTGGCGCTCGCGGGTCAGCCGCGCAAGCGACGTGGCGTCGCCGCGGCTGCGCAGCAGCTTGACGGCCACCTGCTGCTCGTAGGCGCCGTCGGCCCGCTCGGCGCGCATGACACGGCCCATGCCGCCTTCGCCCAGGTCGCCGCACAGCCGCCAGGGCCCCAGCCGGTCGCCCGGGTGCAGCGGCTCGGGGGGCGGCTGCAGCCCGCGCGATGCGGCGGCGATGGGCGCGCCGATGCGGGTGGTCTGGCGGTGCGCCTGCAGCAGCGCCCAGACGTCGTTGCGCAGCGCCTCGTCGGCGTCGGTGGCCTGCAGCGCGGCCCATTGCGCGGCGGCGTCGCCCAGCTCGACCAGCGCGTCGAACAGCGCCTTGCCGCGCGCGTAGCGGCTGGGCGCGGCCACCGGTTCAGGCTTCAAGGCTGCTGCGGCCCAGGCCCGCGGACAGCCAGGCGCGCGCATGGCGCAGCTCGCGGTCCACGGTGGCCACCGACAGCGCCATCACGCTGGCGATCTCCTCGCGCTCCAGGCCGACGAAATAGGTCAGCTGCACCACCTGCGCGGCGCGCTCGTCCTCGCGTTCCAGCTGCTGCAGCAGCCGGTCCAGCGTCAGCAGGTCGGCGGTCTGCGCCTCCTCGCCCAGGTCGCCCAGCGTCCAGTCCACCAACTGCCAGCCGGCGCCGCCGGCACGCTTGGCGGCCAGCCGGCTGCGCGCATGGTCCACCAGCACCTGGCGCATCACCAGGGACACGGTGGCGAAGAAATGCTGGCGGTCCTGCCAGTCCGGCGGCCGGGCCATCAGCTTGACCAGGGCCTCCTGCAGCAGGTCCTCGGCCGCCAGCGACGGGCTGTCCTGGCCACGCAGGCGCGACTGCGCCAGCCGCAGCAGCTCGCCTTGCACCCAGGCCAGCAGCTGGCGCAGCGCCTGGCGGTCGCCGGCCTGCCAGTCATGCAGCAGCTGGGTCAGCGGGCGCCCGTCCGGGGCGGGGGCGGGCCT
>CAXDTK010000454.1:0-3056 GCA_963992225.1 uncultured Comamonadaceae bacterium | reverse complement strand
ACCGCCGAGGCCCCGCGCTCGGAGGTGTGGGCATTCCCTACCGCCGAGGCCCCGCGCTCGGAGGTGTGGGCATTCCCTACCGCCGAGGACCGCGACGCCTTCGCTGCCGAGCGCCGGCAGGCCATCCGGGATCGCGTGCTGGCCTACCGGCGCAACCAGGCCGCCAAGCGCAAGGAGGCCCGCCACGCCGAGGGTCGGGTCCGTGGTGTCCGCTCCGAAGCCGCGCTCAAGCGCGAGGCTGAGCGCCGCGCCCTGCGTGCAGCAGAGGCAGAGATCGCCAAGCAGCGCGCCCGGCTTGAGCGCGAGGCCGCGGCGGCCGACCGCCAGCGCAATGCCGCCGAGGCCAAGAGCCTGCGCGAGCGGCTCAAGATCGCCACGCGCGAGGCCGGCCGGCTGGCCAAGCTGCGCGGCACGGCGAGCCCGGCCGCATCACCGGCTCGCGGGCCGGCGCATCTGCCCGGCGATCTGGACTTGAGCAAGGCCCGCACGGTCATTGCTGAGCGCCCGCGCGACCGTTTCGCGCCCGACGAGGGCTATTGCGGCGTTTTCTCCCAGCTCAAGCCAGGCCAGTATCTGGAGGCGGCATGAGGGGGATTCAGACCGTTGAGGAGCTGCGTGAGCGGTGCCGGGTGGACGAGGACACGGGCTGCTGGCAGTTCGGCAAGGCATCGCGCAGCAGTCATGCCCCCGGCGTCCGTGTCGCAGCGCTGGGCGGGGAAATGGTGTCGCTTGGCGTGGCTGCGGCAGTGCTGAGGACCGGCGAGCGCCCGAAGGCCGGCGTCGTGTGGCACATCACCTGCTGCACCAAGCATTGCGCCAACCCCGAGCACCGCAAGGCCGGCACGCGGAAAAGCCAGATGAAGCAGGCCAGCTACAAGCCCACGGCATTGACGCTGGCCAAGATCGCGGCAACCAAGCGCGCGAAGTCCGTCCTGACGCCGGCCGACATCGCCGAGATCCGCGCGAGCCGGGAAACCCTGCATGAACTGTCGGCACGCTTCGGCGTCTCGCCGTCCAACATCGGCCGGATTCGGCTGAATCAGTTGTGGCGCGATACCGCCGCGCCGGCCGCTTCTGTGTTCTCTTGGGGTGGCGCATGAGCTGTCCCGCCTGCACCGCCTCCGCCCAGGCGCCGCACTTCGGCTTCCGCGCCGGCTGCCAGGGCTGCGCTGCGCGCGCCGTGGCCCGCGGCCCGGACTTCCACCGCTGCCGCACTGCCGGCAAGCAGGACAAGGCTTACCGGGCGCTGCTGGCCGCGACGGGGGTAACCCATGAGCAGGTCGTCACGGCGGCGGAGACTGATCGGGAAAGGGCTGCGGCATGACCGAGCGGATCAATCTCACGCTCAAGGATGCACAGTCCGCCGCGCCCGAGCTGGCCAGGGCCTGGCAGTGGATCAAGGCCATGCTGATGGCCGGCCACCGCCTCAGCCTGACCGTGCGCCGAGAAACCCGCAGCCTGGCCCAGAACAGCCTCATGTGGTCCTGCCTCACGGACTTGTCCGAGCAGGTCAAGTGGGACGGCTCGCGCCGGCTGACGCCCGAGGGGTGGAAGGACTACCTCACCGCGCACCTCAGCGGGCAGGATTTGGTTCCCAACATGGACGGGACCGGCTTCGTGGCCATCGGCCGGGGCAAGTCCACCAGCGACATGACCATTGCGGAGATGACGGCTGTGATCGACCTGGCCCACGCCTTCGGCGACGGCCGGGGCGTGCGCTGGCGCCGCACCAGCCTGGGCCGCGACGTGCCGGACGAGGCCATGGCATGAAGCGCTCGCCGATGAAGCCCGGCAAGCCCCTGAAGCGCCGCGCCCCGCTGCGCGCCACACCGAACGCCCGCGCCGCCTCACCGGCCATCCGGCCGCGGTGCTGCCGCGTCAAGCTCGGCGGATGCGGGGAATCCTTCTACCCGGCCAGGAAGGAGCAGATCGCATGCAGCACGACCTGCGCGCTGAACATGGCACCCCACCTGACCGCCAAGAAGGCGGCGGAGACGGCCAAGGCCGAGCGCAAGGCAGACCAGGCCAAGCGCGAGGGCTTCAAGCGGTTGGGCGACCTGCGCAGCGAGGCGCAAGCCGAGTTCAACCGCTACATCCGTCTCCGTGACCGCCTAGCCGGCCATGGCTGCATCTGCTGCGGCGCACCGCTGGACTGGAACAGTACCAAGCCGGGCGGCGCCGTGGACGCCGGCCACTTCATGAGCCGCGGCAGCACCATCGAGCTGGCCTTCGACGAACGCAACGTCAACGCCCAGCGCAAGGGATGCAACCGGCCGGGCGGCACGACCCGCGACGCCTTCCGCGCCGGCATGGTGGCCCGCTGGGGCGCCGAGGTCGTCGCCGAGCTGGAAGGCCCGCAGACCATGCCGCAGCTGCGTCACGACGACCTGCGCGCCATCCGCGCCAAGTACCGGGCGAAGGCCAACGCGCTGGCGAAGGAACTGCAGGCATGCGCTGCCTGATCTGCAGCCGCCCGCTCGGCGCCACCGCCGCGCCCGGCCTGGCCATCGGCCCGGTCTGCGCCAAGAAGCGCGGCCTGCTGCCCGACAAGGTGCCCCGCGTGCGCCTGGCAGACCTGCGCCACACCACACCCGACGCGGGGCAACTGGACTGGATTGACGCGGATTCTGTCTCCCTAGCATCGCCAGCAGATGCAACCGCAATGGGCGGGTGACGATGGGTCTGACCGAAGCCGCAGGAGGAGCCACCGCGCAGCTGGAGCTGTTCGCGGGCTTCGCCATGCCCGCTCCGGCCGCACTAGCGCCGCGCAAGCGCTGGAGCCGCAAGACCCGCGCGGTCGCGTCGCCGCTGTTCGAGCAGCTGGCCTTCGACCTCCGCCCGCCGCCCGTTTGGGTTGACCCCGACGAGATCCCGGAGGAGGGCGACTACCCCGCCCATGTTGTGGTGCCGGCCGCGGGGCGCGAACTCCCCAAGACCCGAGCCGCCGCCAGCATCTGGGAACTCGGCGCCCGCCACGCAGCCGGCGCCGTCATCGCCGAGTTCACCCTGTCTCTTATACACATCTCCCGAGCCCACGAGACGGACTCCTATCTCGT
>CAXDTK010000453.1:0-3061 GCA_963992225.1 uncultured Comamonadaceae bacterium | reverse complement strand
AAACCCACACCCCCCGCGGCGCCCTCTTTTTTTTTTAATCCCCGCCCGTCCTCCCCTCGGGGGGCGGGGGCCGCCCCGCGCCCGGGGTCGCCCCCCCCCCACCACACTCGGCACAGCACAAGAGCAACGAGGCACCACCAACAGATCGCCTGGTCAATGCACCCCATGACGCCCCAACTCCACTCACCACCAGCAATCGCGGCAACGCCCTCCACGCTGCGCATCAAGCTCGCCATCATCCTCACCTACATGCTGTTCGGCGCACTGCTAAACAGCGTCGGCGCCGTCAACCTGCTGGTCGTGCAGACCCTGGGCGTCGCGCGGCAGGACGCCGCGCTGCTCGACGCGTGGAAGGACCTGCCCATCGCCCTCACGTCCTTCCTGGTCGCCTCGCTGCTGCCCCGCCTCGGGCTGAAGAAGTCCATGTTGCTGGCCGTCGCCGCGGTGGGCGTCGCCTGCGCCGCGATGCCGGCGCTGTCGGCCTTCTGGGCCATCAAGCTGCTGTTCTGCACGCTGGGCGCGGGCTTCGCGCTGGTGAAGGTGTCGGCCTATTCCATGATCGGCCTGGTCACGCACGACAAGGCCGGCCACGCGCGCTTCACCAACCTGCTGGAGGGGCTGTTCATGGTGGGCGTGCTGGGCGGCTTCCTGCTGTTCAGCCGGGCGGCCCATGCGGCCGGCACCGGCTGGCTGCAGGTCTACCCGGTGCTCGCCGCCATCGCCGCGGCGGCCTTCGTGCTGCTGCTCGCCAGCCCGCTGGACGAAGGCCCCATCCGCTCGCCCGGCACCACGCTGCGCCAGGACCTGCTGGCCATGCTGCCGCTGCTGAAGCTGGGCCTGGTGGTGGTGTTCCTGCTGTCGGCCTTCCTCTACGTGCTGATCGAGCAGGGCATCTCCACCTGGCTGCCCAGCTTCAACAACGAGGTGCTGCACCTGCCCACGGCCATGAGCGTGGGGCTGGCGGTCATCATGCCGGCCACCACCGCTTTGGGCCGGCTGACCAGCGCCGCCGTCATCGGCCGGTTGGGCTGGTTCGCGGTCGTCCTCGGCTGCCTCGTCGGCATCGCGCTGCTGATCCTGGCCACGCTGCCGCTGGCCCGCGGCGCCCAGCCGCTGACGGCGGGCGCCGGCTGGCTCAATGCGCCGCCCGCGGCCTACCTGCTGCCGCTGACGGGCCTGCTGCTGGCACCCATCTACCCCGCCATCAACTCGGCCATGCTGAGTGCGCTGCCGCAGCGCCAGCACGCCGCCATGACGGGGCTGATCGTCGTCTTCTCGGCGCTCGGCGGCACGCTGGGCAGCTTCGTCACCGGCCGCCTGTTCGTCGCCTTCGACGGCGCCACCGCCTTCGGCCTGCTGCTGGTGCCCGTCGCCGCGCTGGCCGTCTCGCTCGCCCGGCTGCGCCGGCATCTCGCGTCATGACTGCTTCCTCCCCACGCCCGGGCGCCCCCGGGGCCGCCGCGCCCGCCCACGCCATCGCCCCCGCCGCGCGGCGCACCGCGGCCACGCCGCACGAGCTGTACGGCGACCTCTTCGTCGCCGTGCAGATGGCGCGCGTGTTCGGCGACGGCAAGAGCTTCGTCGACGCGCGGCCCCGCACCTCGCCCGCGCTGGTCCGCGCCCGCTACGAGGTGGAGCGCCACGCGCCGGGCTTCTCGCTGGCCGACTTCGTGCACGCCCACTTCGTGCTGCCCGGCCACGACGCCCCGGTGGGCCCGCGCCTGGAGAACCGTGAACCCGTGCGCGAGCACATCCGGGCGCTGTGGCCGCTGCTGGTGCGCGAGCACCGCGACGCCGCCGAAGGCGACAGCCTGCTGGCGCTGCCGCGGCCCTACGTCGTGCCCGGCGGGCGCTTCCGCGAGCTGTACTACTGGGACAGCTACTTCACGATGCTGGGCCTGGTGGCCGACGGCCGGCGCGACCTGGCCGAGGCGATGCTGGCCAACTTCGCCCACCTGATCGCCACCCACGGCTTCATCCCCAACAGCAGCCGCAGCTACATGCTGAGCCGCTCGCAGCCGCCGTTCTTCTTCCGCATGGTCGAGCTGCTGCACGCCGACGACCCGGCCGCCGGCTTCGCCGCGCACCTGCCCGCGCTGCGCACCGAGCATGCGTTCTGGATGGACGGCGAGGCGGCGCTGGCCCCCGGCGGCGCCCACCGCCGCGCGGTGCGCCTGGCCGACGGCGCGCTGCTGAACCGCTACTGGGACGACCGCTGCACGCCGCGCGAGGAAAGCTGGCGCGAGGACGTCGAGACGGCTGCGGCCAGCGGCCGCCCCAGCGAGCAGGTCTGGCGCGACCTGCGCGCCGGCGCCGAAAGCGGCTGGGACTTCTCCGGCCGCTGGTGTGCCGACCCGGCCGACATCGCCACCATCGAGACGACATCGCTGGCCCCGGTGGACCTGAACGCGCTGCTGGCCGGCCTGGAGAGCGCCATCGCGCTGGGCGCCGCCCGCCAGGGCGACACCGCCACGGCCGAGGCCTACCAGGCCCGCGCGGCCACGCGGCGCCGGCTGCTGCAGACGCGTTTCTGGCGCGCCACCGCCGACGGTGGCCATTTCGCCGACCTGAACTGGCGCGACGCCGCCGACCCCCGCCCGCTGACGGCCGCCGGCCTGGTGCCGCTGTACATGGGCCTGGCCACCCCGGCCCAGGCCGACGCCATGGCCGCCCAGGTGCAGCACCGCCTGCTGGGCGCCAACGGCCTGCTGACCACCGCCCTGGCGACGGGCCAGCAATGGGACGCCCCCAACGGCTGGGCGCCGCTGCAGTGGATGGCCGCGCAGGGCCTGGCCCGCTGCGGCCACCCGGCGCTGGCCCGCGACCTCGCCCAGCGCTGGTGCGCCAGCGTGCAGCGCGTCTACCTCGCCACCGGCCGGCTGCTGGAGAAATACGACGTGGCCACGGACCGGCCCGGCGGCGGCGGCGAGTACGAGACGCAGGACGGCTTCGGCTGGACCAACGGCGTCTACGTGGCCTTCATGGACGGCCTGCTGCAGCCGCCCGCCCCCTGAGGCTTGGGGGACGCACCGCCCCGGAGTGTCATGCCCGCGGGCTAAGC
>CAXDTK010000452.1:0-3068 GCA_963992225.1 uncultured Comamonadaceae bacterium | reverse complement strand
CGAGGACGCTGCCGGGTTTGCAGCGATGCATGGCATCACCCACCTCATCATCGCGATGCCGGGCGCCGGCGCGCAGCAGCGCCGCCATGCGCTGGACATCGCCGGCAAGGTCGGGCTGCCCGTGCTCACCGTGCCCAGCAGCGAGGAACTGCTGGCCGGCCGGTCCGTCAACCAGGTCCGCGACATCGAGCCGGAGGATCTGCTGGGGCGCGAGCCGGTGGAACTGGACGAAGGCGGCATCAGCGAGTGCCTGAACGGCAAGGTCGTGCTGATCACCGGCGCCGGGGGCTCCATCGGCTCCGAGCTGTGCCGGCAGGTGGCGCGTTACGGCCCGTCCAAGATCGTGCTCTACGAACTCAGCGAGTTCGCGCTGTACACCATCGAGCAGGAGCTCGGCGAGAAGTTCCCGCACCTGCCGCTGGTCCGCCTGATCGGCGACGTGAAGGACCTGGAACACCTGCGCCAGGTCTTCGGCAAGTACAAGCCGCAGATCGTCTTCCACGCGGCGGCTTACAAGCATGTGCCGCTGATGGAGGAGGAGAACGCGTGGGCGGCCTTGCGCAACAACACGCTGGGGACCTACCACGCCTGCCTCGCCGCCGCCGAACATGGCACCGAGCGCTTCGTGCTGATCAGCACAGACAAGGCCGTCAACCCGACCAACGTGATGGGTGCCACCAAGCGGGCGGCCGAACTGGTCATCAGCCACATGGCCAGTCAGGGCTATGCAACCAAGTTCATGGCGGTGCGCTTCGGCAACGTGCTGGGTTCCAGCGGCAGCGTGATCCCGAAGTTCAAGGAGCAGATCGCCAAGGGCGGGCCTGTGACGGTAACGCATCCGGACATCACGCGCTACTTCATGACGATTCCGGAGGCGGCGAGGTTGGTGGTTCAGGCGGCTGCGCTCGCCGATAGCGGCGAGGTGTACGTGCTTGACATGGGCGAACCGGTTCGGATCGTGAAACTCGCCCGGGACATGATCCGCCTCTCGGGCCGGGGCGAGGACGAGATCACCGTTCGTTTCACCGGCCTGCGTCCGGGTGAGAAGCTGTTCGAGGAACTGCTTGCGGATACCGATCAGATGAAATCGTCGCCCCATCCTCGGTTAAGAAAGGCGAAGTTGTCGCAAGTCGGCGGTGACGTCGCGGCGGGGTTAAGCGCCGTGCAAGGCATGACCAGAGATGCTGAAGTCCGGCAATGGCTGCAACGGCATGTGGCGGAGTACCGGAGGCACTGAGCGAACCCGCTCAGGACTTCACGCGCAATGTGGTGCGTCCGGGCGCCAGTTCGTACGATTCCGTACCTTGGCTACCAGCATATTCGACGCGCAGGCTGTCGCAGTCTGCTTCAACAGTGATGGCGTACTTGCCTTGGGCCAGGAACCCGTTGCCACCATCGATGAAGTAAGCGCCCAAAGGCATTCCGCTGCTGAGGCAACTCAGCCGAACGCTGCGACCATAGAGCGTCCGGCGACCTTGCGCGTCAAGAATTTCGACCGTGTAGCTGAAGCGTCCGGCAGATCGCTTGACGGGGGCAAAGTGAACTTCGCCGGTGCCGTTGTTGTAGCCGAATCGGGCGACCAAACCGACCTGTTGGCCACCTGACAACGCCCCGATCTGCAGCAGGTCCTGTCCCAACCCAGGAACAGAAAGGTCGCTCTGCGCACAGGTGAAGGTGCGATGTCCATCTGGAATGCAGATGACCGGGCCTCGGCCAGCGCGTGACCCGCCCGCTACCACGATATCCATTGAGGAATGTCCGGTGAGGAATCCTGCCGCGACACCGTTGGCCTCCGTGTTGCCAAAAACAACGGTTCTGGGCGCTTCGTATCCGCCGCTGGCACGCCCCCAATACACAGCCAACGTTCCCGAAGGATCAACCACCGCTATATCGTAGGTTCCATCACCATCGAAATCTCCAACGACCAAGCCCTCGTCGCGATCGGGCCGGCGCATCTCTAGCGCGGTGGCCTGGAAGTTCCAATTGCGGTTGTTGATGAAGACGGTCGATCCGGCCACGATATCGCTCCAGCCGTCGAAATTTACGTCGACTGCTGCAGCTCCTTCGATGGGTGCGAGAGCATTTGGCCACTCGAGGACGTCGCCGGATTCGATGACTTGCTCGAAGCGCCCGCTGCCCAAGTTGCGAAGCAACTGGTTCCGTTCGTAAAAGGGGAGGAAGGCGTCGACCAAGCCATCGTTGTTGAAGTCGGACAACAACAGCGTTTCCCCATGGCCAACCTCTCCCCCGTAGCAGACGCCATCCGTACCCAGCGGCGTAGAAATCGTGGCAGGTTTCATTGCGTCGCTCAAGCCCAGCAGGACACAGCCCTTACCATAGGCGCTCGCTATAAAGTCGTCTTGACCGTCACCGTTGAGGTCGGCCACACGAAAGTCACGGGCCTCCCGATACTGGAACCAAGGGGCGCCGATTCCCAGTTTGCCCACGGCTCCAGTGCCGAAGCGAGCGTCGAGCCAGGCCAGAACGGTGGACGCTTTCTCATCGTTCAAAAGCACCATGGGTGACCAACCGGTCTGTCGTTGCGATGCATCGAGAGTCACGGGTGCGAACGGCTGTGAGATTAGCTTAGTGCCGTTTGCCGCGTTGAAGATCAACCGAAATGACACCGTCACACCTTTAGTCCACGGAACTTGACGCGTGCCCGTGACGTCCAGGGTGGTCGTGACGCCGTAAGCTGTGTCCGTCGTTTCGAGGTCTAGGCGGTCGCCGGCAGAGAGCCTGTATACCGGTACGCGCCCGATAGTGGCAGTCTGGTTCGTAATGAATACCGTGGCCGCCGACAACGTAGGTGTGACTTTGTAGGTGGACGCGTCGGACTGGCTAGTGACAGTCCAAATTCCGGGCGGGTCGTCAACGGCAAGCAGCACACCGCTGCCGCAGGCCAAGTTCACCGGGTAGGCGTTGCCGGCCGGCGACACCAGCGAGCCCACGACAAAGGCCGGATCTCCGCAATCCAGTCGTGCACGGCCGGCCGACAATGTGAGCGAAAGCGTCGGCACTGTCTCTTATACACATCTCCGAGCCCACGAGACGGACTCCTATATCGT
>CAXDTK010000451.1:0-3070 GCA_963992225.1 uncultured Comamonadaceae bacterium | reverse complement strand
CCACGGAGGTCGCCCCCACCGCCGCGGCGCCGCTGGCGGCGCCCTCCGTGGCGGCTGCCGCGGCCTCCGAGCCCGAACCCGAACGCGGCCCCGTCGTGCTGGCCGCCGCCGCCCCGGCGCCCCAGCCGGCGGCGCCGCTGGCGGCCGCTGCCCGCGCCGTGGAGCCCCCGCCGCCGCCGGCCGAGGACAGCGAGGTGCCGCTCAAGCTGCTGGTGAAGGTCGAGCCGACCATCCCGCGCCAGCTGCAGGCGCAGAACTTCCGCAAGGGCTTCGCGCAGGTGCAGTTCACCGTCGAGCCCGACGGCTCGGTCAGCCGCGTGCAGACCCTCAAGGCCAGCAACAGCCGCCTGGGCAACGCCGCGGTCGACGCGGTCAAGCAGTGGCGTTTCGCGCCCATTCCCAAGGCGCGCGACGCCGCCGTCGAGGTGGCGTTCAACAACGGCGACGAGTGAGCCGCCGCGGCTGACGGCGCGGCCTGCACCGGCTCAGGCCGGCGGCACCGGGCAGCTGTCCAGCAGCGCCGACATCGCCTCCAGGAACACCCGGGTGCGCAGCGGCATGAGCCGGCGCTCGGGGAACACCGCCCAGCAGGTCGAGCCCGGCAGCTGCCAGTCGGGCAGCAGGCGCTGCAGCCGCCCAAGGCGCAGCGCCTCCCTCACCATCAGCCGGTCGACGCCGGCGATGCCCACGCCCGCCTCGGCCAGCGCCGCCAGCAGGCTGGGCGCATTGGCCAGCGTGCGCTCGGCCGGCCGGCAGACATAGGGTTCGGCGCCGTCGCGGCTGAGCTGCCAGGGCAGCGCCTCGCCGCCGCGGCTCAGCAGCATCAGGCCGTGCATGCTGTCCAGCGCCTGTGGCAGCAGCGGCTCGCCGACGCGGGCCAGGTAGGCCGGCGCGGCGTACAGGCCCCAGTGCGTCGTGGCCAGGCGCCGCGCCGCCAGCTGGCTGTCCTCGTCCAGCTGGCCCATGCGGATGGCCAGGTCGAAGCCCTCGCCGATGAGGTCCACGCGCCGCGGCGTCAGGTCCAGCTCCAGCGCCACCTCGGGGTGGCGGATGGCGAACTCCGCCAGCATGCCGGCCGCCACATGCTGGGCGAAGTCGGCCGGCATGCTGACGCGCAGCCGGCCGCTGGGCTTCTGCTGCCGGTGCAGGGCCAGCGCCAGCGCGCCGTCCACCTCGGCCGCCACGACCCGCGCGTGCTCCAGCACCCCGGCGCCGAAGTCGGTCAGCGACAGCTTGCGCGTGCTGCGCAGCAGCAGCTTCTCGCCCAGCCGCGTCTCCAGCGCGGCAATGCGCCGCGACACCGTGCTCTTGGGCCAGTGCACCCGCTCGGCCGCGCGGCTGAAGCTGCCGGACTCCATCACGCGGGCAAACAGCAGCAGGTCGTCGGCGTCGCTTTCCATGGGCAGCCCTAATTGATCCATTGGCGGAACAATCTTATGCGTTTCGCCTGCTTCTGCTGCACCGGGTGCAACTCTAGAGTTCATCCATCCCAACCGCACCGCCCTGGAGCCCTCATGAACATCCTGCAAATCAACGCCAGCGCCCGCCGCCTGCAAGACGACCAAGGCTCGGTGTCCACCCGCCTGGCCAACGAGCTGACCGCCGGCCTGCGCGCCACCCACCCGTCCGCCACGCTGACGCTGCGCGACCTAGCGGTGACGCCCCAGCCGGTGCTGGACGAGACGGCGCTGACCGCGCTGTTCACGCCGGCCGACCAGCGCACACCCGAACAGGCCGCCCGCGTGGCCGTCGACGACGCGCTGATCGCCGAGCTGAAGGCCGCCGACACGGTGGTGATCGCGGTGCCGATGTACAACTTCAACGTCACCGCGCAGTTCAAGACCTGGATCGACGCGGTCGCCCGCGCCGGCGTGACCTTCAAGTACACCGAGCAGGGCCCGGTGGGCCTGGTGACCGGCAAGAAGGTTTATGTCGTGACCAGCCGCGGCGGTATCCACCGCGGCCAGCCCAGCGACCAGATGACGCCCTATCTGCGCACCGTGCTGGCCTTCCTGGGCATGACCGACGTCGAGTTCGTCTACGCTGAGGGCATGGCCTTCGCCGCCGAGCAGGGCCTGGCCCAAGCCCGTTCGCAAATCAACCAGTTGCTTGCCGCCTGAAGGAATACCATGAACACCGTCGCCACTTCTCTGTTGAACCAGCCGCGCGAGGTCGAGCGCCTCGTCGCCGGCCAGCCGACCAGCGATGGCGCCGGCGTCAAGCTCAACCGCGTGCTGACGGCCAACCTGCAGCGCCGGCTGGACCCCTTCCTGATGCTGGACCATTTCGGCTCGGAGAACCCGGACGACTATGTGGCCGGCTTTCCCGACCACCCGCACCGCGGCTTCGAGACCATCACCTACATGCTGCACGGCCGCATCCGCCACCGCGACTCGGCCGGGCACGAGGGCCTGGTGGCCGACGGCGGCGTGCAGTGGATGACCGCCGGCCGCGGCGTCATCCACAGCGAACTGCCGGAGCAGCGCGAGGGCCGCATGGCCGGCTTCCAGCTCTGGCTCAACCTGCCGGCCAGGGACAAGCTGTGCGACCCCTGGTACCTGGACGTGCAGGGGCCCGACGTGCCGCAGTACCAGCGCGACGGCGTGACCGTGCGCGTGATCGGTGGCGAGAGCCATGGCGTGAAGGGCGCGGTGCAGCGCGCGGTGACCGAGCCGCTCTACCTGGACCTGCACCTGCCCGCCGGCGCCCGCTTCGAGCAGCCGCTGCCGGCCACGCACAACGCCTTCGTGTTCGTCTACGAAGGCAGCCTGCGCTTCGACAGCGGCTGCCTGGTGCCGTCGGGCCGCATGGCCATCTTCGCCAACACGCCCGGCAGCGACGGCGTGCGGCTGCAGGCCGGCGACGCCCCGACCCGCGCCATCCTGGTGGCCGGCCTGCCGCTGGGCGAGCCGATCGCGCAGTACGGCCCGTTCGTGATGAACACCGAGGCCGAGCTGGTGCAGGCGGTGCGCGACTTCCAGGCCGGTCGTCTGGCGTAGGCGATGGCCGGCGACGGCCGGCCCGCCCGGACCTGTCTCTTATACACATCTCCGAGCCCACGAGACGGACT
>CAXDTK010000450.1:0-3071 GCA_963992225.1 uncultured Comamonadaceae bacterium | reverse complement strand
CGCGCCATCAAGAACCGCTTCGGCGCGGTCAACGAGATCGGCGTGTTCGCGATGACCGAGAAGGGTCTGAAGGGCGTGGCCAACCCGAGCGCGATTTTCCTGAGCACGCATGCGGAGCCGGTGCCGGGCAGCTGCGTGCTGGTGACGCTGGAGGGCACGCGGCCGCTGTTGGTGGAGTTGCAGGCGCTGGTGGACAGCGGCGGCGTCAGCCCGCGGCGCCTGAGCGTGGGCCTGGACCGCGACCGGCTGGCCATGCTGCTGGCCGTGCTGCACCGGCACGCCGGTGTGGCCACGGGTGACCAGGACGTGTTCGTCAACGCGGTGGGCGGCGTGCGCATCAGCGAGCCGGCGGCCGACCTGGCGGTGCTGCTGGCCATCCAGAGCAGCCTGCGCGGCCGGGCGCTGCCCAAGGGCTTCATCGCCTTCGGCGAGATCGGTCTGGCCGGCGAGGTGCGGCCGGCGCCGCGCGGTCAGGAGCGGCTGAAGGAGGCCGCCAAGCTGGGCTTCAGCGTGGCGGTGGTGCCCAAGGCCAATGCACCCAAGAAGCCCATCGAGGGCCTGACCATCCACGCCATCGAACGGGTGGAGCAGGCCATCGAGGTGCTGCGCGGGCTGGCCTGACGCCGTACGGCAGGTTTGCACGGTGCACGTCGACGCAAACTCTGCTTAGGATGCGGCCTCGCCTCCGGAGGAACCTTTTCATGTCCGATCCCGCCGACCTCAGGCAGCATGCCCGTACCGATTTCCTTGCCGCGCAGCATGACGCCGACTCGCTGCCGGGCTGGGTGTTCAAGCCGGTGCAGTTCAGCCGCGGGCCGGCCGGCCTGGTGCTGAACATGAGCGACGGCGGCCTGCAGGTGCTGACCAGCGCCGCCGAGCCGCTGACCGACGACCGCTACGAGGTGGTGCTGCTGCTGGGCCGCGCGGACACCGACAGCGACGACGAGCAGGTGTCGTGGTTCAACGGCGTGGTGGAGCGCAAGTGGTCGCGGCCCGTGCCGCGCATGGGCATCCTGCACGGCATGTGCTTCGTGGCCCGCAACTCGACGGCCGAGCAGTTCCTGGCCGCGCACGAGGCGGCGCTGGACTCGGGCCAGTGGGTGCGCTGCGTGCTGCTGAAGGTGCCGGGGTGACATAGCGGGCCCCTCGCCCCGTCGCGCCCCGAGGGGGACGGCGATGCTCGCGGCATCGAGCCGCAAGCCCATCGCCCAAGCGGGCGGCTTGGGGCAGCCCGGCACTCGGCCCGCAACAGCCATGGCAGGATGCGCGCCATGAGCGCATTGCCCGAACCTCCCTACTACGCCGTCATCTTCACCAGCCAGCGCATGCCGGGCGACCAGGGCTATGGCGACATGGCCGGGCGCATGGTGGCGCTGGCCGCGGAGCAGCCCGGCTACCTGGGCGTGGAGAGCGCGCGGGACGGCGAGGGCCTGGGCATCACCGTGTCGTACTGGCGCGGCCTGGACGACATCGCCGCCTGGCGCCGCCATGCCGAGCACAAGATCGCCCGCGACACCGGCCGCAGCGACTGGTATGCCCACTACACGCTGCGCATCGCCCGGGTCGAGCGAGCCTACGGCTGGGCACGGGCCGATGGCGGCGCCGACCCGCAGGGCGCGGCCGCCGGCGCGGGGGCGGCATGAACCCCTGGATCGGCATCGCGCTAGCGCTGGCGGCGCTGGTGGTGGGCGGCGCGCTGCTGGGCGTGCAGGGCGTGATCTTCGCGACCACGGGCATCGTGTTCTGGCTGCTGCTGCAGATGTCGCGGCTGATGCGCGTGATGAAGCAGGCCGGCAGCGCGCCGCTGGGCTCGGTGCCCAACGCCGTGATGCTCAACAGCCAGCTGCACGCGGGCATGAAGCTGGTCGACCTGATCCGCCTGACCGGCAGCCTGGGCATCAAGCAGGGCGAGGAGACCTACGCCTGGCGCGACGCCGCCGGCGACACGGTGGAAGTGGTGCTGAAGAAAGGCAAGCTCGCCGAGTGGCGGCTGCTGCGCGCCGGGCCGGCCGGGCAGGCTTCGTAAAATCGCCGTTTTCCTTCCCACAGCCTGGAGTGACCGATGGTGCCCGCCCCCCTGCATGACCGCGACGGCAAGATCTGGATGGACGGCGAGCTCGTCGACTGGCGCGACGCCAAGATCCACGTGCTGACCCACACGCTGCACTACGGCTGTGGCGCCTTCGAGGGCGTGCGCGCCTACGACACGGCGGGCGGCACGGCCATCTTCCGGCTGCAGGAGCACACCCAGCGCCTGCTGAACAGCGGCAAGATCCTGCGCATGAAGGTGCCGTTCTCGGCCGAGCAGATCAACGAGGCACAGCGCGCCGTGGTCAAGGCCAACAACCTCAAGAGCGCCTACATCCGCCCGCTGATCTGGATCGGCTCCGAGAAGCTGGGCGTCAGCCCCAAGGGCAACCAGGTGCACCTGATGGTGGCAGCGTGGAGCTGGGGCGCCTACCTCGGCGAGGAGGGCCTGAAGCGCGGCATCCGCGTGAAGACCAGCAGCTACACGCGCCACCACGTCAACATCACGATGACGCAGGCCAAGACGGTGTCGAACTACACCAACTCGATACTCGCCAACATGGAAGCCACCGACGACGGCTACGACGAGGCGCTGCTGCTGGACGCCTCGGGCTTCGTCAGCGAAGGCGCGGGCGAGAACCTGTTCGTCATCAAGGGCGGCGTGGTCTACACGCCCGACCTGTCGGCCGGTGCGCTCAACGGCATCACGCGCAACACCATCTTCGCGATCTGCCAGGACCTGGGCCTGAAGCTGGTCGAGAAGCGCATCACCCGCGACGAGGTCTACATCTGCGACGAGGCCTTCTTCACCGGCACCGCCGCCGAGGTGACGCCCATCCGCGAGCTGGACCGCATCGAGATCGGCAGCGGCGAATATGCCGGCACACGCGGCCCCATCACCGAGAAGATCCAGTCAGCCTTCTTCGACATCGTCAATGGCCGCAATCCCAAGTACGCCGAGTGGCTGACCGCCTGCTGATCGAGAGCCCCACCATGAGCCTGTCTCTTATACACATCTGACGCTGCCGACGAAGGCTTAGGTG
>CAXDTK010000449.1:0-3093 GCA_963992225.1 uncultured Comamonadaceae bacterium | reverse complement strand
CTACACCGGCATCCACCACGCCCGCGCGGTGGGCAAGCTGTTCCGGCCGGACAACCCGCTGCTGCCCAACTACCAGTGGGTGCCCATCGGCTACCACGGCCGCAGCAGCTCCATCGTCGTCAGCGGCACGCCGCTGCGCCGGCCCAAGGGCCAGGTCAAGCCGCCGGATGCCGAGGCGCCCGTCTTCAAGCCCAGCGCCCGCATCGACTGCGAGCTGGAGCTGGGCCTGTTCGTCGGCCCCGGCAATGCGCTGGGCGAGCCCTTTTCCATCGACGAGGCCGATGAACACGCCTTCGGCCTGACCCTGCTCAACGACTGGAGCGCGCGCGACATCCAGCCCTGGGAGTACCAGCCGCTGGGCCCCTTCCTGGCCAAGAACTTCGCCACCACCATCTCGCCGTGGATCGTCACGATGGAGGCGCTGGCGCCGTTCCGCATCCCGTTCACGCGCCCCGAGGGGGACCCCCAGCCGCTGCCCTACCTGGACTCGCCGGCCCACCGCGCTAATGCGGCCTTCGACATCGAGATGGAGGTGTGGCTGAAGACGCCCGCTTGTGAACAGCCGGTGCGGCTGTCGCGCTCCAACCTGCGCCATGCCTACTGGTCGCTGGCGCAGATGCTGACCCACCATGCCAGCAACGGCTGCAACCTGCAGCCCGGCGACCTGCTGGGCACCGGCACCATCAGCGGCCCCGCGCCCGAAGAAGCCGGCTCGCTGCTGGAGCTGACCGCCGGCGGCAAGCAGCCCATCACGCTGCCCAACGGCGAGACGCGCAGCTTCCTGCTGGACGGTGACGAACTCGGCCTGCGGGCCTATGCGCAGAAGCCCGGCTACCGCCGCATCGGCTTCGGCGCCTGCGACGGGGTGATCCGGCCGGCCTGAATCGCGGCCGCTCGCCGGAGGGCGCGGGCTTCCCGGCCACAAAACGGGGCGCGCGGCGGCGCTGGCCGCCCGTTTGAGTGCAATCGCACGCGCGGCGGTACGGCGCCGGTGCGGTGCGCACCGGCGCGGGGCCGTCATGGGCTGTAACCGTGCGCGCTGTGGGCGCGTGACCGGGTGTGACGAAGTGCACGGCCTGGCACGGGGCTTGCGCTGGAGAGGGAGGCTACTCGAACTTCACCCCAACTCCCCCGGAGGACTCCCGATGCTTCGCCGTTCCGCCCTGGCTCTTGCCGCTTCCGCCGCCGCTGCCTTCATCGCCCCGCTGGCCCATGCCGCCGACACCATCAAGGTGGGCGTGCTCCATTCGCTGTCGGGCACCATGGCCATTTCCGAAACCGTGCTCAAGGACACGGTGCTGATGGCCATCGACGAGATCAACGCCAAGGGCGGCCTGCTGGGCAAGAAGCTGGAGCCGGTGGTGGTGGACCCGGCGTCCAACTGGCCGCTGTTCGCCGAGAAGGCCAAGCAGCTCATCTCGCAGGACAAGGTCGCCGTCGTGTTCGGCTGCTGGACCTCGGTCAGCCGCAAGTCGGTGCTGCCGGTGTTCGAGCAGACCAACTCGCTGCTGTTCTACCCCGTGCAGTACGAGGGCGAGGAACTGAGCAAGAACGTGTTCTACACGGGCGCCGCGCCCAACCAGCAGGCCATCCCCGCCGTCGAGTACCTGATGAGCAAGGACGGTGGCGGTGCCAAGCGCTTCGTGCTGCTGGGCACCGACTATGTCTACCCGCGCACCACCAACAAGATCCTGCGCGCCTTCCTGAAGTCCAAGGGCATTCCCGAGGCGGACATCATGGAGGACTACACCCCCTTCGGCCACGCCGACTACCAGAGCATCATTGCCAAGATCAAGAAGTTCGCCGCCGAGGGCAAGAAGACGGCGGTGATCTCGACGATCAACGGCGACTCCAACGTGCCCTTCTACAAGGAGCTCGGCAACCAGGGCCTGAAGGCGACCGACGTGCCGGTGGTGGCCTTCTCGGTGGGTGAGGAAGAACTGCGCGGCGTGGACACCAAGCCGCTGCAGGGCCACCTGGCCGCGTGGAACTACTTCATGTCCATCAAGGCGCCGGCCAACGACGCCTTCATCAAGAAGTGGAGCGACTACGCCAAGGCCAAGGGCATTGCCGGCCACAAGGACAAGCCGCTGACCAACGACCCGATGGAAGCCACCTACATCGGCATCAACATGTGGGCGCAAGCCGTGAAGAAAGCCGGCAGCACGGACACCGACAAGGTGATTGCCGCGATGGCCGGCCAGACCTTCACGGCGCCGTCGGGCATCACGTCCAAGATGGACGAGAAGAACCACCACCTGCACAAGTCGGTGTTCATCGGCGAGGTCAAGGGCGACGGCCAGTTCAACGTGGTGTGGAAGACGCCCGGCCCGGTCAAGGCCCAGCCGTGGAGTCCGTACATCCCCGAGAACAAGGGCAAGAAGGACGAGCCCGCCAAATAAGACCACCCCGTACCGCGGCAAAGCCGCGGCCCCCTCAAGGGGGCGACGCCAGTGGACCGGCAGAGCCGGATCCACGGCGTCCGCTGGAGGGACGTGCGCGCTGCGCGCGGCACTTGTTTGCGTTGGCTTGGGTCCGCATGTTCAAACGACTTCTTTTTGGATGCCTGCTGGCGTTGAGCGGCTGGTCGGCGTGGGCCTTGCCGCCCGAGCTGGCCAACCGCATTGCCGCGGGCGAGGGCGATGACCGCGTGGCCGCCATCCAACAGGCGCTGGCGGCGGGCGATGCCTCGCTGGGGCCTTATCTGCGCGCGTTGCAGGACGGCCGTGTACGGGTGAAGGCCGGGCAGGCCCTCGTCATCGCCGAGGGCGCCGAGGCGCCGGCCGACGCGGAGGAACCGCTGCTGAACAACCGCATGCGCCGCGAGATCGATGCGGCGCTGGCGGGGCTGGATCTGCTGTCCGCGGACCCTGAGGTGCGCGCCAAGGCGCTGGCCACGCTGCGTGACGATGCGGATGCGGCCAAGCTGCCGCTGTTCGAGAAGGCGCTCGCCACCGAGAGTGATCCGAAGCTGCGCGGACAACTGAATGCACTGGGCGCCGGCGCCAAGCTGTCGTCCACCGACGCCGCGCAGCGCAAGGCGGCTGCCATTGAACTGGCCGGCAGTGCCGACCCCGCGACGCGGGCGCTGCT
>CAXDTK010000448.1:0-3096 GCA_963992225.1 uncultured Comamonadaceae bacterium | reverse complement strand
GGCCTACCGCGCATCGGGCACGGGCATGGTCTCGGCCGGACCGAACCGGGACCAGGCGCAGGCCCACCTGGTCGACGGGACCCTGGACCAGTCGGGGGCAACCCTGCAGCTGCGCGCGCCGCGCGGCCTGGCGCTGGGGTGCGCGCTTCATGGGCTGGGGTGGGGTGGGGGCCCGGACGGTAGTGGCTGAGACAAAAAAACGTCAATCCCCGGGCGGACGAGATTGACAGTGCCGACACCGGCGCATTAGATTTGCGCCGAGTTTGGAACCGGTTCCATTCTGCACGACAACGGCCTCGCCCGGTCGTCGGCAGGCCGCCATCCAGACCTCGCGAACAAGACAGAACCAGGAGACAGCATGCAGAACCACCCCGCCCCGCGCGCCGCCATGCGCGCCCACACACCCCGCTCGTCCGCCCGCCGGCTGCGGCTGCGCCCGGTCGCGGCGGTCTGCGCCGGCCTGCTCGGCGCGCCGCTGCTGGCGCTGGCCCAGGCCGCGCCGGCCGGTGACGCGCAGAAGCTCGACACCGTCACGGTCAGCGGCTTCCGCGCCAGCCTGGAGTCGTCGATCAGCACCAAGCGCAATGCCGACGCCATCGTGGAGGCCATCTCGGCCGAGGACATCGGCAAGCTGCCCGACGTCTCCATCGCCGATGCCATCTCGCGCCTGCCGGGGCTGACCTCGCAGCGCGTGGCGGGCCGCTCCTCCGTGATCAGCATTCGCGGCATGGCGCCGCGCTACGGCGTCACGCTGCTCAACGGCCGCGAGATCGTCTCCACCGGCGACAACCGCTCGGTGGAGTACGACCAGTTCCCGTCGGAGCTGATCAACGCCGCCACGGTCTACAAGACGCCCGACGCCAGCCTGTCGGCGCAGGGCCTGTCGGGCACCATCAACATGAAGACGCTGCGGCCGCTGGACTTCGCCGCGCCGCAGGCGGTGGTGGGTGCGCGCGTGGAGCGCAACTCCAACGGCTCGCTGAACCCGGAGATCTCCGGCACCGGCAACCGGCTCAGCGCCTCGTGGGTGACGCAGTCGGCCGACCGCACCTGGGGCGCCGCGGTGGGCTTCGCGCACCTGGACTCGCCCAACCAGGAGAAGCACTACAAGAGCTGGTGGTGGGCCAACACCAACGACTGGGGCTCGCCGCTGCCGGGTACGCCGACCGATTCGGTCGCGCTGCAGGGCTTCGAGCTGGGCGCCGCCTCGTCGCGCCAGAAGCGCGACGGCCTGATGGGGGTGCTGGAGTACAAGCCCGGCAACGGCTTCCACAGCACCCTGGACCTCTACTACTCCAAGTTCGACCAGACCGAGGCGCGCCGCACGGTGATGTCGGACATGTCGGTCTGGTCCGGCGCCAGCTGGAGCAATGCGCAGACCACGGTGGTCAACGGCGACAAGATCGTCACCAGCGGCGTGGTCAACAACACCACGCCGGTGGCGCTGACCACCTACAACAAGCGGCAGGACGACATCCGCGCGCTGGGCTGGAACAACGAGCTGCAGCTGGCCGACTGGAAGCTGGTGGGCGACCTGAGCTGGTCCAAGGCCAAGCGCGACGAGCAGAACGCCGAGGTGCAGGCCGGCTCGCTGGCGCGGGTCAGCCTGGGGCAGGCGCAGATCGTCACCGGCGAGGGCCGCTCCACGTTCGCGCCGTCGTTCGACTTCGCCAACCCCACGGCCGTCTACCTGACCGACCCGGCGAACTGGGGCCGCGACGGCCGCAGCCAGTTCCCCAAGGTGCGCGACGAGATCAAGGCGCTCAAGCTGACGGCCGGGCGCTCGTTCGACAGCTGGCTCAGCAGCGTCCAGGCCGGCGTGGACTATTCGGAGCGCGACAAGTCCATGAACCGCACCGAGGTCTACTACAACCTCAAGAACGGCCGGGCGCCGGTGAACGTGCCGGCCAACCTGCTGCGCGAGCCCACCGACCTGGGCTTCGCCGGCAGCAACATCCGCATGGTCAATTTCGACCTGCCCAGCGTGCTGGGCCTCTACGACACGGCGACCGCCGCGGCCGACCAGGCGCCGGGCCGCATCTGGTCGGTGCACGAGAAGGTCACCGCCGCGCACGCCAAGCTGGGCCTGGAGTTCGACTGGGGCCTGCCCATCCACGGCAGCCTGGGACTGCGCGTGGTGCATGCCAAGCAGTGGAGCAACGGCCTGCTGTGGAACCCCGGCACCAATGCCAGCGACCCGACCAGCGGCGGCACGAGCTACACCGACACGCTGCCCAGCCTGAACCTGTCGGCCGACCTGTCGCCCGGCACGGTGCTGCGCTTCGGCCTGGCCAAGGTGCTGGCGCGGCCCAACATGGAGGACATGCGCGCCGGCTTCTCCAACATCAGCGTCAGCAGCACCGACCGCACCTGGTCGGCCAGCGGCGGCAATGCCAGGCTGGAGCCCTGGCGTGCCGACGCGGTGGACCTGTCGGTGGAGCATTACTTCAGCAAGCGCAGCTATGTCGCGGCGGCGGCCTTCCACAAGAACATCAAGAACTTCGTCTACTCGCAGTCCATCCCGTTCGATTTCACCGGCTTCCCCAACCCGACCACCTACACGCCCATCAGCAACATCGGCAGGCTCAACACGCAGTCCAACGGCAGCGGCGGCATGATCGCTGGCACCGAGCTGAGCGGCTCGCTGGACGGCGGGCTGGCCAGCCCGGCGCTGGACGGCATCGGCGTGAGCTTCAGCTACGCCAAGACGCGCAGCTCGCTGCACGAGGACAACAACATCAGCAACCCGCTGGACGGCCTGTCGGGCGTGGCCACCAACGTCACCCTCTACTACGAGCGCCACGGCCTGTCGGCCCGCGTCGGCAGCCGCCACCGCTCGGCGTTCGTGACGACCGTGCGCGGCACCTTCGGCGAGAACGTGCCGAGCAAGATCGAGGGCGAGACCATCCTGGACGCACAGCTCGGCTACGCCTTCGAGTCGGGCGCCTTCAAGGGCCTGTCGCTGATGCTGCAAGTCAACAACCTGCGCGACCGGCCCTACCGCACGCGGGTGGGCATCTCCACCGGCGCCAGCGACCCCAACGCCACGCCTGTCTCTTATACACATCTCCGAGCCCACGAGACGGACTCCTATCT
>CAXDTK010000447.1:0-3142 GCA_963992225.1 uncultured Comamonadaceae bacterium | reverse complement strand
TGCCACGCTTCGACAGCCCACGTCTGCTTGCCGATATTGGCGGCACCTATGCGCGCTTCACCCTGGAAATCGGTCCGGGCGAGTTCACGCAGATGGCCTCGCTGCGGTGCGCCGACCATGCGGACTTCCATGCCGCGGTGCGCGCCTACCTGGCCGGGCTCAGCTGGCAGGATGGCGGCCCGCAGCAGATCGCGCATGCCGCCATCGCCATTGCCAACCCGGTCGAAGGCGACCGGGTGCGCATGACCAACTACCACTGGCAGTTCTCCATCGACGAGATGCGCCAGCGGCTCGGGCTGGACACGCTGGTGGTGGTCAACGACTTCACCGCGCTGGCGATGGCGCTGCCACGGCTGGCCGACGTGGACGTGCGCCAGGTGGGCGGCGGCCAGGCGCGGCGGCCCAGCGTCATCGGCCTGCTGGGCGCGGGCACGGGCCTGGGCGTGTCGGGGCTGATCCCGGCCGGCGAGGGCTGGATCGCGCTGGGCACCGAGGGCGGCCACGTCAACTTCGGCCCGCGCGACGAGCGCGAGATGGACATCCTCAAGTTCGCGTGGAAGGCGCTGGACCAGGACCATGTGTCCTACGAGCGCCTGATCTCGGGCCCCGGCATCGAGCTGATCTACCGCGCGCTGGCGCACCGCCACGGCACCGACACGCCGCCCCTGCAAGCCCCCGCCATCACGCAGCGTGCGCTGGAGGACGGCGACGCGCTGTGCCTGGAGACGCTGGAGGTGTTCTGCGGCCTGCTGGGCACGGCGGCCGCCAACCTGGCCGTCACGCTGGGCTCGCTGGGCGGCATCTACATCGGCGGCGGCATCGTGCCGCGGCTGGGCGAGTACTTCGACCGCAGCCCGTTCCGCGCCCGCTTCGAGGACAAGGGGCGCTTCCGCGACTACGTGTCGGCCATCCCCACCTTCGTCATCACGGCCGAGCACGCCACCTTCAAGGGCGCCTCCGCCATCCTGGAGAACCAGCTGCGCCACCTGCAGGCCTCGCCCGGCTCGGCCATCCTGGGCCAGATCCGCCGCGCCCGCAGCGAGCTGTCGCCGGCCGAGCTGCGCGTGGCCGACCTGGTGCTGGCGCAGCCGCGCTCGGTGCTGAACGACCCCATCGCCGAGATCGCCCGCGCCGCCGGCGTCAGCCAGCCCACCGTCATCCGCTTCTGCCGGTCCCTCGGCTGCGAGGGCCTGTCGGACTTCAAGCTGCGGCTGGCCTCCGGGCTGACCGGCACCGTGCCGGTCACGCACACCCAGGTCAACACCAACGACTCCATGCTGGAGCTGGGCGCCAAGGTGCTGGGCAATACCGCCAGCGCCATCCTGCAGGTGCGCAGCCACCTGAACCGCGACACCATCGACCGCGCCATCGACATGCTGCTGTCGGCGCACCGCATCGAGTTCTTCGCGCTCGGGCATTACGGCGTGGTGGCCCAGGATGCGCAGTTCAAGTTCCTGCGCTTCGGCATGCCCTGCGGCGCCTACACCGATCCGCGCCTGCAGCTGCTGGCCGCCGACGTGCTGCGCGAGGGCGACGTGGCCGTCGTCATCAGCAGCGGCGGCCGGCTGCCGGAACTGCTGGCGGTCGTCGAAAAGGCCCAGGAGCGCGGCGCCAAGGTGGTGGCCATCACGGCCAGCCAGAGCCCGCTGGCCAAGAAGGCCGACCTGACGCTGATCGTCGACCACGTCGAGGACATCGCCACCCACCTGCCCATGGTCAGCCGCATCCTGCACCTGCTGGTCATCGACATCCTGGCCGTCGGCGTCGCGATGCGGCGCAACCCGGACAGCATCGCCGCGCTGTCGGGCGGCGAGGACGACGACACCAAGCCGGCGCGCGGCGCCAGCGCGGCGGCCCCGGGCGTCAGCACGGCCTCGCCGCTGGCGCGCCTGACCTCGCACAGCCGTTGACGCGCGACGACAGGCCGGCAACCCGGCCGGCTTGGGCTAGGCTGGCGGCCATGCATCCGTTCGCCTCATCTGCCCTGCCCGCGCCGGGCCTCTCACGCCGCCAGGTGCTGGCGCTGGGCGCCTGCCTGGCCGCCCCCGCCGCCTGGGCCGCGCCGGGCCTGCCCGTGCACGGCTACAAGGTGGTGCGCAGCCACCCGCACGACCCCGACGCGTTCACGCAAGGGCTGTTCTTCCACGACGGCTTCCTGTACGAGGGCACCGGCCTGCAGGGCCGCTCCAGCATCCGCAAGGTGGAGATCGAGACCGGCCGCGTCGTGCAGGCCGTGGCGCTGCCGCCCGAGGTGTTCGGCGAGGGCATCACGCGCTGGGGCGACCGCCTCATCGGCCTGACCTGGCAGCAGGGCACCGCCTTCGTGCTGGACCTCAAGACCTTCAAGCTGTGGCGCAAGTTCAGCTACCCCGGCGAGGGCTGGGGCCTGACGCACAACGACCGCGAGCTCATCATGAGCGACGGCACGCCCGAGCTGCGCTTCCTGGACCCGCTCACGTTCAAGGAGCTGCGCCGTCTGCGCGTGACGACCGACGGCCGGCCGCTGGCCCAGCTCAACGAGCTGGAATGGGTGGACGGCCAGGTATGGGCCAACGTCTGGCAGACCGACCGCATCGCCCGCATCGACCCCAGGACCGGCCGCGTCGTGGCCTGGGTCGACCTCGGCGGCCTGCTGCCCGCCAGCCAGCGCACCGGCAGCGATGACGTGCTCAACGGCATCGCCTACGACGCCGCCGGCAAGCGGTTGTTCGTCACCGGCAAGCTGTGGCCGCGGCTGTTCGAGATCCAGCTCGTCCCGCCACGCTGACCGCTCCGGCTCAGGTCCCGAAGTCGAAGACGATCTCCCAGCCGCCAGCCGCCTTGCGCCGCCATGTCGACTGGAAGCGGCCGACCTGCCTGCCGTCCGGACCCGCCACCGGCCCCGTGGTGCGGGCCAGGTCGCCGCTGGGCAGCACCAGCACCAGGTCGGGTCCCCAGCTGAATGGCGGCTTGGGCGAAGTCAGCCAGCCGTTCCAGGCCGCCATCACCGCGTCCGGCCCATGCAGCGGCGCCTGACCCATCCAGATCGTGTCGGCCGCGAGGAATCCGCGGAATGCCGCCACGTCGCGGGCCGCGAACGCGCTGGAAAACGCGGTTTCGGCGGCCGACACCTCGGCCACACGCCGCGCGATCTCCTCCGGGG
>CAXDTK010000446.1:0-3168 GCA_963992225.1 uncultured Comamonadaceae bacterium | reverse complement strand
CAGTTCGTTCATCAGCCGCAGAATGGCCGCCTGGTTGGCGTCGTTGACGCGCTTGGCCTCCTGCTCCTGCGCCTCGGCCTCGCGGCGCTGCGCATCGGCAAGCGCGGCACGTTCCGACTGGTCGGCCACGTAGAGCCGCAGGAAGCCGTAGGCGCCGGCCACCAGGGCGATCAGCGACAGGCCCATCAGCGTGAACAGGCCCCAGCCGGCACCGCCGGACTTCTCGAGGTCGGACGCGGCCTGCTCCAGGCCTTTGCGCAGCGGCTCGGAGTCGTTCAGGATGGCCGTCTGCGCTTCGCGCGCCGACACCAGGCCCTGCAGGTTGCCCAGAATCGCGGAGGCCTGGGTGCGGGTCTGCTCGTACTGCTTGAGCAGCGTCTGCAGGCGTTCCTTGAGCTGCGGGTCGCGTGCCGCGTTCAGGCGCAGCTCGGGGCTGCCGTTGATCAGCGCCTCGGTGATGAGCTTGAAGGAGTTCAGGTCCTTGCCCAGCAGGAACACCGCCTCGGGGCTGACGCCTTCCTGCGTCAGGAACTCGTTGGCGCTCTTGCCGATGCGCTGCGTCAGCATCACCAGCTGGCCCACCGCCGACACCTCGCCGGCGGACGAGCCGATCTGCAGCGCCTGCGACGACACCGCCTCGGCGCTTTCGAGCAGGTCGCTGGACTGGCGGTTGATGGCGCGCAGCGCCTGGCCGACCTGGGTCAGGATCTTTTCCTGCGCCTGCACGACCTTGCCGTTCTTCTCGGCGCGCTCGACCAGCGGCTTGAGCGTCTCCAGCGTGGGCTGGACGCCCGCGGGGGCCACGGCCAGCGGGCCCTCGCCGGTGCGCAGGTTGGTGACGACGTCGTTCAGCGTGCCGACCGACTCCTTCAGTTCCGCGAAGGCCGCCGGGTTGCCGACCAGCGCGGCGGACACCGACTTGGCCATGCGCTGCGAGTGCATCAGCGCCTGACCGGTGGCACGCACCTGCGCGGCGCTGCGGTTGGAGCTGACCAGCACCAGGCCCACCGACGTGGCCGTGCCCACCAGGCCCAGCACGACCAGCGCCGTCAGCACGCGCTGGCGGTGACGGCCGAACAGGTCGCCGATCTTCTCGGCGCCGGTGGCCGGCGCGGCGGCGAACAGCGTGGGGTCGGCCGCCTGCGTGGTCGGCGCGAAGTTCATGGAGCTGGACGGGAACTCGCTGTTGGCGCCCGGCTCGGTCGGCACGGCCGGCGAGATGATGGACGGCATCTCGTCAGACGAGCCGGCCGCAGCCCGCTCCGACATCTGTGCGCCGGCCAGCGTGTCGCCCGCGCGCGTCGCGTCGAACGCGGCGCCCTGCGAATCGATGGTCGTGTCGACACCTTCGCGCGGCGGCGGCAGCTCATCGGCTTCGGACTTTCCCCTGATCTTGTCCAGCAGGCTCATCTCACCCTCGTTCTTCAGTGTTTGCGATGTCCGCACGCCGGGCGCGGACCATGGAAGCCATCACGCACGTCACGCGACGATGTGCAGGAAGTTCTCCTGCCTCGACAGCGCTTCAAGATTGATTTCCTGCCAGTGGCGGCCGAACTCGTCGCGGCGCAGCGCGCCGGCAAAGCGCGGCCGCGGGCCGGCGGGCTGCTCGCCCACCAGCGGCAGCTGCTCGTCGCTGCGCAGGCCGGCCAGCCGGTCCACCAGCAGCGCGCAATTGAGGTTCAGCTCGGTGCCCAGCGACACCAGCCGGGCCTGCGGTGCCGCCGCGCGGTTCAGCGATGGCTCGCGCAGGCCGAGGTAGACCGCCAGGTCGACGACGGTGAACAGGCCGCCGCGCAGGTTGGCCACACCGGCCAGCCAGGGCTTGGCATAGGGCACCGGCTTGATGGGCACCGGCGCGAAGATTTCGCTGGCCTGCTTCAGCGAGAACAGCAGGCCCACGCCCGCGCATTCCACGGCCAGCCAGCTCGCGATCAGCGTCTGCTCGCGCGCCGCCTGCATGCGCTCGGCCAGGCGCTGCTGCAGCTCCCGCAGGGCGGTTCGGTTGGCCATGTCAGCCCAGGGCCTTGATCTTGGCGAGCAGTTCCTCGGCCTTGACGGGCTTGACGACGTAGTCGCTGGCGCCCTGGCGCATGCCCCAGACCTTGTCGGTCTCCTGGCCCTTGCTCGTGCACATGATGACGGGCACGCCGAGGTAGCGCTCGTCGCGCGTGATCGCGCGCGTCAGCTGGAAACCGTTCTGGCCGGGCATGACGACGTCCATCAGGATCAGGTCCGGCTTGGCCTCGGCCAGGCGCTTCATCGCCTCTTCGCCGTTCTCGGCGGTGCGCACGCTGTAGCCGCGCTTGACCAGCATTTCGGACAAGGCGTGCAGTTCCGTCTTGGAATCGTCAACCAGCAGGATGTTGTGGATGCTCATGGCAATGGTCTCGCTCGGGCAATTCGCTTGTTGGGGCTTCAGGGGCGGTGCTGAAGCACCGCTTGCAGCAACTGGTCCTTCGTGAAGGGCTTGGTCAGGTAGTCCTGCGAGCCCACCATGCGCCCGCGGGCCTTGTCGAAGAGGCCGTCTTTCGACGACAGCATGATCACCGGCACTCCCGAGAACTCCGGGTTGCGCTTGATGATGGCGCAGGTCTGGTAGCCATCGAGGCGGGGCATCAGGATGTCGCAGAACACGAGGTCAGGATGGAAGTCGCCCAGCTTGGCCAGCGCGTCGAAGCCGTCCTCCGCCAGCGCCACCTCATGGCCGCCCTGCTTCAGGAAGATCTCCGCGCTGCGGCGGATCGTGTTGCTGTCGTCGATGACCAGGATGCGGGTCGGGCCCGCGCTGGAAACTTGCTCGTTCAAACGTCGTCTCCTCTGGACTTCAGCTCAGGGGCCAGGCCGGCAAGGGTCCCGTCAGATGCGCACCATCTCGAAATCTTCCTTGCGGGCACCGCAGTCGGGGCAGGTCCAGTTCATGTCCACGTCCGCCCAAAGGGTGCCGGGGGGAATGCCATGCTCGGGGTCGCCGGTTGCCTCGTCATAGATCCATCCGCAGATCAGGCACATCCAGGTACTGGGTTCGGTCACGTTGCTCAGAGTTTGCTCACTACAATCGAGTCATTCTAGCCAGGGCCTGAGAGCGCAATGCTGAGGGCAAACGCCTGTGCCGAGTCCCTCTAAAGCTGTCTCTTATACACATCTCCGAGCCCACGAGACGGACTCCTA
>CAXDTK010000445.1:0-3169 GCA_963992225.1 uncultured Comamonadaceae bacterium | reverse complement strand
ACACCTAAGCCTTCGTCGGCAGCGTCAGATGTGTATAAGAGACAGCCTTCCTTCCCCTCCCGCGTCCTGAAAGGCCACGCATGCGCATCCTTTTTCTCATCATCGTGGCCGTCGTGCTGCTGGCCCCGCTGTTCGCGCGGGCCGACGCCAAGGGCCCGCTCGACTACTCGCTCAAGCAGTACGGCTTCACCCTGGCCGTAGCGCTGCTGGGCGGCCTGGTCAGCTGGCTGGCCAAGGTGCGGCGCGGCGACGCGCAGCTCTGGAACGTCATGCAGCTGGTGGGCGAGCTGTGCACCAGCGCCTTCGCCGGCCTGCTGGCCTTCTGGCTCTGCGAGTGGAGCAGCGCGCCGCCGCTCATGACCGCCGCGCTCACGGGCATCGCCGGCCACATGGGCACGCGGGCCATCAGCGTGTTCGAGGAGTTTGCACAAAAGCGCTTCGGCGTGCCGACGGACAAGGGGGCGCCCCATGCCTGACGAGCGCCTGGGCAGCTTCTTCTGGCTGTCGGAATTCTTGAGGTCCGACAGCGCCACGCGCGCCGGCCTGGACAACCGGCCCGGCCCGGCTGAGCTGGCCAACATCCGCCAGCTGCTGGCGCCCGGCATGGAGCGCGTGCGCAACCTGCTGGGCGGCCCGGTGCAGATCACCAGCGGCTTCCGCTCGCCGGCCGTCAACCGTGCCGTCGGCGGCTCTGCTGCCAGTCAGCACTGCCAGGGCCTGGCGGCTGACTTCATTGCGCCGGGCTTCGGTACGCCGCGCTCCATCGCCCGCCACCTCATGACGCACGCGCCCGAGCTGCGCTTCGATCAGTTGATCTTCGAGGGCACCTGGGTGCACATCAGCTTCGTGCCCGGCAAACCCCGCGGGGAGGTGCTGACGGCGCATTTCATGCCTGGGCTGCCCGTGACATACAGCCGGGGCGTGGCGTGATCAGCCCGCTCGCGCTCAAGCTCGGCGGCGTCGCGCTGGCCCTGGTGCTGGCCGCCGGCTACGGCTACCGGCACGGCGCGCAGAGCGTGCAGGCCCGATGGGACAAGCAGGCCCGCGAGGCCCAGGCTGCGGCCGACGCGCTGCGCGAGTCCGACCGGCTGCGCGCTCGGGCGGCCGATGCCGACTACCAGGCCCGCAGAGCCGCCGCGGCTCGCCGGGCCACCCCAGCATCACCGGAGGTCCGAAATGCGCTCAGTGCCCCAATCTGCCGCCAGCTCGGGGCATCTGCGCCTGGTCTGCGCCTGGGTGACGTGGCCGTGCCTGCTGCTGTTGTCGGCCGGCTGCGCGACGCCGGCACCGACTACTAGGCCCATCGACCCGCCGCCGCCAGCGCTGACTGCCGCGTGCGTCGCCGGCCCGGCCTACCCGGCGGGCGACATGCTGCTGGGCGAGCTGGTCGAGGTCGTGGCCGCGCGCGAGGCCGCCGCGGCAGACTGCCGGGCCAGGCATGCCGCGCTGATCAGCGCCTGGCCGAGGTGATGCCGTGCGGTCCAACTGCATCATCTGGGCGCTCTGGACCTACGCGGCCCGCTTGCGCGCCTGGGTCCGCGACGGCATGCCGGAGCAGCGCGAGCCGTACCTGATGGTGAGGCCCAGCCGGTTCCGGCCGCGCTGGGTGCCGCACGTCCTCGTCGCCCAGTGGGACAGCACCTTCGGCCTGCGCGTGCATAGCTACAAGCCGATCAATGGCAGGGAGGTGCCCTGGTATCTCGCGTGGACTCGGCTGCTGTTCAGGGGCCGCGAGGAGGAGGGCGACTGGCCCGACACGGTGGCCGAGCTGTGAACGACTGTGCCAGATGCGGCGGCGCGCACCGGTTGAGCCGGTGTCCGTGGCCCCTGGGTTGTGCGGGGGAATCTGGCGCAACTGGGGCAAAAACGGCACTTCCAGCCCTTCATGCACAGGCTCGCTCCCTGGGAAGGCGGACCGTGCAGGCATGGCATGCCGCGCTCGAAATCAGGCGTACGGTATCCCCGTACCGAGGGTTCGAATCCCTCCCTCTCCGCCAGAACGCCTTGTGGATCAAGGCCTTGAAAGCCCGCCTCGTGCGGGCTTTTTCGTTTCGGCCGGTTTCGGCCGCTGTGGCGGCACCCGGATGGCCAGCAGCGCCCCCAGCGCGCTGAGCGCCAGGCCGGCCGAGACCCACAGCACGCCCGCGCCCAGCTCGGCCAGCAGCAGCCCGAACCACCACGGTGCCAGGGCTTGCCCCAGCCGCGCGGGCAGCATCAGCAGGCCTTGCCGGTGGCCATAGCCCGCGGGGCCGAACAGGGCCAGCGGCAAGGTGCCCTTGGCGATCGTCAGGATGCCGTTGCCGGCGCCGTGCAGCAGCGCGAAGGCCGCAGCCGCGGGGCCGCCCAGCAGGGCCAGCAGCGCGGCGCCCAGCGGGTGCAGCAGGGCGGCCAGCCGGGCCGAGTGCAGCGGATGCACATGCCGCAGCGCGCCGAACTCCAGCAGCCGGCCTGCCACCTGGGCCGGGCCCAGCAGCGCGCCCATCAACACGACGGCGGCGGGAGCGGCCCCCACGGCGCCCAGCAGGCGCGGCAGGTGCGCGGCCATGGCGGTGCTGATGAACCAGGTCACCGCGAACACCCAGGCCAGCAGCGCCGCGGTGGGCCAGGGGGCTGCGGCGGGCGGCGGTGCCGGGCCGGCCGCGTGGCAGGTCGATGGGGCGGCGCCAGCGCATGCGGCGCGTGGCAGCCAGGCGTTCAACGGCAGGCCCACCAGGAGGTGCAGCCCGGCCCACGCCCCGCAGGCGCCGCGCCAGCCATAGGCCTGCTCCAGCGCGGCCGTCAGCGGCCAGCCCACCGTGCTGGCGAAGCCGGCGATCAGCGTGATGCCGGTGATGGCGCCGCGCGCGTCGGCGCCGTACAGCCGCACCAGCGATGCGAACGCGGCCTCGTACAGGCCGGCCCCCATCGCGACCCCCATCAGCAGCCAGGCCCCGAACAGGCCCAGCGGCCCCTGCGCGAGCGCCATGGCGGCCAGCCCCAGCGCGAACAGCGCGCTGGTGGCCATCAGCACCGGCCGGCCGCCCCAGCGGTCGATGCGCCGGCCGCTGTGCGGCCCCACCAGCGCCGACACGACCAGCGCTGCCGAGAACGCGGCGAAGACGCTGGGCTCGGCCACCCCCAGCTCTGTCTCTTATACACATCTGACGCTGCCGACGAAGGCTTAGGTGTA
>CAXDTK010000444.1:0-3226 GCA_963992225.1 uncultured Comamonadaceae bacterium | reverse complement strand
ACACCTAAGCCTTCGTCGGCAGCGTCAGATGTGTATAAGAGACAGGGCCAGCGGGCAGTGAGGGGAGCGGGTGGTCATGGGCAGGCAGTGTGGCCCGCGCGCCCGCTGCGGGGCCGGTGAAGTTTCACCCCCAGCCCTCAGCGCAGCGCGGCCATCGCCCGCCTGAACGCCGCCCAGGCCGGGGCGGGCAGCGGCCGGGCCGGCCCGCCGTCCCGGCCATAGCGGGCGGCCTGCAGCTGCTGCAGCCAGTCGCAGGCCGCGGCCGCCGCCGCACCGTGGCGCTGCCGCAGGCGCTCGGCCCATTGCGCGGGGCTTTCGTGCAGCGGCGCGTCGACGCCGGCCGCGGCCAGCCGCGCCTGCAGGCGCAGCCGCAGCCGGCTCCAGGCGTCGTGCGGGCGGCTGCTCCAGCGTATCCAGCCGGCGCCGGCCAGCGCGGCGGCGAGGATGAAGCCGGCCAGCGCCTGGCCCAGCGCGGCCCAGTCCGGCTGCTCGAAGCCCATCTTCTTCAGCAGGTCGAACTGGTTCTGGCGCGAGTAGTTCAGCACCAGCTGCTGCCAGCGGTTGTTGACGGTCTCCCAGCCGTTGCGCAGCGCGCGCCACAGCGTCGGGTTGAGCTGGCCCAGCACGTTGTAGGCGCCCGGCGCGGGCTGTAGCGCCAGGCCCTGGATGACGCGGTTGGGCGCCACCGCGGCCGTCGGGTCGCTGCGCACCCAGCCGCGGCCCTCGACCCAGAACTCGGCCCAGGCATGCGCGTTGGCGTTGCGCACCACCAGGTAGCCGTCCTGGGGCTCGGCGTCCCAGCCCTGGAAGCCGGTGACGATGCGCGCCGGCACGTCCATCGCGCGCATCAGCACGACGAAGGCCGACGCGAAGTGCTCGCAGAAGCCCAGCCGGCGGTCCAGCCAGAACTCGTCGATGACATGCGGCGAGTCCTCGCCGTAGCGGCCCGGCGACAGCGTGTAGAGGTAGTCGTTGCGCCGCACATGGTCCAGCAGCGCGGCGGCCAGCGCCTCGGCGCGCGGGCCCGGGGCCAGTCCGGCGAAGGCGGGTTGCCGCGCCAGTGCGTTGGCCCAGGCCAGGCTGCGCGGGTTGCGGCCGGCGGGCAGGTCCAGCTGGCTCTGCCGCTCCAGCCGGTTCAGGCGCTGGCCGGCCTGCCAGTCGAGGTGGGCGGTGGCGGCCAGCCGCAGCCGCTCGGTGATGGGGCGGGGCGACAGCCACTGCAGCTCGGGGCCGCGGGTCAGCGTCAGGTCGGGCAGCGGCAGCTCGGTGCCGGTGACGCCCGGGCTCATCTCCAGCAGCGGCAGCACGGGGATGCGCAACGGCTCCATCGTGATCTCGTAGCGCAGCGGCGTGCCGGCCAGCGTCAGGTCGTCGCGGCCGCGCAGCCAGCTGCCGACGGCGCGCGGGTCCGGCGCGCGCCAGGTCTTGCCGTCGAAGCGGGTCAGCACCGGGCCGCGGAAGTAGCGCTGCTCGGGCGCCGGCGGCCGGCTGCCGTCCAGGAAGCGCAGCCGCATCGCGACGCTGTCGTCGTTGGCGATCTCGTTCATCGCGCCGAACTCGAGCTGGTTGGACAGGCCGGTGCGGCCGATGCTTTCGGTCGGCACGCCCCACAGCGGCGCGATGCGCGGGAACAGCACGAACAGCAGCACCATCACCGGCAGCCCCAGCGCCGTGGTGCCGGCCGCGCGGCGCGCCGCGATGGCGATGCTCGGCACCCCGGTGGGCATCTGCGCCAGCACCACCGCCGCCAGCAGCCCCCACAGCGACAGCAGCGCGCCCAGCGCGGTCAGCAGCGACTGCGAGTACAGGAACTGCGTCAGCACCAGGAAGAAGCCGAGGAAGAACACCACGAAGGCGTCGCGCCGCGCGCGCAGCTCCAGCGTCTTGAGCGCCATCAGCATGACCAGCAGCGTGATGCCGGCCTCGCGGCCCACCAGTGTGCGGAAGGTCAGCCAGGTCAGCGCCGTGTAGACCACCACCACCGCCACCAGCCACCAGCGCCCGGGCAGCGGCCGCTGGCGCCAGGCCAGCCAGCCGCGCCAGCCCAGCATGACGGCGGTCAACAGCGTGCTCCACCAGGGCAGGTGGCCGGCATGCGGCGCGACGACGGCCGTGATGACGCCCAGCAGGAAGAAGCTGTCGCGGGTGTCGCGGGGCAGGCGGGCCCAGGCGGCCCCGAGGGCGCTGCGGGCGCTCATGGGAGCACCCTGGGGCCTGCGGCCCGTCCCGCCCGGCGGGAGCGCGCTTGCTGGGGGCGGCCCGGCGCGGCGCTCATGCCGGGAACCCCGCCAGCAGCTCCAGGCAGGCCTGGCGGTGGAGGGCGCCCAGCCCGGGCGCCAGCTCCTGCCCGGCCAAGCGCAGGCCATAGGGCTGGCCGGCGCGCTCGGCGGCCAGCACCCAGGCGGTCAGGCGCGACAGCCGCGCCTCGACGTCGCGGCCCTGCGTGTCGCGCCAGTCCAGCCACAGGTCCTGGGCCAGCGGCGCTTCGGTCTCGCGCACCCACAGCGGCAGCCCCTGGTCCAGCGCGAGCGCCGACTTGCGCCACAGGATCTGCTTCAGCGAATCGCCGCGCCGGTAGCTGCGCACGCCGGAGAAGTCGCTGCCGGTCTGGGCCGTGCGCGTGGCGGCCAGGTCGCCCGCGCCGGCCTCGGCCTGGGCCGGGAAGGGCGCCAGCACCTCCTCGGGCCTGGGGTAGATCCACACCCGGCTGGCCGGCCGCCAGTAGCTCCAGGCGCGGAAGAAGCCCAGCGGGAAGCGGGTCGAGATGACCAGCCGGGGCAGCTCGTGCAGGCCGCGCCGGCGCGCCGGCAGGCGCAGCGTCAGCACCGCGTGGCCCAGCGCCGGCACGTCCACCCAGGCCGGCTCGGTGGGGCCGTCGTCCAGCTGGGCGCTGACGGCGATGCCGAAGCGGGCGCCGCCGGGGTTGTGCAGCCGCAGCTCCAGCGCGTAGTCGTCGCCGGCATGCACGCCGCGGCCGTCGTGGCCGGGCGCCTTCAGGTCCATCTGCAGGCCGCGCAGGTTGCCGTGCGTGGTGTGCATGGACGCCAGGCCCGCGCCGGTCAGCGCGAAGGTCAGCGCATAGCCCAGGCTGAGCTGCTCGTTGATGCTGGCCAGCAGCAGCACGCCCAGCGTGCCGCAGAACGCCAGGCCGGCCAGCGTGGGCACGATGTAGACGTTGCGCTGCGTCGTCTGGTGGGTGTCGGCCGGGGGCTGGCGGGCCTGGCGT
>CAXDTK010000443.1:0-3247 GCA_963992225.1 uncultured Comamonadaceae bacterium | reverse complement strand
GCGAGGGCGAGATCATCGACATGGGCGTCATCGCCAAGATCGTCGAGAAGTCCGGCTCCTGGTACGCCTACCAGGGCGAGAAGATCGGCCAGGGCAAGGACAACGCCCGCGAGTTCCTGCGCGAGAACCCCGACGTGGCCCGCGAGATCGAGAACAAGATCCGTGAATCGCTGGGCGTCGCGCTGCTGAGCGCGCCGACGGAGGAGTAAGGCCGCCGCGCCATGGCACGCGAGCCGCTGTCGCTGAAGGCCAGGGCCATCGGGTTGCTGGCCCAGCGCGAACAAAGCCGCGCGGAGCTGAAGCGCAAGCTGTTGCGCATCGAGCAGCAGCGCGCGCGGCAGGCAGCTGCGGCCCGTGGCCATGCGGCAGGGCGGCGGCAGGCCGAAGCTGAGGCTGGCCCCGGCGCGCAAAGCCGGGCCATGCAGGCCGACCCCGCGGATACGGGCGACGACGCCATCGACACCGTGTCGGCACGCGAGAACGAGGTCGAGGCGCTGCTGGACAGCCTGGCCCGGGACGGCTACCTGGACGAAAGCCGCTTTGTCGCGTCTCGTCTGCACCTGCGTGCCGGCCGCTTCGGCGCGCAGCGCATCCAGCAGGAACTGGCGCAGCACGGCCTGCGGCTGGATGCCGACCAGCAGGCCGCGCTGCGTGCCAGCGAACTGGACCGGGCCCGCGAGGTCTGGGTCAAGCGCTTCGGCCCCGAGCCGGCCCCCGAGCCGGCGGAGCGGGCGCGCCAGACCCGCTTCCTGCTGGCCCGCGGGTTCGCGGCGGATGTGGTCCGCCGGCTGCTGCGCAGCAGCGACTGAGGCCGGGCGCCGCCGTCCTGACCTGCGTCAGCCCCGTAAAAGAGACGCGTGCTACATTGCCGCCTGCTCAAAACGGCGGTCGCCGCTGGGCGCCCTGGCCCGTGATTTCTCGGGTTGGCGGTGCTTGTCGCCATCCAACCGCCCCGTCCCGGCTCCCCGAGCCGGGTTGCGTCGCCAGCCCCCACCCATGCCCGTCACCGAAACGCCCGTCCAGCGCCGCCCGCTTCACCGCCGCGCCCTCGATGTGCAGGTGTTCGCGCGTGATGACGGGCTGTTCGATGTCGAAGCCAGCCTCATCGACACCAAGTCGCATGACGTGCCGCTGGCGGGCGAGACCCGCCGGGCCGGCGAGCCCATCCATGAAATGCATCTGCACCTGACCGTCGACAGCAGCCTGACGGTCACCGCGGCCTGCTCCGACACGCGCTGGATGCCCTATCCCGGCGCCTGCGATGTCCACGGT
The DNA here is from genome assembly GCA_963992225.1 of uncultured Comamonadaceae bacterium. Lineage (GTDB taxonomy): Bacteria > Pseudomonadota > Gammaproteobacteria > Burkholderiales > Burkholderiaceae_C > Pelomonas. Next base: position 1,975 of record CAXDTK010000443.1, on the reverse strand, counting down.
AACGCGTATGCGCAGCTCATCGGCCTGAACCTGATGAAGGGCTTCCGCCACGCCGTCATCGAGCGGCTCGGCAGCACGCGCGGCTGCACCCACCTGACCGAGCTGTGCCAGATCCTGCCGACGGCCGTCATCCAGGCCATGGCCGGCTCGGTGATCGACACCCGCGAGGGCGACGCCGCCGGCAACCCGCCGTTCCAGCTCGACCGCTGCCATGCACTGCGCCGCGACGGCGGCACGGTGGCCCGCTTCTACCCGCGGTGGCACGTGGCCCACGAGCCCGTCGTTTCCGAATCCTGACTCCCCGACCCGAAAGACCCAGCCATGAAAATCCACGAATACCAGGGCAAAGAAATCCTGCGCCAGTTCGGCGTGCCGGTGCCGCGCGGCATCCCGGCCTTCACCGTGCAGGAGGCCGTCGAGGCCGCCCAGAAGCTCGGCGGACCGGTCTGGGTCGTCAAGGCCCAGATCCACGCCGGCGGCCGCGGCAAGGGCGGCGGCGTCAAGGTCGCCAAGAGCATGGATGACCTGAAGGAAAAGGCCGAGGCCATCCTGGGCATGCAGCTCAAGACCCACCAGACCGGCCCCGAAGGCCAGAAGGTGCGCCGCCTCTACATCGAAGACGGCGCCGACATCAAGAACGAGCTCTACGTCTCGCTGGTCACCGACCGCGGCACGCAGAAGGTCGCCTTCATCGCGTCGAGCGAAGGCGGCATGGACATCGAAGAGGTGGCCCACAGCACGCCCGAGAAGATCATCACCGAGATGATCGACCCGCTGACCGGCCTGACCGAAGCCCAGTCGCGCAAGATCGCCGGCGCCATCGGCCTGACCGGCGGCTCCGTCGACCAGGCCGTCGACATCTTCGCCAAGCTCTACAAGTGCTACATGGACACGGACGCATCGCTGGTTGAAATCAACCCGCTGAACTGCGATTCCAAGGGCAATCTGATGGCGCTGGACGCGAAGTTCAACTTCGACGCCAACGCGCTGTTCCGCCACCCCGAGATCGTCGCCTACCGCGACCTGGACGAAGAAGATCCGGCCGAAGTCGAAGCCTCCAAGTTTGACCTCGCCTACATCTCGCTGGACGGCAACATCGGCTGCCTGGTGAACGGCGCCGGCCTGGCCATGGCCACGATGGACACCATCAAGCTGTTCGGCGGCGAGCCGGCCAACTTCCTGGACGTCGGCGGCGGCGCCACGGCCGAGAAGGTCACCGAAGCCTTCAAGATCATGCTGAAGAACCCGGAAGTGAAGGGCATCCTGGTCAACATCTTCGGCGGCATCATGAAGTGCGACACCATCGCCGAGGGCGTCATCACCGCCTGCAAGGCCGTGAACCTGAGCGTGCCGCTGGTCGTGCGCATGAAGGGCACCAACGAAGAACTGGGCAAGAAGATGCTGGCCGAATCCGGCCTGCCCATCATCGCCGCCGACACGATGGCCGAAGCGGCCACCAAGATCGTCGCCGCCGTCAAGTAAGCCCAGGAGTTCCACACCATGTCGATCTACATCAACAAAGACACCAAGGTCATCACCCAGGGCATCACCGGCAAGACCGGCCAGTTCCACACGCTGGGCTGCCAGGCCTATGCCAACGGCAAGAACGCCTTCGTTGCGGGCGTGAACCCCAAGAAGGCCGGTGAGAAGTTCTCCGAGATTCCCATCTACGCGACCGTCAAGGAAGCCGCTGGCCAGACCGGCGCGACCGTGTCCGTCATCTACGTGCCGCCCGCCGGCGCTGCCGCCGCCATCTGGGAAGCCGTCGAGGCCGACCTGGACCTGGCCATCTGCATCACGGAAGGCATTCCCGTCCGCGACATGCTGGAAGTGCGCAACAAGATGAAGGCCAAGGAAGCCGCCGGCGGCAAGCGCACGCTGCTGCTGGGCCCCAACTGCCCCGGCCTCATCACGCCGGAAGAGATCAAGATCGGCATCATGCCCGGCCACATCCACCGCAAGGGCCGCATCGGCG
>CAXDTK010000442.1:0-3277 GCA_963992225.1 uncultured Comamonadaceae bacterium | reverse complement strand
AGGAGTCCGTCTCGTGGGCTCGGAGATGTGTATAAGAGACAGGGCCTGGACTTCGGTCGCGACGAGGTGCTGGGCATCTTCAGCCGCCGCCTCCAGCTGGTGGCCATGGCCCACCTGGCCTACGGCCTGCCGTCGAGCGAGCCGGGCCGGACCAGGGCCGAGTTCGGCGTGTCGGTGCTGCCGCAGTCGCGCAGCCGCGGGCTGGGCCGGCGCCTGTTCGACGCCGCCGCCCTGCATGCGCGCAACCGCGGCATCGACACCCTCTTCATCCATGCTCTCAGCGAGAACCGCCCGATGCTGCGCATCGCCGCGGCGGCCGGCGCCATCGTCGAGCGCGACGGCGGCGAATCCGCGGCGTGGCTGCGCCTGCCGCCGGACAGCTTCGGCTCGCAGGTCGAGCAGGCGCTGGAACGCCATCTCGGCGAGCTGGATTTCCAGCTCAAGCGCCAGGCCCAGGTGCTGAGCGGGTTCGTCGACAGCGTGGCCGAGGTGAAGGCCCATTTCGATGCATCGGGGCGCGCCGCCAAGGAGTGAATCCGGCCCGGCGGGCCCCACCCCCCAAGGCCGGGGGCATCCGGAATACCGAGCAATGGCGTGTCACCTGATTGCGCTACATTGAACTCCCAATGCGCCGCGAGTCCGCCGGCGATCACGCCGAACTCCCCGAGGGACATGCCGTACGCCATCTATTGGATCGCAGCGCTGGCTGTGTGCGTTCTGGGCCTGGCGATCTGCCTGGTCTGGGCGTTGCGCCGCCCGGCCTACGCGAACAAAGGGCTGCCCGGAGAGTGGTCGCTTACCGCCCGGCCGGTGTTCACGGCCGATGAGCGCCGCGTGTTCCGCCTGCTGCGCGAGGCCCTGCCGCACCACATCGTGCTGTCCAAGCTGCCGCTGGTGCGCTTTTGCCAGCCGACCGAGGCCAAGGAAGTGCGCTACTGGTTCGACCTGCTGGGCGCCTCGCACGTGACCTTTGCGATCTGCAGCCCGAACGGCCGGGTGCTGGCCGCCATCGACCTGGAAGGCGAGCGTGGCGTCACGCCGCGCAGCCTGCAGATCAAGCATGCCGTGCTGTCCGCCTGCCGGGTGCGCTACCTGCGCTGCGCGCTGGACCAGCTGCCCAGCGTCGCCGAGCTGCAGCTGCTGGTGCCGCAGGGCAGCAACTCCCGCGGCCCGCTGCCGGCGCCGGCCGCCGCCGCCAGCCTGGGGCGCCGCCGCAGCGCCATCGGCATGGGCGACGAGGAATTCGGCAGTGACTGGGGCCAGTTCTCGCAGCCGCTGCCGCTGTGGCAGGACGCCCATGCCTTCGGCGGCAGCCACGAGGGCTTCGGCGAGCGCCCGCGGCGCCGGCCGATCCAGGACCATGGCCATGACCTGGACCATGACCGCGCCCGTGACGCCGCCCATGCCCTGCCCGAGCGGCGGGCGCCGCAGCGCAGCCTCGACACGTCGCGCTACAACACCCGCAGCCTGCCGGTGCTGGACGACGTCGACGACGAGGCCATGATGGACGACATCGTGGGCGTGGTGGTCGACACGCCGCGCTACGCCGCGCCGCGCCCGCGCCGGGTCTGAGACCGGCACCCCCAGTCCGGCGACACTCGCCGGATGCCCTACGCGACCCCTGACCTCAGCTTTGGCGACCTGACGCCGGAGTTCATGCTCGATGCCCTCGATGCCGCCGGCCTGCGTGCCGACGGCCGCATGCTGCAGCTGAACTCCTTCGAGAACCGCGTGCTGCAGTTCCACCTGGAGGACGGCCGCGTGGCCGTCGCCAAGTTCTACCGGCCGGGGCGCTGGAGCGATGCGCAGATTCTGGAGGAGCATGCCTTCGCCGCCGAGCTGGCCGCCGCGGAGGTGCCGGTGGCCGCACCCTGGACGCTGGCCGGCGGCAGCACGCTGTTCCACCACGAAGGCCAGCGCCTGGCCGTCACGCCCCGCCAGGGCGGACGCGGGCCGGAGCTGGAAGACCCCGAGGTGCTGCGCTGGATAGGCCGGCTGCTGGCGCGGCTGCATGGCGTCGGCCGGCAGCGGCCGTTCACCGAGCGCCTGACCTGGGCCAGCGCCGCACCGGCCAGCGCCGCGCGCGACTGGCTGATCGGGCATGCCGCCATCCCGCCCGAGATCGCCCCGGCCTGGGACGACGCGGCGCAGCGCTGCATCGCGGCCATCCAGTCCGCCTTCGACAGCCTGCCGGACCTGCAGCTGACGCGCCTGCACGGCGACTGCCATCCCGGCAACATCCTGTGGACGCCCGACCGCGGGCCGCATTTCGTGGACCTGGACGATGCCGTCATGGGCCCGGTCGTGCAGGACCTGTGGATGCTGCTGCCCGGTGCCGGCGACGAGCCCGACGCCGCGCGCCGCCTGCTCAACGCGGTGCTGGACGGCTACGAACAGATCGCCGAGTTCGACGACCGCGAGCTGCGCCTGGTCGAGCCGCTGCGCACCCTGCGCATGATCCACCACAGCGCCTGGCTGTCCCGCCGCTGGGGCGACCCGGCCTTTCCGCTGGCCTTTCCCTGGTTCGGCACGCCCAACTACTGGCTGGACCAGGTCGCCAAGCTGCGCGAGCAGCTGGAGGCCATGCGACCCAAGGATGCGCCGCTCCCGCTGGGCCGCGACGAGGACGCGGTGGATTTCGACGGCGACGGCTTCGCCTAACGCCAGGCCGGCGGCGTCTCGTTGGTCGGCACCGTCACGTCGGCACGGCGGGCGTCCAGCGGGCGGATCTCCAGGCTGAGGCCGAAGGGCAGGCAGGGGTTCTCGGCCGCGATCGCCGCCGCCTGGTCCAGCGACTCGGCCACGATGAACCAGTAGCCGCCCAGCCATTCCTTGGTCTCGGCGAACGGGCCGTCGGTGACCAGCCCCCGGGCCACGATGCGGGCGCCGGGCTCCAGGCGGCTGCCCGGCTTGAGGCGGCCCTGGGCCAGGCCCTGCTCGTACCAGGCGTAAAAGGCGTCGATGGCGGCCTGCACCGCCTGCGGGCTGGCATCGGCGTCCCACTGGCCCCGGGACAGGACCAGGTAGTCGTTCATCGGCATGGGCATCTCCTGCTGGACCAAGCGGGCGGCGCAGGCGGCGGCGCGGACCCGGACAGGTCGTCATGCTAGCGGCTGGGCGGCTTCAGGCGGTAAAAATACTGGATATAAATACAGTCTTGTGGTTTCATCCACGCTCCGCTTTCTTCCTCTTCCCGTCATCGCCGACCGGCCATGCTGCCCGCTTCCGTCTCCTGTCTCTTATACACATCTCCGAGCCCACGAGACGGACTCCTATC
>CAXDTK010000441.1:0-3338 GCA_963992225.1 uncultured Comamonadaceae bacterium | reverse complement strand
ACACCTAAGCCTTCGTCGGCAGCGTCAGATGTGTATAAGAGACAGCAGCTGGACCGCGTGGCCGAGCTGGCGGACGACCGCGTGCAGACGCTGTTCGCCAGCCACCACCCCAGCCTGGCCTTCGGCCCCAGCCTGACCGGCCTGCCCCGCACCGCCCATTCCGGCCTCACGCCGCTGCTGCAGGACGCGATGCCGGGCCGCCTGTTCCCGCCCGGCGTGCAGGCCACGCTGCACGGCCACCTGCACATCCACCAGGTGCTGGGCTTCGCCACCAACCAGCCGGCCAGCCTGGTGATCGGCAACGGCGGCTCGGCCGCCTCCGGCCGCATCGACGCCGGCCAGGCGCTGAAGGCCGAACCGCTGCCCGGCATGCGGCTGGAGACGTTTCACGCCCACACCGAGTACGGCCTGTCGCTGCTGACCGCCACGCCGCAGGGCTGGCAGCTGCAGGCCTTCAACGCGCTGGGCCAGCCGCTGGCCACCTGCACGCTGTCGGGCCAGAAACTGCGCTGCTGACGGACACCCCCGGTAACGACTGACTTTCGGCATCCGCCGGGGCCGCGCAATCCGTCACTGCGCAGGGAAATTGAAGGGTTTCTGTCGGGTAAATCGAAGGGCCGCCCAAGGCCCCCCGGCTACACTGTCGTCACCCTGTCAAGCTGTTTCGGCAGGGATCACGCAGAACACAGGACTCGCCTCATGAGCTCCAAATTGAAAGTTGCCGGTTGGGTTGCCCTCGGGGCCGTCGCGGGCGCCCTCACCACGATGCAACTGCAGGCCAATGCGCGCAGCGGCCTGTCGCCGCTGCCGCTGGAAGAAATGCAGCAGCTCGCCGCCGTGTTCGGGCTCGTCAAGGCGGAGTACGTGGAAGCCGTCGACGAGAAGAAGCTGATCAACGACGCCATCGGCGGCATGGTCTCCGGGCTGGACCCGCACTCCCAGTTCTTCGACAAGAAGACCTTCAAGGAATTCCGTGAAGGCACGTCCGGCAAGTTCGTCGGCGTGGGCATCGAGATCGGCATGGAAGACGGCCTGGTCAAGATCGTCTCGCCCATCGAGGGCTCGCCCGCCTTCCGCGCCGGCCTCAAGAGCGGCGACCTGATCAGCCGCATCGACGACACCGCCGTGCGCGGCCTGACCATCGACCAGGCCGTCAAGAAGATGCGCGGCGACCCGGCCACCAAGGTCTCGCTGACCATCTACCGCAAGGCCGAGAACCGCACCTTCCCCGTCACCATCGTGCGCGAGGAAATCAAGGTGCAGAGCGTGCGCGCCAAGGTGGTGGAGCCCGGCTACGCCTGGCTGCGCGTGAGCCAGTTCCAGGACCGCACGGTCGACGACTTCGCCCGCAAGCTCGAAGAGATCTACAAGCAGGAGCCCAAGCTCAAGGGCCTGGTGCTGGACCTGCGCAACGACCCGGGCGGCTTGCTGGAAGGCGCCGTCGCCATCTCCGCGGCCTTCCTGCCGCGCGATGTCGAGGTGGTGTCCACCAACGGCCAGATCGCCGAGTCCAAGGCCAGCTACAAGGCCAGCCCCGAGGACTACCGCCGCCGCGGCGGCGACGACCCGCTCAAGCGCCTGCCCGTCGCGCTCAAGACCGTGCCGCTGGTGGTGCTGGTGAACGAGGGCTCGGCCAGCGCCAGCGAGATCGTGGCCGGCGCGCTGCAGGACCACAAGCGCGCCACCATCATGGGCGCCCAGACCTTCGGCAAGGGCTCGGTGCAGACCGTGCGCCAGCTGGGCCCGGAGACGGCGCTCAAGATCACCACCGCGCGCTACTACACGCCCAGCGGCCGCTCCATCCAGGCCAAGGGCATCGTGCCCGACGTGATGCTGGACGAGACCGCCGAGGGCAACGTGTTCGCCGCGCTGCGCATGCGCGAGGCCGACCTGGAAAAGCACCTCAACAACGGCCCGGAAGACAACGACGCGCGCGCCAAGGCCCGCGAGGAAGCCCGCGCCAAGCTGGAGGCCGAGTACGCCAAGCGCAACGAGCCGCCCAAGCCCCTGCCGGAGTTCGGCTCCGGCGAGGATTTCCCGTTGGTCCAGGCGCTCAACCAGCTCAAGGGTCAGCCCGTCATTGCGTCCAAGACGGCACTGGAACGCAAGGCTGAAGCGAAGACGAACGAATAAGCCGTAGCTCCTCTTTTTCAAGCACAGGGGTCTCGCAAGAGACCCTCTTTTTTTGGCTCTTTTGCCCGCGCGGCGCGGGTTCAGCGGCGCCGGGCCACGGCCAGCGCGCCGAGTGCCGCCAGCGCCCCCAGCGCCGGCACGGCCCGCCAGCCCCAGGCGGCCAGCAGTGCCGAGCCCAGCGCGGCGCCGCCGGCCATGCCGGCGAACATGCCGCCCACCAGCACCGCGTTCAGGCGGCTGCGCGAGGCGGGGTCCAGCGCGTAGACGACGCTCTGGTGCGACACCAGCGCGGCCTGCACGCCCAGGTCGAACACCACCGCCACCCCCACCAGCACCGCCAGCGACGCCGGCGCCAGTGCCTGCACGCTGAACGACAGCAGCACCAGCCATGCCGCGACCCGGATCACCGCCTGCGGGCCGCGGCGGTCGGCCATGCCACCGGCCAGCGGCGCCGCCAGCGCGCCGGCCGCGCCAGCCAACCCGAAGGCGCCGGCCACCGCGCTGCCCTGGCCGAACTCGGGGCCGGCCAGCACCAGCGCCAGCGTCGACCAGAACGCGCTGAAGGCCAGCGACAGCAGGCCCTGCGCCAGCGCCGCCCGGCGCAGGGCCGGATGGGCCCGCCACAGGCCTGCCATGGACGCCAGCAACGACGCATAGCCCGCCTGCGTCGCCGGCACGAAGCGCGGCAGGCGCCGCCACAGCAGCGGGATCAGCAACGCGATGGCGACCGCCGCGCTGCCATAGACGGCCCGCCAGCTGGCCAGCGCCGCGATGCTGCCGGCCGCCACGCGCGACAGCAGGATGCCCAGCAGCAGACCCATCATCACCTGGCCGACCCGCCGGCCGCGCTCGGCCTCGGGCGCCAGCGTGGCGGCGGCCGGCACCAGGTCCTGGGCCAACGTGGCGGTCAGCCCGATGGCCACGCTGGCCACGCACAGCGCGCCGAAGCTCGGCGCCAGCGCCGCGAAGGCCAGCGCCGCGACCAGCGTCACCGCCTTGACGACGATGATGCGGCGGCGGTCATAGCGGTCGCCCAGCGGCGACAGCAGCAGGATGGCGCCGCCATAGCCCAGCTGGGTCAGCGTGGGCAGCAGGCCGATGGTGGCGCTGCCCACGCCGAACTGCGCGGCCAGCAGGCCCAGCAGCGGCTGCACGTAGTCTGTCTCTTATACACATCTGACGCTGCCGACGAAGGCTTAGGTGTA
>CAXDTK010000440.1:0-3338 GCA_963992225.1 uncultured Comamonadaceae bacterium | reverse complement strand
CGCCACCCCGCCCGACCTGCTCTTCGCCCTGCTCCCCGACAGCGGCATCGCGCCGGACGGGCCGGACACGCTGGCGCCGCTAGCGGCGGCCTTGCAGGCGCAGTACCCGCGTGCGCTCATGCTGAACCTGCACCCGCCGCTGCGCGATGCCGAGGGGCGCTGCCGGTGGTGGCTGGACGGGGAGCCGAGCCCGGATGGCCTGGCCGCCGCGCTGCCGCAGCTGGTCGGGCGGCTGCGCATGGAGGCCGCCAGGCTGGACCTGCCGTGGCAACGCGTGGCGCTGGCCGGTGTGGGGGAGGGCGCCCTGCTGGCGCTGGAGGCCGTGCAGGCCGAGCCGGCGCTGGCGGGCCGCGTGCTGGCCTTTGCCGGCGGCTACCTGGCGCGGCCGCAGCATGCGCCGCAGGATGTCTGCGTGCACCTGTTGCATGGGCTGGCGGACCAGCGCTACCCGTACCGCCATGTGGTCGACGCGGCGCAGGCGCTGGTGGACCTGGGCGCCGACGTGACGGCCGACCTGCTGCCGCACCTGGACCACGGCCTGCACCCGGCGCTGATCGCCAAGGCGATGGAGCAGCTGCGCACCTTCATCCCGGCGCGGCTGTGGCGCGAGGCGGTGATCGCCGCGCAGGAGAGCGAGCACCCCGTCGGCTGACGACCGCCGCGGGGCGGCCGGCGCGCCGCCTACGCCTCAGTCCAGCACCACTTCCGTCCGCACCACGCCGGCCCGTTCTGCGCTGGCGCTCAGCGCCAGCCGCGTGCCCACCGGCGCCCGCAGCACCCATTCGGCCACCGCGCGGTCGCCGGTGGGCTGCTTGTTGGCCAGGAAGGCCAGCTGGCTCTGCTTGGGCGCGTGGCCGTCGAGCTGCGGGCCCTCCATGCGCTCCTTGCCGCTGACCAGGCTGATGCCCGGGTCGCCGGCCGGCATGTGGATCTCGAACATCACGCCGCGTACCGTCTTGCGCTCCAGCGCCCGCTGCGTGACATGCGCCGGCAGGTAGCCCGCGTTGGCCACGGCCAGCCGCACCCGCCACATGTCCGGGCCCAGCGCGCGCACCTCGGTGCGCACCAGCTCCAGCCTGGGCAGGCTCATCGCGATCTGCGTCATCCAGGCCGGGAAGCGCGCGGCCTCGCGTTCGCGCAGGGCCGGCGGCGGGTTGCGCCAGTAGTTCATCTTGTCCCAGCCGCCGATCTCGACCGCTCCCAGCTGCGGGTGCTGGAAGGGCGTCCAGTCGACATGGGCCAGGCCGCCGCAGCGCTCGTCGCTCCACTTCAGCAGCTTGAGGTCGTCCTCGACGGGGTGCTCGCGGTACCAGTCGATCCACTGGCCTTCCTCGATGCCGGCCTCCTTCTTGGGCGACCACAGCTCCACCACCCAGAACAGCGCGCCCAGGTGCTCGTAGACCCAGTCCTGCGTGCCGGTGATGACCTCCTTGGGGTGGTAGCGGAAGTCCTCGTAGATGCTGACGGCGGGGTAGCCGCTGTGCTTCTCGCCCAGCGCCGAGAAGCGCTGGAACAGCCACAGGTCCTCGGGCGTCATGTCCTTGTCGCTGCGCGTGCCGCAGGGCCGCAGGATGACGCCGCTGTGCGTGTGGTAGCTGATGGCCGCGCCGATGTTGGGATGCTGGGTGATGAAGTCCACCATCGCCCGCACCTCGGGCTCGCTGGCCGGGTAGGGGCCGGCGCCCAGCTGCTGGAACTCCTGGCGCCATTCGCCGGGGAAGTTGCGGTTCAGGTCCAGCCCCTCGCGGTCGGCGTTGACCTTCACGGTCAGGCCGTCGTGGTTCTTGACGAAGCCCTCGGGAATCAGCCGGTAGTAGTCGCCGCCCTGCTCGCCGGGCTCGCGCGGCACCATCAGGCGCGGGTCGGCCGCGTGCTTCTTGTAGCCGCCATGCGGGTCGGGCACGCGCATGGTCAGGATGCGGCCGTCGCCGTCGATGTCCTCCACCGTCAGGCCGTCCACCGGCTCCTCGGTGTAGGGATAGGGCCGCGTGGAGCTGCGGATGTGGCGCGGCCGGTCAGCCAGCGCCAGCTCGGCGCCGTCGGGGTTCAGGCGCGGCACGATGTAGAGGGTGCGCGTGTCCAGCAGGCGGTTCACCTGCTGGGCATCGGCCGAGCTGCCGCCGTGCAGGCCCAGCAGGTGGTGCAGGTAGTACAGGCAGGTGGTGGACGCGGTCAGCTCGGCGGCGTGGATGTTGCCGTCTATCCACATGGCCGGCTTGTCGATGTCCATGCCGCTGGCCAGGTTCGTGACGACGACGACCCAGATGTCGCGGCCCTCGTAGCTCTTGCCGATGGAGCGCACCGACACCAGGTTGGGCCGCGCCTCGGCGTAGGCGAACAGCAGCGCCGTCAGCTCGTCATGGCGATAGAAATGGTCGAAGCGGGGTGTGGGGAGCTGGTGGGGCAGGGCGCTGTGCATGGCGGTAGGGGCAAGGGGCGAAGGCGCCCGCGAACCGCGCCTCCTCAAGGTGGCGCGGATTGTGTGGAGCGGGCCGGACGGCCTCCCCAAGGGTTTGCCCGGGACCCCCCGGGTCGCTGGGGCGCTGCGGCGGGCCTCACTGGCCCTTGAACAGCGCCTGGAACTGCCGCGACACCGGCAGCCGCTCGTCGCGGCCGCGCAGCGTGACGACCATGCTGCCCTCGTCGATGCGCACGGCGCGGGCGATGCAGCGGCTGTTGACCAGCACGCTGCGGTGGATCTGCCAGAACTGCTCCGGGTCCAGCTGCGCCAGCAGCTCGCGCAGCGGCGTGCGGATCAGCGCGTCGCCGCCCTGGTGCACGACGCGGGTGTAGCGCTGGTCGGCCTCGAAGTAGACGATGTCCTCGGGCGGGATCAGGTGCACCTCGCGCCCCACGCTGGCCTGGATGGGCCGGGGGGCCGGCCGGGCCGGGGCCAGGCTGGCCAGCAGGCGCTGCAGCGCCGCCGCGTCGGGGGCCGGCTGCGTCTGCCGCGCCGCCAGCCGGGCCTGCAGCCGGGTCAGCGCCTGCGCCAGGCGTTCGTCGTCCACGGGCTTGAGCACATAGTCCACTGCGCCGGCGTCGAAGGCGGCCAGCGCATGGTCGTCGAAGGCCGTCACGAACACGATCAGCGGCGGCGCGGCCAGCGCGGACAGCCGGCGCGCCACCTCCAGCCCGGTCAGGCCCGGCATGCGGATGTCGAGGAAGGCGATGGCCGGCTCGTGCGCCAGGCAGTCGTCCCAGGCCTCGACACCATTGCTGCTGGCGGCCACCACGCGCAGCTCGGGCCAGTGGCGGGCCAGCGCGGCGCGCAGTTGTTCGCGGGGGGCTTCCTGTCTCTTATACACATCTGACGCTGCCGACGAAGGCTTAGGTGTAGA
>CAXDTK010000439.1:0-3341 GCA_963992225.1 uncultured Comamonadaceae bacterium | reverse complement strand
CTGCATCCTGATCGGCGAGATCCGCGACCGCGAGACCATGACCGCGGCCATCAGCTATGCGCTGTCGGGCCACCTGGTGCTGGCCACGCTGCACGGCAACAACACCTACCACGCGCTCAACCGCATCCTGTCCTTCTACACGCCCGAGTCCCGCCCGGCGCTGCTGAACGACCTGGCCGCGGGCCTGAAGGCCATCGTGTCGCAGCGCCTGGTGCGGGCAACGGCCGGCGGCCGCGTGCCGGTGGTCGAGATCCTGCTGAACACCAAGCTGACCGCCGAGCTCATCGAGCAGGGCGACTTCAGCGGCGTCAAGGAAGCGATGGAGAAATCCATCGCCGAGGGCTCGCAGACCTACGAAGAGCATTTCGCCAAGCTCATCACCGAAGGCGTCATCAGCCGCGAGGAAGGCCTGGCCTTCGCCGACTCGCCGACCAACCTGCTGTGGCGCCTGCAGAACGAAGCGCCCGGCCAGCGCCTGAGCACCGCGCCGCGCAAGGAAGAAAAAGCCGGCGACGAAGCCAGCTTCACCGAAATCACGCTCGACGTGCGCAGCCCTTGAACCTGATCACCTGCATCGACACCCAAGCCGCCCGCCTTGCCCAGGCGGGCTTGTTTTTTGGCCACGGCACCACCAATGCCTTCGACGAAGCCGCCTGGCTGGTGTTGTGGCGCCTGGGCATCCCGCTCGATGAGCTGGATGCCCACGAAGACCGCGAGCTGACCGAGGCCGAGCTGGCCGCCATCGAGGCGCTGGTGGACGAGCGCATTGCCACCCGCAAGCCGGCCGCCTACCTGACCGGCGAGGCCTGGCTGCAGGGCGTGCCGTTCACGGTGGACGAGCGCGCCATCGTGCCGCGCAGCTTCATCGCCGAGCTGATCGCCGACGCCGGCATCGACCCCTGGCTGAACCCGGCCAGCCGCCGCGTGCTGGACCTGTGCACCGGCAACGGCAGCCTGGCCGTGCTGGCGGCCATGGCCTGGCCCGACGTGGAAGTCGACGCGCTGGACATCGACACCAACGCGCTGGCCGTCGCCCAACTGAACGTCGAGCGCCACAACCTGGCGCTGCGCGTCCGCCTGCTGCAGGGCGATGGGCTGGCCGGCGCCCAAGGACCCTACGACTTGATTCTCTGCAATCCGCCCTACGTGAACAGCCAGAGCATGGCCGCCCTGCCCGCCGAGTACCGCGCCGAGCCGGAGCTGGCGCTGGCCGGCGGCAGCGACGGCATGGACTTCATCCGTGAGCTGCTGCGCGCCGCGCCCGCCGCCTTGAACGACGACGGCGTGCTGGTGCTGGAGATCGGCAACGAGCGCGAACACTTTGAAGCCGCATTCCCGCACCTCGAAGTTGTGTGGATGGAAACCTCATCCGGCACCGACCAGGTGCTGCTGGTGACGAAAGAGAACCTGCTGTGATCACCCTGCGCGACATCACCCTGCGCCGCGGCACCAAGGTCGTGCTGGACGGCGCGTCCGCCACGCTGCAACCCGGCGAGAAGATCGGCCTGGTGGGCCGCAACGGCGCCGGCAAGTCCAGCCTGTTCGCGCTGCTGACGCACCGCCTGTCCAACGACCGCGGCGAGGTCGAGGTGCCCCGGCACTGGCGTCGCTCCGAAGTGGCGCAGGACATGCCCGAGACCGAGGACGGTGCCACCGATTTCGTGCTGCAGGGCGACCTGCCGCTGGTGGCCGCCCGCATCGCGCTGGCCGAGGCCGAGGCGGCGGAGGACGGTCACGCGATGGCCGATGCGCACGCCGCGCTGGCCGACGCCGGCGCCTTCGATGCGCGCTCGCGCGCCCAGGCGCTGCTGATGGGCCTGGGCTTCAGGAACGAGCAGCTGGACGCGCCCGTCAACAGCTTCTCCGGCGGCTGGCGCATGCGGCTGCAGCTGGCCCGCGCGCTGATGTGCCCGGCCGAGTTGATGCTGCTGGACGAGCCCACCAACCACCTGGACCTGGACGCCCTGGTCTGGCTGGAGGCCTGGCTGCAGCGCTACGACGGCACGCTGATCGTCATCAGCCACGACCGCGAGTTCCTCGACGCGATCACCAAGGTCACACTGCATCTGGACGAAGGCAAGCTGGTGCGCTACGGCGGCAACTACACCAGCTTCGAGACCCAGCGCGCCGAGCGCATGGTGTTGCAGCAGGCGGCCTTCGCCAAGCAGCAGGACCGCGTGGCGCACCTGCAGAAGTTCATCGACCGCTTCAAGGCCAAGGCCAGCAAGGCCAAGCAGGCGCAAAGCCGCGTCAAGGCGCTGGAGCGCATGGAGAAGCTGGCACCGGTGCTGGCCTCGGCGGACTTCAACTTCGAGTTCCGCGAGCCGCTGAACCTGCCCAACCCGATGCTGATGTTCGACGAGCTGTCGGCCGGCTACCGCGGCGAGGACGGCGACAAGGTCATCGTGCGCAACGTCGACCGCTCCGTGCTGGCCGGCCAGCGCATCGGCATCCTGGGCGCCAACGGCCAGGGCAAGTCCACGCTGGTCAAGACCATCGCCGGCACCCAGCCGCCGCTGGCCGGCCGGCTGACGCAGGGCAAGGGCCTGTCCATCGGCTACTTCGCCCAGCAGGAGCTGGACGTGCTGCGGCTGGACGAGGGGCCGCTGGCACACATGGTGCGGCTGGCCCGCGAGGTCGGCCCGCCAGGCCGCGAGCAGGAGCTGCGCGACTTCCTGGGCCAGTTCCGCTTCACCGGCGACATGGTCAACCAGGCCGTGGGCAGCCTGTCCGGCGGCGAGAAGGCGCGGCTGGTGCTGGCCATGCTGGTGTGGCAGCGCCCCAACCTGCTGCTGCTGGACGAGCCCACCAACCACCTGGACCTGAACACCCGCGAGGCGCTGTCGATGGCGCTCAACGAGTTCGAGGGCACGGTCATGCTGGTCAGCCACGACCGCGCGCTGCTGCGCGAGGTCTGCGACGAGTTCTGGCTGGTGGCCGACGGCGTGGTCAAGCCCTTCGACGGCGACCTGGACGACTACCAGCGCTGGCTGCTGGAGCAGAGCAAGGAGGCGGCCCGCGCCGCCAAGAAGGGCTCGGCGCCCGCGCCTGCGCCGGTGGCTGCCGCAGCGCCCGCCCCGGCCCCGGTGCCGCGCGAGGACCGCAAGGCCTCCGGCCAGGCCCGCGCCAGGCTCGCCGAGCAGACCCGGCCGCTGCGCAAGGAGATGGAAGACATCGACAAGCGCCTGCATGCGCTGGCCGAGGAGCGCGCCGGCATCGAGGCGCAGCTGGCCGACGGCGCGGCCGCCTCGGCGATCGCCGAGATGGGCAAGCGGCTGAAGGCCCTCGCCGCCCAGCTCGAAGCCGCCCGGCCCTGGATCGGCCGCAAACCGGCGCAAAGC
>CAXDTK010000438.1:0-3342 GCA_963992225.1 uncultured Comamonadaceae bacterium | reverse complement strand
TACACCTAAGCCTTCGTCGGCAGCGTCAGATGTGTATAAGAGACAGCCCTGCAGCCACCCTGGGTTCGCGCCTGGGTCATCTGGCCTTGTGGGCGCTGGGCCTGCTGGTGGGTGGCGTCGCCGCCGTCGCGTTGCTGCTGGCGCTGGCGCTGGCGCTGGCCTACCCCAACCTGCCCGACATCAGCGGCCTGACCGACTACCGCCCCAAGCTGCCGATGCGAGTGCTGTCCAGCGACGGCCTGCTGTTGGGGGAGTTCGGCGAGGAGCGGCGCAACTACCTGCCCATCCAGCAGATCCCCAAGGTGATGCAGGAGGCGGTGCTGGCCATCGAGGACGCCCGCTTCTACCAGCATGGCGGGGTGGACTACCTCGGCGTCATCCGCGCCGGCCTGGCCAACGTCGGCGAGTCGCGCAGCCAGGGTGCATCCACCATCACGATGCAGGTGGCGCGCAACTTCTACCTGTCGACCGAAAAGACCTTCACGCGCAAGATCTACGAGATCCTGCTGGCGCTGAAGATCGAGGCGGCCCTGCCCAAGGAGAAGATCCTCGAGATCTACATGAACCAGATCTTCCTGGGCCACCGCGCGCACGGCTTCGCGGCGGCCAGCGAGATCTACTTCGGCAAGCCGCTGGACAAGATCAGCATCGCCGAGGCGGCCATGCTGGCCGGGCTGCCCAAGGCACCGTCGGCCTACAACCCGATCAACAACCCGCGCCGCGCCACCATCCGCCAGCAATACATCATCGAGCGGATGTACGAGACGGGCTACATCACCGAGGAACAGCGCGACGAGGCCAAGGCCGAGAAGCTGCGCATCCGGCCGGTGATGGCGTCGGCCTCGCATGCCGAGTTCGTGGCCGAGGCGGCCCGCCAGCTGATCTTCAGCCAGTACGGCGAGGAGGCCTACTCGCGCGGCCTGAACGTCTACCTGACGCTCAACAGCGGCGAGCAGAACACCGCCTACCGCGCGCTGCGCCGCGGCATCCTCGACTACGAGAAGCGCCAGGTCTACCGCGGGCCCGAGGCCTATGCCGACCTGCCCAGCGACGCCAAGGCGCTGGACGCCCGCATCGCCGAGGCCCTGGCCGACCACCCCGCCAATGACGAGCTGCTGGCGGCCGTCGTGCTGGAGGCTGACCCCAAGAAGGTCACGGCCGTGCTGCAGAGCGGTGACGCCATCATCATCACGGGCGACGGCCTGAAGCCCGCCACCTCGGGGCTGTCCGAGAAAGGCAACCCCAAGACGCGCATCCGCCGCGGCGCCGTCATCCGCGTCGTCAAGGGCGCCAAGCAGAAGGACGGCAACGAGTGGACCATCACCCAGTTGCCCGAGGTGGAAGGCGCGTTCGTGTCGCTGGACCCACGCAGCGGCCAGGTCCGTGCGATGGTGGGCGGCTTCGACTACGCCAAGAACAAGTTCAACCATGTGACCCAGGCTTGGCGCCAGCCGGGCTCCAGCTTCAAGCCCTTCATCTACTCGGCGGCGCTGGAGAAGGGCTTCACGCCGGCCACGGTGGTTAACGACGCGCCGCTGTTCTTCGACGCCGGCACGACCGGCAGCCAGCCCTGGGAGCCGAAGAACTACGACGGCAAGTTCGAGGGCCCGATGCCGCTGCGCACCGCGCTGGCCAAGTCCAAGAACATGGTGTCCATCCGCGTGCTGCATTCGGTCGGCGTGCGCTATGCGCAGGACTGGATCACCCGCTTCGGTTTCGAGGCCGAGAAGCACCCGGCCTACCTGACGATGGCGCTGGGCGCCGGCTCCGTGACGCCGATGCAGATGGCCCAGGGTTTCGCCGTGTTCGCCAACGGCGGCTACCGCGTCAGCCCGCAGCTGATCTCGCGCATCACCGACAACAAGGGCCGGCTGCTCTACGAGGCCCTGCCCGTCACGCTGACCGACAACGCCCGCGCCATCGAGCCGCGCAACGCCTTCGTGATGAGCAGCCTGCTGCAGGAAGTGACCCGCAGCGGCACGGCCGCGCGCGCGCAGGCCACGCTCAAGCGCCCCGACATCTACGGCAAGACCGGCACCACCAACGACTCGATGGATGCCTGGTTCGCCGGCTACCAGAAGGACCTGGTCGCCGTCGTCTGGATCGGCTACGACCAGCCCCGCAAGCTGGGCGACCGCGAGACCGGCGGCGGCCTGAGCCTGCCGGTCTGGATCGAGTACATGCAGTTCGCGCTGCGCGGCAAGCCGGTCGAGGAGATGACGCCGCCGGAGGGTGTCATCAACCTCAACGGCGAGTGGTTCTACGAGGAATACACCGCCGGCAGCGGCGTGCGCGAACTGGCCGCGGAGCCCACCGCGGTGCCCGGCACCGCCACGGACGACGAGAAGAAGTCCATCCTGGACCTCTTCAAACGCTGACCGGCGTCAGGCGCTGAAGCTCAGCGCCTGGCCAGCCTGCTCGCTGGCGCAACGCGACAGCCGGGCCCGGAACTCCTGCCCCTCGCGGTCCCGCCACTGCGCGCCGTCCCACTTGAAGTGGTAGCCACCGGCCCGCGCCGCCAGCCAGATCTCCTGCAGCGGCGGCTGGGTGTTGATGACGATCTTGCTGCCGCCGGGAAAGCTCAGCTCCAGCAGGCCGCCGGTGCGGTGGGTGTCGATGTCCACCACGTCGCTCTCCAGCCAGGCGTCGATCTGCGCCTCGATGTGTGCGAGCAGCGCATGGGCCTTGGCGTGGTAGTCGGCGTCGGACAGCGGCATAAACTGGGCGGATGAACAAGACTGCCGCCAGTGTAGGGGGGCTCGCCGTCGCCAGGACGGCCGCCCTGCTCATCACCCTTGCCAGCCTCGCGGGTTGCGGCCAGAAGGGGCCGCTGACGCTGGCCAAGCCGGCCGATGCCGCATCAGCCCCCGCCTCGGCGCCCGCCCCGACACCGGCCCGTTAGGCCCGGCCTTCTTCCACCGCGTGGCAGGCCACGCGCACCCCACGGATCTCCAGCAGCGCCGGCCGCTCGGCCTTGCAACGCGCGTTGGCCAGCGGACAGCGCGGGTGGAAGCTGCAGCCGCTGGGCGGGTTGAGCGGATTGGGCACCTCGCCCTGCACCGGCGTGCGGGCGCGGCCGCTCATGTGGATGTCGGGGATCGCGTCCAGCAGCATGCGCGTGTAGGGGTGCTGGGGGCGCGCGAACAGCGTCGCCTTGTCGGCCACCTCCACCAGCCGGCCGAGGTACATCACGCCGACCTGATCCGCCACATGCCGCACGACGGCGAGGTTGTGCGAGATGAACAGGTAGGTCAGGCCGCGCTCGCGCTGCAGGTCCTTCATGATGTTCAGCACCTGCGCCTGCACCGACACGTCCAGCGCCGAGGTCGGCTCGTCGCAGAC
>CAXDTK010000437.1:0-3352 GCA_963992225.1 uncultured Comamonadaceae bacterium | reverse complement strand
CTAAGCCTTCGTCGGCAGCGTCAGATGTGTATAAGAGACAGCCCGCAGACCGTGAACAACGACACGAAACAGGAGACTTCATGACCCCCACCCCCTCGCGCCCGCCCTGGGCCCGCTGGCTGATCTCGGCCGCCCTGGCCACGCTGGCCCCGGCCGCCATGGCCGCCTTCGGCATCACCACGGTCCACGACGGCGGCAACGCGGCGCGGCCGCAGTACGTCATCGACACGGATGCCGGCCTGGTGTTCAAGGTGCGCGCCTGGGACAACGGCGCCAGCACCACGTCGGCGGGTGACATCTCCAGCATGGTCTACAAGGGCGTGGAATACGCCGACCCGGCGCGCGGCACGCAGCTGAACTCCGGCGCCGACTGGCTCTACAACGGCGTGGGCGCGGTGGCCGTGAAGGCCGAGCTGGTGAACGCCAACGGCGCGGTGGTGCCGGCCTCGACCGCCAACAACGGCGTGGTCACGGGCGACGCCTTCATCCGCGTGACGCTGATCGTGAACAGCCTCAAGGGCGGCGTGCTGACGCACTACTACCTGGTCAAGAAGGGCGAGTCCCACATCCACATGGGCACGCATTTCACCGAGCAGCCCGACGTGCACGGCCTGGTGCGCTTCATCGCGCGCATCCCCATCGCCAAGCTGCCCAACGGCGGCCCGGCCAACGCGGCCGGCGGCCTGGTCACCTACGACGGCCAGAGCTACTGGGCCGAGGACCTGCGCGGCACCAGCGGCGCCATCGAGGCCAGCGACGTGTTCGGCTTCGCGGCCGGCGACCCGCGCTACGGCCAGTCGCGCTCCAAGCATTACGCCAACCGCCGGCTGAAGGACTGGGAGTTCCTGGGCGGCACCGGCGCCGGCGTGGGCATCTGGTTCTGGCGCGACAACAACGAGGGCGGCTCCAGCGGCCCGTTCTACCGCAGCCTGCTGCAGCAGATCACCAGCACGCACAACGAGCTGACCTACATGGTCAATTACGGCGAGGCGCAGACCGAGCCCTTCCGCCTCAACGTGCTGAACACCTACGCGATGATCTTCAACGACGGCGCCGCACCCACCGCCCGGCCCGACACCGGCTGGTATGGCCAGCTGGGCCTGGTGGGCTACGTGCCACCGGTGGGCCGCGGCGCGGTCAGCGTGGCGGGCCTGGCGGGCCGCGTGGCGGGCGTGCCCTACACGGTGGGCTTCGCCAATGCGCAGGCGCAGTACTGGGCCGACCCCGACCCGGTGGACGGCCACTTCACGGCCGCCGGCCTGCTGCCGGGCAGCTACACCATGACCGTCTACAAGGGCGAGCTGGCGGTGCAGACCCTCCCCGTCACGGTGACCGCCAACGCCAGCTATGCGCTCGACACCGTGGCCATCACGGCCGACCCCGAGGCCACGCCGGCGCTGTGGCGCATCGGCCGCTGGGACGGCACGCCGCAGGAGTTCATCAACGGCGACAAGCTGACCTTCATGCACCCCGGCGACGTGCGCATGGCGCCGTGGAACGTGGGGCCCTACGTGGTGGGGCAGTCGGTGCCGGCGCTGCACTGGCCCGCCTACCAGTGGAAGGACGTGAACAACGGCCTGCAGGTGCGCTTCACGCTGCGCCGCGGCCAGAACACCGCGCCGCTGCGGCTGCGCGTGGGCATCACGGCGGACTTCAACAGCGCCCGGCCGCAGGTGACGGTCAACAGCTGGAGCTCGGCCATCCCGGCCGCGCCGCCCAAGGTGTCGCGCAACATGACGGTGGGCACCTACCGCGGCTTCAACCGCACCTACAGCTTCGACATCCCCGCCAGCCAGCTGGTGGTCGGCACCAACGTGCTGACGCTCAACACCGTCAGCGGCACCGCCGGCACCCGTTTCCTGAGCCCGTCGCTGTCCTTCGACGCCATCGACCTCGTGGCCGTTCCCTAAGAGGAGCCCCTCGCCCATACCGCCGCGCTGAACGCGGGCGGGTCTGGTCGGTCCCCCGAGGGGACGGCGATGCACGCGGCATCGAGCCGCGTGCACATCGCCAACGCGGGCCGGCTTGGGGCGGCCCGGCGCTCGGCCCGAACACAACAAAGATCACACACCATCATGAACATCAAGCTTCCTTTTCTGATTGCGGCCCTGCTCGCCGCACCGGCCATGGCCGCCGTCGTGCAGACCACCGGCGCCGGCAGCGCCACGCCCGGCGTCACGCACCTGACGGCTGCGGCCGACTTCGAGGCCAACACCGGCCTGGCCAGCCCCTGGTCCGAAGGCGGCCTGCGGTTCAGCCACACCGGGCTGGGCAACGACAACGGCGGCTGCGGCTATGCCGGCGAGTTCTGCGTGGACCTCGGCGCCGGGCAGGTCTACAGCGAGGCCTTCTCGGGCAACTACTTCGCCACGGCCGGCAGCAATGCCTACCTGTCCATCCGCACGGAAGGTCCGGCGCTGCACGGCATCGAGTTCGCCGTCGACTCGGGCTACCCCAGCATCCACCTGCTGTGGCAGACCTGGCTGGGCGGTGCGCTCACCGGCACTGGCCGGGTGTCGCTGGGCGCCGCCGGCGTGGGCGACGTGCTGGGGCTGAGCGACGCGGCCGGCTTCAGCGAGGTGCGGGTGTATGCCTTCGACAGCGCCACCGACACGGCGGGCTACAGCGCGCCGGCGATCGACAGCGTGCGGGGGTTCACGATCCCGGAGCCGGGGTCGCTGGCGCTGGCTTCGCTGGCCGGGCTGGCTTGGCTCGGCGTCGGGCGGCGTCGCCACCGGGGTTGACCTGCGCACCCTGCCGGCCTGGCTTTGCTCGGGCGACGGTGGCGGGTTGCTTCGGCAAGGCTTGGCTGGCCCGCCGCCGTGGTGCCGGGAGTCCGCCCCGGCGGGCGGGTAACTTTCTTCTGCGGCGCCAGAAGAAAGTCACCAAAGAAGAGGCGCTGAACCGCACACCAGCACCACAGGCACAGGCTGTGCCGTGCAACCGCCAACGGCAGCCTGCGGCGATGCGAGCCGCTGCGCTCTCGCGTATGACTTGTCACCCGCGCCATCCACCACAACACCGGACCGCCCAACGCGCGGCTGCACGCCGTGCACACGAGCCAAAGCGTCGCTCGGGCGACGCGTCCAGCGGTTCGGCGCGGTCGTCGCGCCGCCCCAGCGACGCTGTCTTGGTGTTCCTGGTAAGCCCGGCGTGCAGCCGGCGTTCACCGGCGTGAAGGGGCGTTGGGTGCGGCTCGCCACAGGGACAGCCGCGAGAGCGAAGCGGGTCGCGTCGGGGCGCCAACCGATGAGGCTTTGACCCCTTGCACACGGCACTTGGTGCTCGTGTGCGGTTAGCGCCTCTCTTTTGGTGACTTTTCTCTGGCAAGACAGAGAAAAGTTACCCGCCC
>CAXDTK010000436.1:0-3360 GCA_963992225.1 uncultured Comamonadaceae bacterium | reverse complement strand
ATCACGTCGCGGCGCGAGCTGCTCGACCTGGACCTGCAGGCCCGCCCGGGCGGGCTGGAGCTGGCGCTGCGGGTGACTGCGGCCCGCGAGCAACACCTGAAGGCGCGCCGCCGCCTGCTGGCCGGCCGCACCGGCTGCGGGCTGTGCGGGCTGGAGAGCCTGGCCCAGCTGGACGCCGTGCGCCCCGCACCGGTGCAGGCGCCGACTCTGGCCGAGGGCGCGCTGGACCGCGCCATCGCCGGGCTGCAGGCGGCGCAGCTGCTGAACGCGCGCTGCGGCGGCCTGCATGGCGCGGCCTGGTGCCAGGTGGACGGCGCGGTGGTGCTGGCCCGCGAAGACGTGGGACGCCACAACGCGCTGGACAAGCTGGCCGGCGCGCTGGCCCGGCGCGACACCGACAGGCGGGCCGGCTTCGTGCTGATGTCCAGCCGCGCCAGCCACGAGCTGGTGCACAAGACGGCCATGGCCGGCATCGGCCTGCTGGCCTGCATGTCGGCGCCCAGCAGCCTGGCCATCACGACGGCGCAGGGCCTGGGGCTGCAGCTGTGGGCGTTCGTCCGCAACGGCCGCGCGACCCGCTACGCCTAGCCGAGGCGCTGCGGCCATGCCGGCATCGCCTAGGCGGCGGCCCAATGAGAAAAGCCCGTCACAAGGACGGGCTTTGGTGTGTTTGGCGGAGTCGGAGGGATTCGAACCCTCGATGCAGGTTTTGCCCACATACTCCCTTAGCAGGGGAGCACCTTCGGCCACTCGGTCACGACTCCAGCACAGCCGCGCATTCTATACCAGCTTGCGCGGCCCTTCCGACAAGAATCAGGCCGCGGCCTGCTCCTGGTCCAGATCGAAGGCCTTGTGCAGCGCGCGCACGGCGAGTTCCATGTACTTCTCGTCGATGACGACGCTGGTCTTGATCTCGCTGGTGGAGATCATCTGGATGTTGATGCCCTCCTCGCTCAGCGCGCGGAACATCTTGCTGGCCACGCCCACATGCGAGCGCATGCCGATGCCGACGATGGACACCTTGCAGATCTTCGGGTCGCCGACGACCTTACTGGCGTTGGTGGCCGGGCCCACGGTGTTCTGCAGCAGGTCCATGGTGCGCGCGTAGTCGTTGCGGTGCACGGTGAACGAGAAGTCGGTCTTGCCGTCCTGCGAGACGTTCTGGATGATGACGTCGATGTCGATGTTGGCCTCGGCCACCGGGCCCAGGATCTGGAAGGCGATGCCGGGCTTGTCCGGCACGCCCAGCAGCGTCACCTTGGCCTCGTCACGGTTGAAGGCAATGCCCGACACGACGGCTTGTTCCATTTTTTCGTCCTCTTCAAAACTGATCAGGGTGCCGGACTTGGCTTCCTCTTGGATGTCGATGTCCCAGGGCGTGAAGCTGGACAGCACGCGCAGCGGCACGCGGTACTTGCCGGCGAATTCCACCGAGCGGATCTGCAGGATCTTGGAGCCCAGCGACGCCATCTCCAGCATCTCTTCGAAGCTGATGGTGTGCAGGCGCCGCGCCTCGGGCACGATGCGCGGGTCGGTGGTGTAGACGCCGTCCACGTCGGTGTAGATCAGGCACTCGTCGGCCTTCATCGCGGCGGCGATCGCCACGGCCGAGGTGTCGGAGCCGCCGCGGCCCAGCGTCGTGATGTTGTTGTCGGCATCGATGCCCTGGAAGCCGGCGATCACCACCACCTTGCCGGCCGCCAGGTCGGCACGCACGCGCTGGTCGTCGATGCTCTCGATGCGCGCCTTGGTGTACGACGAGTCCGTGGCCACCGGCACCTGCCAGCCCGTGTAGCTGACCGAGGGCACGCCCTCGGCCTGCAGCGCGATGGCCAGCAGGCCCACCGAGACCTGTTCGCCGGTGGCGGCGATCATGTCCAGCTCGCGGTTCACTTCAGGCGTCACGCTGGCCGGCGACAGCTCCTTGGCCAGGCCCAGCAGGCGGTTGGTCTCGCCGCTCATCGCCGAGGGCACGACCACCATCTGGTGGCCGGCGCGCACCCATTTGGCGACGCGCTTGGCGACGTTGCGGATGCGATCGGTGGACCCCATCGAGGTACCGCCGTACTTGTGGACGATCAGAGCCATGTGTTTGAGCGAAGGCTGAAGTCGAGACGCCGGGACGGCACGCTCGCAAACCCCAGATTTTATGCGTGCCCCTGGGCATCGCCTTCGCTCTGCGGCAAGGCTGAGTCCTCCAGCCAGCGGACAGACAGCTGCGGCTCATCTCGCGCAGCGAAGGCACGCGCGTCCATGCCCAGCCCCGCCGCCGCCAGCAGGCGCCCCTCGGCGTCGAGCAGCAGCGGCCCGCCGCGGCGCCACGGCGGCAGGCCAGCCTCCTGCCCGGCCTTCTTCAGGCTGCGTGCCACGCTGCCGGGCGCCCGCTGGAACTGCTCGCCCCCGGCGCGGCCGCGCTGCGTGGCGGCGGACAGCCGCGCCACGGCGATGCCGGGCCCGGCCGTCTCCACCAGCCAAGCGCCGCGCCAGCCGGGCTGCGGATGGCGCCCGGGGCGGCTCAGGTCGACGACGCAGGCCGCGGGCGGCCCGGCCGCGGCGGCGCACCAGAACAGGCCGCCGCGGTAGGCATGCAGCTCGCCGCCCGGCGCGGGCCAGGACAGCGTCGCCCCGGGACGCCACTCGGCCAGCAAACGCGTGATCAGGCTGGCCGGCGCTGCGGTCCGGGCGGCCAGCCAGGCCCGCAGCGCATTGCTGCGCCGGGCCGGCGACAACGCAGCCAGCGCCGCCAGGTCCAGACGTTCCGGCGTGGACAGTCGCGCCAGATCGGCGTCGGCCACCTCGGCGGCCAGCTCGGCGCCCTGCTGGGCCCAGCGCGCGGCCTGCGCCAGCCCGGCCTCCGCGGCCGGAAAGTGGGACGCGAACGCCGGCCACAGCGTCTGGCGCAGCCGGTTGCGCGCGAACCGCGTGTCGGCGTTGCTCGGGTCCTCGATCCAGCGCAGCCCGTGCAGTTCGGCGTAGGCCTGGAGGGCCTCGCGCGGCTGCGACAGCCAGGGCCGCGCCCAGCAGACGCCGCCGCGCCACTGCGCCCGCGGCATGCCCGCCAGCCCCGCGCTGCCGCCGCCCCGCAAGGCCTGCAGCAAGAAGGTTTCCGCCTGGTCGCGCCGGTGCTGGGCCAGCAGCAGCAGGTCCGCACCCGCCGCCACCGCCATGTCGTGCAGCGCGCGATGGCGGCCGGCGCGGGCCCAGGCCTCCACGCTGTCGCCGCGCGCCGGCGCCCCGCTCAACCGGGTGCAGCGGAACGCCACGCCGAGC
Source organism: uncultured Comamonadaceae bacterium (assembly GCA_963992225.1). GTDB lineage: Bacteria > Pseudomonadota > Gammaproteobacteria > Burkholderiales > Burkholderiaceae_C > Pelomonas. Next base: position 90 of record CAXDTK010000436.1, on the reverse strand, counting down.
TCCGCGGCGACGCGCTCGCAATGGGCGGCCCAGTCGTCGGCCTGCGACTGCAGGCCGTGGTGCACATGCAGGGCCACGACCGGCACGCCG
>CAXDTK010000435.1:0-3386 GCA_963992225.1 uncultured Comamonadaceae bacterium | reverse complement strand
GCCCTGGGCCGGGTCGGTGAAGCGGCGCAGGTCGAGCGTCGCGCCGCCGGGGGCGGCGGGCTCTCCCGGTGTGGTCGGCGTGGTGGGCGTGGTGGCCGCGGCGGGCCGGGGTGCCGCGGGATGCGCGCCGGGCCGCCGGATCAGGTCGCCGATGGCCAGCCGGTCCGGGTCCTGCCCGCGGCCCGTGCCGCGCCCGTTCCCCAGCTTGCCGGCGTCGAACTGCGGGTTGGCGGCCAGCAGGTCTTTGAGGCTCACGTCCCAGCGGTCGGCGATGCCGGCCAGCGTCTCGCCGGCCACCACGCGGTGGCTGCGCTCCAGGCCCGGCGTGGCCACCGGGATCACCAGCCGCTGGCCGACCTGCAGCCGGTCGGGGTCGCGGGCGCTGCGGCCCATGCGGCCGTCGGCCAGCGCCACGTCCATGCCGTTGGCCCGCATCAGGGCCTCGGCGGACACGCCGTGGCGTTGCGCGATGTCGCTGAGGGTGTCGCCGCCCTGGACGCGGTAGTTCTGCACTGCAGTCATGGCCATCTCCTGCGGCCCCGGGTGGGGCGCCTGGGGCTATTGCAGCCGCTGGCCGCGCCGGCCGCCAGCTAGGACCGCCCGCAATTCGGGGCAGCCGCAGCTAGGGCTGGCCGCAGTCGGCGTTCAGAAGTCGTAGTCGCGGCCGGCGATGGCGTCGGCCACGGTGCGCGTCCAGGCGTCGAGGTGGATGAAGTCCACCGACTGCGGGAAGCGGTGGGGGTGGAACACCAGCGCCTCGGGGTCCAGCACGGCCTCGGCGGTCTCGGGCGTGGGTCGCCGCAGCGGCGCCAGCAGCACCACGCGGCGCGAGGTGGCCATGCCGTCGGCCAGGTCGATGGCGTCGAGGTTGAGGCCCCAGCGCCAGTGCGGGTTGGCGCAGCGGATGGCTTCGCCCAGGCTGGCGGCCAGGTCACCCAGCAGGCTGTAGACGATGAGGGGGCCGCTGCGCGGGCAGTCGGGCCAGGGCCGGTGCGCGGGCAGGCGGCTGAAGGCGGGCAGGCGGTCCCAGTGGGTGCGCGCCCAGGCCTTCAGCGCCGTGGCGTAGGCCGCGCCGGCCAGCGCCTGCGGGTCGGGGCCCTGGTGGGCGATCAGCCATGGGCGCAGCAGGCGCTGGCGCTCCTCCAGCGTGGCCTGGAAGTACGCCAGGTTCTGCGTGGCTTGCGCCTCGCTCAGCGCGGCGCCGCAGCCGGGGTGGGGCAGCTCGAAGGCCGGGTAGTCGCCGAGGTCCCACACGGGGGTGCGGGAGCCGGCGAGCCAGCGCTGGATCAGGTTCAGCATGCGATGCAGGTGCCAGAAAAAAGGGGCGGCTCCGGCGAGCCGCCCCAGGGGACGGGAAGCCGGGTCAGAACCAGCTTTTTACCGTGTCGAACACGCCGCGCCCGGCGGCATCACCGGCGAGCGCACCGCCGATGCCCCCGATCACGCCGCCCACGACCGTGCCCACGCCAGGGAAGATGGCGGTGCCGATGGCCGCGCCGGCTGCCGCGCCGCCCCAGCCGCCCAGCGCGCCGCCGGTCACGCCCGAGGCGGTGCGACCGGTGTTCTCGCCGATGCGGTTGCCGTCGGCCCGGTAGGCCTGGCCCAGCGAGATGGCGTCCAGCACCACGCCGACCGGTCGCGCGACCTTGCCGACGTTCTCCAGCACCTGGCCGGAGCCGCGCAACAGCCGGTTGGACGCCAGCGCCTCGGCATCGCGCGCGACCTGGCCGCGGATGTCGCTGTCCAGCCCCGTGCGGCCCACCTTGGACTCCACCTCGATGCGCTGACGCAGGCGCGGGTCGGCCGCGGGCGGCTCGGCCACCACGTCGACCCGGCGCGCGCCGCCCTGCACCGGCACCTCGATCTGCGCCGGCACGCCGTTGGCGCGGAAGCGGTCCGCGATCGCGTCGCGGGCGAGGGCGCCGTTGGTGTTGTTGGCCACCGCCGACGGGATGCCGGAGCTGCGTGACAGCGAGCCGGCCGGCGGCGGGTTGATGCCGCTGGCCACGTCGATGCGGTTGGCATGCAACAGCTCGGTCAGCCCCTGCGTGAAGCCGCCCTTGCCCGTCCAGGCGCTGGTGGTGGGTTCCCAGCGCTTGACCAGGATGGGGTTGTCGATCAGCAGTTGGCTGCCTTGCCCCACCCAGGCATGGCCCGGGGCCCAGAGGCCGCCGGGCACGGCGTCGGGCAGGCCGAAGCCATGCGCCTGCTCCGTCCGGGCGGCCTGCCGCAGGTCCTCGTGGTAATGCGCCACGTCGCCCGGGTGGCCCGAGGCCAGCAGGTGCTGCTCGATGGCCGCGTGGGCGGACTCGGCCGCCTGCGGGTCGCTGTGGCGGGCGTCGGCCACCCATTGCGCCAGGCGCTGGGTGTCCACCACGCCGGTGCGCGGGTCGGTGGCGCGGCCCACCACGTCGGCCGCCGGGTCCTGTGCGGGCGGCGGTGCCGAGCGGGCGCGCGAGGCGCCGTCAAGTGCAAGCACGCTCATGGCAGCCCCCGGTCAGAAGTCCAGCCGGATGAGGGTCAGCGAGAAGCGGTGCGCGTCGCGGGTGGCGGGCTCCGGGGCCTCGTTGCGGGCGCTGGCCAGCGCGCTCAGGAAGGCGCCCGTGAACGAGGCCGACACCAGGCTGCTGAACATGCTGAACATGTTGCGCGCGAACTCGGCCGCCAGCTGCTGCGTGCCGGCGTCGATGGTGGTGGCGCCGCCCGGGTTGAGCTTGAGGTCGGTCTTGTTGATGTAGGCCTGGTCGACCTTGTGGATGTTGCCCTGCGCGTCCACGCCCAGGAAGCCCTTGCCGGCCGGGTTCTCCTGCAGCACGTTGCCGTCGTCGTGGGTCCAGTCCAGCGTCTGGCCCCAGCCGGCGGCCTCGTTGATCTTCAGGTCGCCGACCTTGTTGGTGTCGACGCCGCTGATCTGCACGCCGTAGTCGCCGTTGGTGATGTTGACCTTGCTGGCCAGCGTCATGTCCTTGTTGCCGTTCCAGGGCGTGGTCTCGATGGTGACCTTGGTGCCGTCCTCCAGCTTGAAGGTGGTGGTACCCCAGAAGTCGAAGCTGTGCTTGCCGTCGATGTTGACGTGCGGGTCGCCCCAGATCTTGTAGTCCTCGCCCGTCTTCTTGTTGAAGATGAGGACTTCGTTGTTGTCGCCCGCGGTGATGCGGTAGTTGTCGTTCTCGAACACCGCCTTGCCGCCGATCAGGCGGGTGCTGGCGTTGGTGGGGTTGGTGTCGGCCAGCGCGGCCGTGGCGCTCAGCGACGTCGTGCTGGTGGCCTGGATGGTGGTCATTGGGTTCTCCTGATGCGTTCTTCAGTCGCGCCACGATTGCAATCGGACGGACGACGCCTGTCTCTTATACACATCTCCGAGCCCACGAGACGGACTCCTATCT
>CAXDTK010000434.1:0-3396 GCA_963992225.1 uncultured Comamonadaceae bacterium | reverse complement strand
TACACCTAAGCCTTCGTCGGCAGCGTCAGATGTGTATAAGAGACAGGCCGGTCTGGCATTCGATGTACTCGTTGCTGTAGACGCCATCGCTGATCCAGCGCTGCGACAGCGTCAGGCTGGCGGTGTCGGTGTCCCAGGACTGCGAGAACTGCGCCTTCCACTTGGGCGTGCTGCCGACGTTGGGCACGTTGGCCACGTTCACGCCGGCCGCCTCGGTGGGGATGGTGCCCACCACGCCGGAGTTGATGAGGAAACTGCGCGTGTAGGTCGCCAGGCCGCGCAGCGTGATCTTGCCCGGCAGGCCGGCGAGGCCGAAGCGGAACACGCCTTCCAGGTCGACCCCCTTGTTGCGCATGGAGGCCAGGTTGAAGGCCTGTAGCGTCACGAACTTGGTCGGGCTGACGAGGTCCATCGCGGCGCAGATCTCCTGGTTGCCTGCGGCGCACAGGTCCACCTCCTGCTGGGCGGTCAGCGAGGAGATGACGTCGTCGACCTTGATGTCGAAGTAGTCGACCGAGGCGCTGAAGCCGGGCGCCCAGCCGGGTTGCGCCAGCACCAGGCCCAGCGTCGTGTTGCGCGCGGTCTCGGGGCGCAGCTTGGTGTTGCCGACGGTGCGCTGCTGGATGGTCAGCGTGGTGCCGCCCGAGTTGACCGTGTTGTTGACGACCACCGGCGCGGCGAACAGCTCGCTGAGGTTGGGGGCGCGCACGTCCCGGGACGTGACGGCGCGCAGCCGCAGGCCGTCGATGCCGGTCTTCCAGGTGGCGCCGGCCTTCCAGGCATCGACGCTGCCCGAGGTGCTGTAGCGCGTGTGCCGGCCGGCCAGGTTGGCGCTGGCCTCGCCCAGGCCGGCCGACTTGAACAGCGGCACATTCAGCTCCAGGAAGCCTTCCTTGACGTTGTAGCTGCCCTCGGCGTTGTGGTAGTTGCCGGCGTACCAGTTGTTGCCGACGCCGGTGTTGAGCAGCGGGTCGGCCGGGTACTCGGGCGTGTTGGGGCTGGTGGCCGAGACGCCGTTGCCGTAGGGGTCGCCCAGCACGTAGTACTGCTCCTTGCGCACCTCCGCGCCGAAGGCCAGCGCGACCGGGCCGGCCCACAGCGAGAAGGGCTCGCCGTTGATGTTGAAGGCGGCCACGGACTGGCGCTGGCGCGAGTACTGGCGCGGGCCGTTGGCGGGTGCGATGTAGGCCCAGGCGGCCGGGTCGGCCGGCACGTCGCCGATGACGTTGAGCGGCACGCAGCCCGCGGCGGCGGCCACCGGGTTGCGGCAGGTGATGCGGCCGTCGGCGCCGCGCACCGCGTCGATGGCGGCGTTGTAGCGCGGGTTCAACGTCATGTGGTCGACGTTGATGTCGATGGTGTTCTGGCCATGCGCCGCATAGGCGTCATACGTCCAGCCGCGGCCCAGCGCATCGAACTTGCCGTCGGCGCCCAGCACCGCGCGCAGCTGCGTGCGCACCGGGTTGACGTCGATGTCCTGCGGGAAGTTGGCGTTGGCGGTGCCGAACTTGAAGCTGGTGATGCCGTTGCTCGCGCAGCCCGCCCGGACGGAGGCCGGCACGAAGGGGTTGTCGCACTGGATGGTCAGGTTGTCGTTCTTGGCCGCGCCGGGGTTGGGCGTGAAGCGCGAGTCGACTTTGCCGTAGTTCAGGCTGAAGAACAGCTCATGGTCGTCGCTGAGTTCCAGGCTGCCGCGCGCATAGGCCACCTGGCGGGTCATGTTCATGCCCAGCGTGGTGCCGCCGCCCACCGTGCCGCTGAGGTCGCCGCCCACGCAGAAGGGCGTGATGCAGCCGGTGACGGCCCCGGTGCCAGTGGGCACGCCGTTGGAGCCATAGACGAAGGGGAAGGGCGCGCCGTCCTTGCCGAAGGCCGTGCCCTGCAGCGGGCCGTTGGTGATGAGGCCGTACTTGGCGTACTGGAACTGCTGCGCGTTCTCGATGGCGATGTACTGCGGCCGGCCGTCGCTGGTCTGCGCGATGGGGCGCACCTGGAAGGCCGGGTTGCGGAACCAGCTGCGGCCGTTGGCGCCGGCGCCACCGAAGCGGGGCGAGGGCACGCCCTTCTCGCGGCTGTACTCGGCGCTCGCCACCAGGTGGGCGCGGCCGTCCAGGAAGCCCTGGCCCCAGGCGGCCTGCAGCGTGGCGTTGCGGTCGTCGTGGTAGTTCGTCTGGCCGGCCTGCACATTGGCCTTGAAGCCGCTGAAGCGCTTGTCGGTGATGAAGTTGACGACGCCGCCGACCGCGTCCGAGCCGTAGGAGGCCGACGCGCCGCCGGTGACCACGTCCACCTGCTTGATCAGCAATTGCGGGAACTGGCTCACGTCGGTGACGCCGGTCACGTTGGCGCCGACCACGCGCTGGCCGTCCAGCAGCGTCAGCGTGCGGATGGGCCCCAGGCCGCGCAGGCTCAGCGAGCTCAGGCCCTGGATGCCGCTGCTGGTGCTGTTGGTGCTGGTGGTGCGGCCGGTGCTGCCCTGCAGCGCCGGCAGCTCGGCGATGGCGTTGAACAGGTTGGGCTCGGCAGCCTTCTCCAGGTCGGCGGCCACCATGCGGGTCGTGGGTGTCGGCTGCGTGAAGCCGCGCGCCGAGATGCGCGAGCCGGACACCACCACGGGGCTCAGCACGTTGGAGGCGCCCGTGTCCGCGGCACTCGCGGGTGCGGCGGGCGCTGCAGGCGCGGCGGCGTCCTGGGCGCGGGCCGGCATGGTGCCGCCGGCACAGGCCGCGAGGACCGCGAGATGGACGAGGGTGCGGGGGCGGGCAATGCGCATGGATGTCTCCTGGGTTTTTCAGCCTGCTTGGGGCTGGGTTGTGCCCGGACCGCTAGAAGCCGTCACGGGTCGATTTGGATAGCGCTATCCGGCGTCTTCAAAAAAAAGGGGCTGTGGCGTTCGATCCCTCCACCGGGGCGCCCGCGACTGCCGACCGACGATGGCATTCATGGGCGCTGTCCCTGTGGGATTGCGCTATCCTAGGTCCCCGGCCCCCTGATCGGTATGGGGGATACTCTCTAGCCATGCCCAGCTCCAAGCCCTCCTTGCCCGCCTCGTCCCGACGCACGCGAGCCACCGGCCGGGTGACGCTGGCGGACGTCGCGCAGGCGGCCGGGGTGAGCCCCATCACCGTGTCGCGCGCGCTGCGCGGCGAGCGCGCCGTGGCGCCGGAGCTGTGCGAGCGGGTGCAGGCCGCCGCCGCGGCGCTGGGCTACGTGCCCGACCCCGCGGCCCGGGCGCTGGCCTCCAGCCGCAGCTCGCATGTGGCGGTGCTGATTCCCAAGCTCAGCAACACCTTGTTCGTCGAACTGCTGGACGCCGTGCAGACCACGCTGGTGCCGGCCGGCTACCAGACGCCTGTCTCTTATACACATCTCCGAGCCCACGAGACGGACTCCTAT
>CAXDTK010000433.1:0-3401 GCA_963992225.1 uncultured Comamonadaceae bacterium | reverse complement strand
GTCTCGTGGGCTCGGAGATGTGTATAAGAGACAGCTCTACCCCCTGGCGCTGGCCGCCGGCCTCGCGGGCATCGCCGGCGCCGCGCTGGCCGCGGCCCGCCACCACCCGGTGGCGCTGGCGATGACACTGCTGATCGCGGCCTTCTACCTGCTCGGTGTGCTGGAGCTGCGGGCCTTCCGGCGCAGCAGCCGCGAGCTGGCCGCGGCCCTGGACGCCCCGCCGGGGGACGGCTGGCTGGCCACGCTGCCTTCTGCGCTGCGCGCGCCGCTGCAGCAGCGCCTGGACGGCCAGCGCAGCGCGCTGCCGGGCCTGGCGCTGGCGCCCGCGCTGGCCGGGCTGCTGGTGCTGCTGGGCATGCTGGGCACCTTCATCGGCCTGGTGCTGACGCTGTCGGGCACCGCCAGCGCGCTGGGTGCGACCGCCGACCTGGCCATGCTGCGCGCCGCGCTCAGCGCGCCGGTGCAAGGCCTGGGGCTGGCCTTCAGCGCCTCGGTGGCCGGCGTGACGGCCTCGGCCATGCTGGGCCTGATGGTGGCGCTGGCGCGGCGCGAGCGCGCGGCCGTGGCGGCCCGGCTGGAGGCCGCGCTGCTGGGGCCGCTGCGGCCCCTGACGGCCGCGCACCGCCACGAGCTGGCGCGGCAGGCGGCCGACGCCGCCGCGACCGCCGCGGCGGAACAGCGCCAGCGCGAGCTGGTGGCGCAGCTGCAGCAGTTCGCGCAGCAGATTGCCCAGCAGACGGCCGAGCAGCTGGCGGCGCAGAACGAGCGCTTCCACGCCGCCCAGGCCGAGGCGCAGGGCCGCTTCCACGCCGAGACCCGCGACGCCTACCAGGCACTGGCCGGCAGCGTGGACGCGACGCTGCGCACCAGCCTGGCCGAGAGCGTCGCCAAGGCCGGCGCGGCCATCCAGCCCGCCGCCGAGGCCGCGATGGCCGGCATCGCCCGCGAGGCGGCCGCGCTGCACCAGCGCGTCGGGGCCCAGGTGGCCGAGCAGCTGGGCTCGCTGGGCCAGCGCTTCGAGGCCGGCGCCGCGCAGATCGCGCGGCAGGCCGAGGCCGCCGCGCAGGCCCAGGGCGAAGGCCTGGCGCGCCAGCGCGAGGCCGCGCTGCAGCTGCTGGCCGACACCGGCGCCGCCACGCAGCAGGCCGTGCAGCGCCTGGGCGAGCGCTGGGCCGACGAGGGCCGCGGCCTGCTCGCCGCGCTGCACGAGGCCGCCGCGCGCCAGCAGGCCGCGCAGGCCGAGGCCGACGCCCACCGCGCCGCCGCGCTGCAGGCCCAGCTCGACGCCCTGGCCGCGCAACGCGCCGCCGCCCAGCAGGCCCTGGCCGACACGGCCGAGCGTTTCGCGGCCCAAAGCCGCGAGCTGCTGGACCGCGTCGCCGCGGCGCAGGACCGCCAGCAGGCCGCGCAGGCCGAGCAGGACGCGCTGCGCCAAGCAGAGGCCCGGGCCGAGCGCGAGGCGCTGGCCGCCGAACGGGCGCACCACGACACCCTGCTGGCCGCCCAGCGCGAGGCCGCCCAACAACTGCTGCACACCAGCGGCGCGCGCGCGCAAGCCGTGCTGGCCGAGCTGAGCAGCGGCTTTGCCGAGCAGACCCGCGGCGCCATCGCCGCCCTCGCCCAGGCCCACGGCCAGCTGCAGTCGGCCCATGCGCAGCACGACGCCGAGCGCCTGGCCGCCTGGCGCGACGAGCTGCAGGTCGCGGGCGCCGCGCAGCTGGCACGGCAGCAGCAGCTGGCCGACGCGCTGCTGGCGCACACCCGCGACCTGGTGGCGCAGGGCCAGGCCCAGGCGCAGACCGCGCTGACCGAGGCCGGCGCGCTGCTGCAGGCCGCCGGCGAGGCCCCGCGCGCCGCGGTGGAGGTGGTGGCCGCGATGCGCGAGCAGCTGGCGCAGAGCCAGGCGCAGGACCGCGCCGCGCTGGCCGAGCGCGCCGAGCTGATGCAGACCGTCTCGACGCTGCTGGCCTCGCTGCAGCAGGCGGCGGGCGAGCAGCGCGCGGCGCTGGACGGCCTGCTGGCGGGCGCCTCGACGCAGGTGGGCACGCTGCTGGATGGCGCCGCGGCCCGCGTGGGCGCGCTGGTGGACGGCGTGTCGGCGCAGGTCGCCACGCTGGTGGACCGCTCGGCGGCGCAGGTGGGCGCGCTGGTGGGCGGCTCCGCCACACAGCTGGACGCGCTGGGCCAGCGCATCGCCACGCAGGCCGATGCCACCGGCCAGACGCTGGCCGAGGCCGCCACCACGCTGGCCGCCAGCGCGGCCGAGATGGGCAGCCTGGGCGAGGGCTTCGGCGCCGCGGTGGCGCAGTTCCAGGGCGCCAATGCCGAGCTGGTGCAGCACCTGGCCGCGCTGGAGGAGCGCCTGGCCGGCGCGATGACGCGCAGCGACGAGCAGATGGCCTACTACGTGGCCCAGGCCCGCGAGGTCATCGACCTCTGCCTGGGCTCGCAGAAGGCGGTGCTGGATGCGCTGCAGGCCGGCGGGGCCGCGCATGGATGAGCCGCTGGAGCTGGAGCAGGAAGGCGTGGGCGCCCCGGCCTGGGCTGCCTTCGGCGACCTGATGGCCGGCGTGCTGGGCGCCTTCGTGCTGATACTGGGCGCGGCGCTGGTGGGGCAGCTGGACCTGGCCACGCGGCTGGAGGCCGAGGTGCAGCAGCGCCAGGCCGAGCAGGCCCGCCGCGAGGCGCTGGAGCGCGCGCTGGCGGGGCCGCTGGCCGACGGCCGCATCACGCTGATCGAGGGCCGCATCGGCATCAGCGGCGCGGTGCTGTTCGCGCCCGGCGCGGACCAGCTGCACGCCGACGGCCGCAGGCTGCTGAAGAGCCTGGCCGTGCCGCTGCGCACCTACCTGGCGCAGCGCGACGAGATCCTGATGGTCAGCGGCTTCACCGACGACCGCGGCCTGATCTCCGGCAAGGGCGCGCCGAAGTTCGCCGACAACTGGGAGCTGTCGGCGCAGCGTGCGCTGACCGTCACGCGGGCGCTGATGGCCGAGGGCCTGCCGCCCGACGCGGTGTTCGCCGCGGCCTTCGGGCCGCAGCAGCCGGTGGCCTCCAACGAGGACGCCGCGGGCCGCGCGCTGAACCGGCGCGTCGAGATCGCGCCCACGCCGCGCCCACGCCGCGCCGCCGCCTCGGCCCCCTGAGCCCATGGACGCGCTGCACGACCCCGTCGCCTGGGTGGCCGCCCAAGGGGCTGCCGATGCGCCCGCCGACCCGGTGCGCCAGTGCGTGCTGCAGGCGCTGGCCCGGCGCGCCGCCGCCCAGCCGCCCGGCGCGCTGCGCGAGCGGCTGGTGGCCCGGCTGCTGCAGCGCGCGCAGGCCCCGCGGCCCGGCCTGCCGGCCACCGCCCTGTCTCTGATACACATCTGACGCAGCCGACGAAGGCTTAGGTGTAGATC
>CAXDTK010000432.1:0-3402 GCA_963992225.1 uncultured Comamonadaceae bacterium | reverse complement strand
ACACCTAAGCCTTCGTCGGCAGCGTCAGATGTGTATAAGAGACAGGGCCCAGGGCATCCACGGCGTGCCCGCCATCATCCTGAACCAGCGCCACCTGATCCAGGGCGGCCAGTCGGTGGACGTGTTTGAACGGCTGCTGCGGCAGGTGCTGGCGGAAGCCGCCTGAGCCCGGCGGCCCCGGCGCCCCGGTGGCGGCGCCGGACCTGAGACAATGCACCCCTGTTTTCCGAAGCCCGCCGCTGGCGGGCTTCCTGTTTCTGAAGCGCCCATGTTCAAGAACCTGATCACCTACCGCATCGGCGAAGGCTGGACGGCCGATGCCAAGACCCTGGCCGAGCAGCTCGGCAAGGAACCCTTCCTGCCCTGCGCCCCCACCCAGCCGCTGGCCGTGGGTTGGGCGCCGCCGCGCGGCGTCGAGCATGCGCCGCTGGTGGAGGTGGTCGACGGCCACTGGCTGGTCAAGCTCAAGCGCGAGCAGCGCCTGCTGCCCTCCTCCGTCGTGCAGGAGCGCGTGGACGAGCTGGCCGAGCACATCGAGGCCACCACCGGGCGCAAGCCCGGCAAGAAGGCCAAGAAGGAGCTCAAGGAGCAGGCCGCGCACGAGCTGCTGCCGCGCGCCTTCACCAAGACCTCGGCCACGCAGGTGTGGATCGCGCCGGCGCAGGGCCTGCTGTTCGTCGACGCCGGCTCCAGCAGCCGCGCCGACGAGGTGGTCACGCTGCTGATCCAGGCCAGCCCGGGCCTGTCGCTGCAGCTGGTGCAGACGGCCGAGAGCCCGGCCGCCTGCATGGCCGCCTGGCTGATGGACGGCGTCACGCCCGAGGGCTTCCAGATCGAGCGCGAGTGCGAGCTCAAGGGCAGCGACGAGCAGAAGCCGGTGGTGCGCTACGCCCGCCACCCGCTGGACATCGACGAGGTGCGCGCCCACCTGACCAGCGGCAAGATGCCCACGCGGCTGGCGCTGAGCTGGAACGAGCGCGTCGCCTTCACGCTGACCGAGGGCTTCGCGGTCAAGAAGATCAGCTTCCTGGACCTGGCCTTCGAGGGCCGGCCCGAAGCCAGCGGCGACGAGGCCTTCGACGCCGACATGGCGCTGGCCACCGGCGAACTGGGCCGGCTGATCCCGGCGCTGATCGAGGGCCTGGGCGGCGAGCACGACTTTGCCGCGGGCCCGGCCACCGCACCCGCTGCGGCGCCAGCGCCCGCCGCGCTCCCGACCGAGCCGCTGGCGGAGAACGAAGCGCCCTGGTGAGGCGTCAGAAACCCAGCCTGAGCGTCACGCGCAGCGTGCGCGGCTCGGCCGGGTGGACATGCCGGTCCGCCACCGCGGCCGCCTCGCCCGGCAGCCGCGAGGTGTAGAAGTACTCGATGTCGTTGAGCCGGCGGTCCGCCAGGTTGAAGACATCCAGCGTCAGCTCGCTGTCGCGGCCGAACGCGGCGCCCAGCCGGCGGCTGACGCGCAGATTGGTGGTCAGCGAGGCCCGCGAGCGCTGGCTGCCGTCCTCGACCAGCGCGCCCGCGCCGAGGTAGCGCCACTGCAGGCTGGCCGACCAGGGGCCCAGCTCGTTCAGCGTGACGGCCAGCGAACCCACCTTGTCCACCGCGTTCGGGATGCGGTTGCCGGCCGGGTCGGCATCGGCGAAGCGGGCGCGCGTCCAGGCCAGGTCGGCATCCAGCAGCAGCCACGGGGCAGGCACGTAGCGGTTGTTCCACTCCAGCCCGTGGCGCTTGCTGGGGCGGTTGGCCTCGGTGGCGCCGGCGTCGCCCACGTAGACCAGCTCGGAGTCGAAGTCCAGCTTCCACAGCGCGACGGAGCTCTGCAGGCCGGGCAGCCATTCGGTGCGCGCGCCCAGCTCCAGGCCGCGCGCGGCGACCAGCCCGGGCACCGGCTCGACGGCCTCGCCGGTCCTGGGGTCCAGGCGGGTCGTGGTGCCGCGCGCATCGTTGCTGTGGAAGCCGCGGCCGGCGTTGAAGAAGAACTCGGTGCGGGCCCAGGGGCCGGCGATCAGCGACAGCTTGGGGCTCAGCTGCAGGGCCGAGGCGCGCCCCGAGTTGGCCGCGCCGGCCGGCGTGTCCAGCAGGCTGCGCACCGAGAAGCGCGCGTGGTCGGCCCGCAGCCCGACGACGCTGCGCAGCCAGGGCGCCAGCTCCAGCGTCGTCTGGCCCCACAGGCCCAGCTGGGCCTGGCGCACCGCATCGTCCCGCGTGGTGGCCGTGACGCGGCGCGCGACGGTGTCGGCCAGGCCCACGCGGATGCGGTCATGGCGCAGCTGCAGGCCCAGCTCGCTGTGCGCCGGCAGACCCAGCAGCCGGTGGTCCAGCGCATGGGTGGCCGACGCGCCGTAGACGCGCCGGTTGTCGCGCTGGGCGAACTGGTCGCCGTCATCCGGCCGCTCCAGCGCATAGGTGAAGTTGGAGAACAGCTGCAGCCGGTAGGCCAGCGCATAGGCCTCCAAGCGCGTGCTGCCGCCCTCGCCCTGGCGATGCCAGGCACCGGACAGGCTGCTGCGGCGCGTGCTGCCGCCGTCGCTCGTATCGAGGGCGTCGAAGCGGCCGAACGGCCGGCCGTTGAACTGGCCGGCCTCGATGAGGCGCTGCGGCACCTGGTCGGTGGCGGTCCAGCGCGCGTCGTAGCTCATCAGGCTGACCTGCCAGCCCTCGGCCTGCGTGCCGCCCGACAGCGTGACAACGCCGTTGTGCTTGCGCAGCTGCTCGGGCAGTGTCCACGGCCCGTCGTGGTGCTGGGCCTCGAACGCGCCCAGCAGTTGCAGCCCGGCGCCCGGTGCGCCCAGCGCCGTGGAGCCGGCACCGATGAAACGCCGGAACTGGCGCTGGCCCAGCGTCAGCGCGGCAAAGCCCTGGTCCAGCACGCGGCGGTAGGCGATGTCGGCCGAGCCGGCGGAGCTGAAGTCGCCGTTGCGCGCGAAGTACGGGCCCTTGCGGTACTCGATGCGGTCCACCAGCTCGGGGATCAGGAAGTTCAGGTCCGCATAGCCCTGGCCATGGCCGTGGCTGGGCATGTTGACCGGCAGGCCGTTGACGGTGGTGGCGAAGTCGGTGCCATGGTCGAGGTTGAAGCCGCGCAGGAAATACTGGTTGGCTTTGCCGTCGCCGGAATGCTGGGTCACGATGACGCCGGGCACGAACTCCAGCACCTCGCCCGGGCGCAGCGCGGGGCGGCTCTTCAGCAGCTCGGCGCGGATGCTGCCCTGCGAGGCGGCGTCGGTGCTGCCGATGGCGTTGTCGTAGTGGCGGCCGCTGACCTCCACCTTGTCCAGCACCGCGGCGACGGCGACGGGCGCCTCGGCGCGGGCGGGGCCGGCAGGGGCGAGGGCGAGAAGGGACAGGCAGGCAGCGGCCCGTTGCAAGGTGTGCGGTCGGGCGCGCGGTGGGCGATGGGGG
>CAXDTK010000431.1:0-3407 GCA_963992225.1 uncultured Comamonadaceae bacterium | reverse complement strand
GGTGTGCAGCCGGCGCCCGGCGTCGTGCAGCAGCGGCCGGTCGATGGCGGGGGCGGGCTGGTCGATCAGCGCCGAGGGCAGGGCCCGCGGGTCGCGCTGCAGGCCCAGGCCCAGCGCCACGGCCAGCGCCAGGAAGGCCAGCAGGGGCAGCAGGTAGCGCATCAGGCCGGCTCCCGATGGTGCAGCGGCAGCGCGGCGGGGTCGCGGGTGCGCGAGGCTGCGGCCCGGTACCGGTGGTCCGCCAGGGCCAGCAGGCCGCCGGCGGCCATCAGCGCGCAGCCGATCCAGATCCAGGCCAGGAAGGGCTTGACCTGGATGCGCAGGCTCCAGGCGCCGTCGCCGACCGGTTCGCCCAGCCCCACCAGCAGGTCGCGTTGCAGGCCGGTGGCGATGGCGGCGTGGCTGAGCGGCATGGCCTGGGCGCGGTAGAGGCGTTTCTCGGGGTGCAGCACGCGCAGCTCGCGCCCGTCGCGGCTGACCGTGACCGCCACGCGCTGCGCGTCGTAGTTGGGCCCCTGCACCCGCTCGGTGGCACCCAGGCGGAACTCGAAGCCGCCGACGCTGACCGGCGTCCCGGGCGCCAGCGTCAACTCGCGCCGGCTCTCGAAGCCGCCGGACAGCGTGACGCCGAAGATGAACAGGCCCACGCCGGCATGCGCCAGCAGCATGCCCCACCAGGCGCGCGGCTGCCGGCCCAGGCGCTCCGGCCCGCCGCCCCGCAGCCGCTGCCAGGCCTGGGCCAGCGCGCTGCAGACGCACCAGGCCGCCAGCAGCAGGCCGAAGGCGGACAGCGGCGTCCAGGCCGTGCCCGGCGCGCGCGGCAGCAGCAGCGCCAGCAGCAGCGCGCAGGCACCGCTGGCCACCAGCGCGCCGCGCAGCCGCAGGCGCAGCTCGGGCAGGGTGCTGCGCTTCCAGCGCGCCATCGGGCCCACGCCCATCAGCACCAGGGCCGGCACCACCAGCGGCACGAACACGGCTTCGAAGTAAGGCGGCCCGACCGAGATCTTGTCGCCGCCCAGCACGTCCAGCACCAGCGGGTAGAGCGTGCCGATCAGCACCGCCAGCGCGGCGGTCGCGAACAGCACGTTGTTGACCAGCAGCAGGGACTCCCGCGACAGCACCGCGAAGCGCCCGCCCTGGCCGATGTTCGGCGCGCGCCAGGCGAACAGCAGCAGCGAGCTGCCCACGACCGCCACCATGAAGCCCAGGATGTACAGGCCGCGCCCGGGGTCCACCGCGAAGGCGTGCACCGAGGTCAGCACGCCCGAGCGGACCAGGAAGGTGCCCAGCAGGCTGAGCGAGAAGGCGGCGATGGCCAGCAGCACCGTCCAGCCGCGGAAGGCACCGCGGTGGTCGCTGACGACCAGCGAATGGACCAGCGCGGTGCCGACCAGCCAGGGCATGAAGGAGGCGTTCTCGACCGGGTCCCAGAACCACCAGCCGCCCCAGCCGAGCACGTAGTAGGCCCAGGCGCTGCCCAGCAGGATGCCCAGCGTCAGGAAGCTCCAGGCAGCCAGCGTCCAGGGCCGCGACCAGCGCGCCCAGGCGGCGTCCAGCCGGCCGGACAGCAGCGCGGCGATGCCGAAGGCGAACGCCACCGAGAAGCCGACGTAGCCCATGTAGAGCAGCGGCGGGTGCAGCACCATGCCGGGGTCCTGCAGCAGCGGGTTCAGGTCGCGGCCCTGGGCCGGCGCGGGTACCAGGCGCTCGAAGGGGTTGGACAGCAGCAGCAGGAACAGCAGCAGGCCCACGCTGAGCAGGCCCATCACGCCCAGCACCCGCGCCGCATAGGGCGGCGCAAGCGGGCGGCTGCGCAGCGCCACGGCCAGCGTCCAGGCCGACAGCAGCGCCTGCCATAGCAACATGGACCCCTCGTGCCCGCCCCAGACGGCCGCGAAGCGGTAGACCGTCGGCAGCTCCGCGTGCGAGTTGGCGGCGACGTAGCGCACCGAGAAGTCGTCGCTCATGAAGGCCTGGGCCAGGCAGGCGAAGGCCAGCCACACGAACAGGCATTGCAGCACCGCGGCGGGGCGGGCGACGCGCATCCAGCTGGCAACGCCCCAGTGCGCGCCGGCCAGCGGCAGCAGCGCCTGCGCGCCGGCCACCAGCAGGGCCAGCACCAGCGCGAACACGCCCAGCTCGGGGATCATGGCGCGGCACCTGCGGCGCCCGCCCGTTGCAGCGCCGCGGCGGCTTCGGGGGGCATGTAGTTCTCGTCATGCTTGGCCAGCACCTCGGTGGCGGCAAAGACGGCGTCGGCCTGCAGCCGGCCGGCGACCACCACGCCCTTGCCCTCGCGGAACAGGTCGGGCAGCAGGCCCTGGTAGCGCACGGGGATGCGGTGGGCGCCGTCGGTGACGACGAAGCGCAGGTCCAGCCCGCCGGGCGCGCGTTGCAGCGAGCCGGCCTCGACCAGCCCGCCGAGCCTGAACACGGCCTGGCGCGGCGCCTCGCCGGCGTTCACCTGGCTGGGGCTGTAGAAGAAGGTCACGTTGCCGCTCAGCGCCTTCAGCACCAGGGCCGTGGCCAGCGACACGGCCGCCAGCCCGAGGGCGACGAACAGCAGGCGGCGCTGGCGCGGCTTCATGCCTGCGGGGCGCCGTGCAGCGCGCGGGCGCGCCGGCTGCGCCGCCACAGCAGCAGCAGCTCGGCAGCCAGCAGCAGGCCCGACAGGCCATAGGCCAGCGACAGGTAGAAGCCGTGGTCGGACGGGTTCATGAGGGATCTTCCTGCGCGCTGGCGCGTTCGGTGATGAGGCAGCGCACGCGGGCCAGCGTGACGGCGACGCTGTAGGCCCAGCAGGCCCCCGTCATCAGCAGCAGGCCGGCGAGCATGGTGGCGGTCATGGTCGGTGCCGCGTCGACGCGGATGCTGGCGCCCTGGTGCAGCGTGCTCCACCATTGCACCGAGAAATAGATGATGGGCACGTTGACGACGCCGGCGATCAGCAGGATGGCGCCTGCGCCGTCGGCCCGGCGCGGGTCTTCGAGGCTGGAGACCAGCGCCAGGTAGGCCAGGTACAGGAACAGCAGGATCAGCTCCGAGGTCAGCCGCGCGTCCCACACCCACCAGGTGCCCCAGGTCGGCTTGCCCCAGGCCGCGCCGGTCCACAGCGCGATGACCGTGAACAGCGCCCCGGTGGGCGCGAGCGCCCGCGACAGCAGCGGCGACAGCCGCGTGCCGAACACCAGCCCCAGCGCCGCGTGGCCGGCGGCCAGCAGGTAGAGGAACATCGACATCCAGGCGGCCGGCACGTGCAGGAAGATGATGCGGTAGACCTCGCCCTGCTGGTGGTCGGTCGGCGCGACGCCGAACCCCATCCACAGGCCGGCGGCCGCGAGCGCGGCGGCCAGGCCGGCAAACCAGGGCAGCAGGCGGCCCGCCAGCGCGTGGAAATGGCCCGGCGA
>CAXDTK010000430.1:0-3412 GCA_963992225.1 uncultured Comamonadaceae bacterium | reverse complement strand
GATTGCGACCCCGAGGCCCGGCGCCTCTACGCCGACCACCTGGCCGCCGTGGCCGACGACCCGCTGGACGGCACCATGCCGCGCGAGGTGCGGCCGGCCCTGCGCGCGCTGGCGCAAAGCTGGCGCAGCCAGTCGGACGCCCACCAGGCCTGCCGGGCCTTCATCGACGGGCTGAACCGCGCGCCGCGCTGAGGCGCGCCGCGCCCCACCGCTGGCAGGGCCGGCGCCACGGCGTGGCCGGGGCCGTCAGCGCCTGCGGAGCCACCACAGCCAGAGCCCGGTCATGCCCAGCGCGGCCAGCGCCAGGCCCAGCAGCGCGTTGAGCGCCTCCAGCACCAGTCCGCCCAG
The DNA here is from genome assembly GCA_963992225.1 of uncultured Comamonadaceae bacterium. Classification (GTDB taxonomy): domain Bacteria; phylum Pseudomonadota; class Gammaproteobacteria; order Burkholderiales; family Burkholderiaceae_C; genus Pelomonas. The sequence continues at coordinate 3,064 of CAXDTK010000430.1, read as the reverse complement.
TTCACCGGTGTGCAGCGGGTAGATCACGCTGTTGGCGCGCGCGCCGGGGTCCAGGTCGTCCCAGCGGTCTGCGCGCAGGACGGCACCGGTGCGTGGATGCAGCCACACGGAGGTCAGGCCGTTGGGATGCGGGTCGTCCGCCAGCATCAGCCGCACGCGCACCGGCTTGGCCGGCCCGGCCAGCGTGACGTAGCCGACCGGCGCACCGTCGAAGCGGGCCCGCGCCGTGGCGGCCAGGGCATCCAGCGGCGGCGGCGTCCCGCCGGGAGCGCCGGGCTGGAGCTGGGGCGGGAGTTGGGGCGCCTGTCCGGCCAGCGAGGTCACCGCTTGCGACAGCGGCTTCCAGGCCATGTAGGCGCCGGTGGCCACCGGCACCGCGATGAGCAGGCCCAGCACGGCGCCGCCGCTGCGATGCAGGTCGAACAGCCCGCGCAGCCGGCCGCGGTCCAGGGCCAGCCGGAAGGCGTGCCGCCAGCGCCGCGGCCACCACAGCACCAGGCCACCCACCAGCAGCAGCCCGTAGGCCAGCGCCAGCAGCGCCAGCAGCGGCTTGCCGACCTGCTCCATCAGCAGGGCGCTGTGCAGCTCGAAGACAAGGTTGAAGAAGCCTTCCCGCTCGCCGCGCCGGCCCAGCTCGCGGGCATCGCGCGGGTCGAGGTAGATGAAGCCCTCCCACCGGGCGCTGCGCACCGTCGCGCGCAGGCTGTCACCGGCCGCGCGCGGCGGGCGCAGCACCAGGGAGACACCGGCGCCGAACTCGGCCGCCAGCTGCCGGCGCGTGCGCTCCAGCAGGTCCGGCGCGGCCGGGCCGGCGGGCACGCTGAACAGTTCGGCGTTCAGCCAGCGGTCCAGCGGCTTGAGCGCCACCAGGCTGCTGCCCAGCAGCGCGACGATGATCAGCGGCAGGGCCAGCGCCAGCGCCAGCCAGCGATGCAGCTTCAGCCAGAAGCGGCGCATCAGAAGCTGCGGCGCCAGCTGACGGTGAGCGTGCGGCCACGACCGGCGAAATAGTCGTCGTTGGTGCCGGCCGGGTTGGCCTGCGCGTAGTAGCCGACGTACTGGCGGTCGAACAGGTTCTCGATGCCGACGCCGACCTCGCCCCAGGCCGTGCCGTAGGTGGCGGCGAGGTCGGCCAGCGTGTAGCCGTCGAAGTCCTCCTGCAGCTTGGCGGTGCCGACGACGCGGCCGGTGTTGATGTGGCGCGAGGCCAGGCGCGTGGCCTGCAGGCGCACATTGCCCTTGGGCGCAAACTGCCAGGCGGCCGCCAGCACCAGCTTGTTCGGCCCCTGCGAGCGGGCGCCCAGCGTCACGTCCATGGGCGCGTCCTGCTGCGCCGCCGTCTTGCCGTGGATGCGGGCGTAGCTGGCGCTCAGCGTCCAGTCCGGCAGCGGCTTGAACTCGCCGCTGAACTCGACGCCCTTCACATGCACCGGCACCCGCAGCACGCTGCCGACGCCTGTGGTGGCATCGACGCGTATCTGCGAGCCGAGGGCGGAACGCGAGTCGTAGACCGACGCCGAGAAGCTGCCCAGGCGGCCGCGCCAGGCCAGGCCCAGCTCGCGGTTGTCGGTGACGACGGGTTCCAGCGAGATCAGCTTGTCCACCGACTGGTTGGCCGTGGCCACCGCGCGCAGCACCAGGCCAACGTCGGGCACGCCGAAGCCCTCGTTGTAGGCGACGAAGGTGGACCAGCCGCCCCCCAGTCGCCAGACCGCGCCCAGGCTCTTGACCCACTGGCTGAAGCTGCGCTCGCCACCCTGCACGCTGGTGCTCTTGTAGAACGCGAGGGTCTGGTAGCTGTCGACCTGGAGATGGGCGCTTTCGCGTCGCGCGCCGCCGCGGATCGTCACGGGGCCCACCTCGTACTCGAGCTGGGCGAAGGGCGCCGTGCTGGTGAACTTCAGCGGCGGCACCCAGCTGCGGTGCGTCAGCGCCAGGCGCTGTTGCGACGTGTCCTTCAGCCAGTCCAGGCCGGTGGTCAGCTCCAGGCCGTCGACGAAGAGGTCCGGCCGCACCCAGCTGAGCTTGACGCCGGCCTTGTCGGCGACGACTTCGGACTGGTCGATGAGCTGGCCCTGGGGTGCGAGGCGCAGGTCCTGGAAGGTGGTCGCAGCTGTCGCGCCGTAGAGGGCGGCGAAGTCCTGCTTGTAGACCTGGGCGCGCGCCTGGCCGCCGGCCAGGTCGCCGTGGCTCCAGTCCAGCGACACGGTGCGCACGTCGTTGCGGGGCGGCTTGCCCGGCGGCGTACCGGGCGTGGTGCCGGTGAGCTGGCCGGCGGCGCGGCTGCCGGGCACGGGCCTCCAGTCGCCGTCGCCCTCCAAGCGGAACTTGTTGAACGACAGTTGCAGGCGCTGGGCGCCGAAGTCGTGGCCCAGCTTGAGGAAGACGTCGCCGGCCTGCGAGTCCTGCGTGTCGCCCTGCACGGCTTCGAGGCCAAGGCGGCGGCCGTCGCCGTCCACGCCGACGCCGCGCAACGTCGCGCCCACGTGCAGCAGCGCGTCGAAGCTGCTCTTGTGCTCCAGCGTGTAGCCGGCCTTCCACAGCGCGTCGTCGCTGTGGCCCTGCGTGCCGTACTTCAGCTCGACGCGGTGGCGCGTGCCGGCCTCGCGCGGCGTGCGGGAAATGAAATTGATGATGCCGCCCGTGGCCCCCAGCCCCTGGACGGCCGAGGCGCCCGAGATGACCTCGATGCGCTCAATCAGCGAGGGGTCGGCGAAGTAACCCTCGCGGGCCCCGTTGCGCAACGGGTTGCTCTGCGGCACGCCATCGAACAGCAGCAGCGCCGTGCGGCCGCGCATCGACTCGCCGAAGCTGGTCATCTTCTGGCGTGACGGCGCATAGGAAGGCGCCAGCACCGACAGCACCGCGCTCAGGTCTTCGGCGATCAGGGTCTGGGTCTCGATCTCCTGGGCGGTGATGACGGCCACCGCGCCGGGGATCTTGTCGATGGCCTTGGCGCCGCGGGTGGCGGTGACGACGACGCGTTCCAGCGCCGCGTCTGCATCCTGCTGGGCGTTGGCATCTGGCAGCGCAGCGAGAAGAGCATGGGTCTGGAGCGTGGGGC
>CAXDTK010000429.1:0-3434 GCA_963992225.1 uncultured Comamonadaceae bacterium | reverse complement strand
GAGGCCGGCCAGTTCGCGCCGGCCCACCAGCCGCTGCGCGCCGCGGCCACGGCCGAGCCGGCGCTGGCGGCCCTGGCCGGCGATCTGGCTGCCGCCAGCGACGCCGCCTCGGCGCTGGACGCGCTGCGCCTGCTGACGTTTGCCGTCGACTGGCGCGTCGACGGTGAACTCGTCGCCACGCAGGCCGCGCCGCTGGCGGTCACGCCCGACGAGCTGGGCGACGCCTGGCGCGCCGGCCGCCTGCAGGCCCGCCTGGTGGCGCTGCACAACGGCCACAGGCGCGAGCCGCTGGACGTCGGCGCGTCGCCCGGCGAGGCGCTGGCCCGCATCGCCCGGCTGCGCGCGCTGCGCGCCGGCCAGGCCGGCGGCGTCGCACTCGGCGCACTGGACCTGACGCTGGCGCCGGGCGACAGCCTGCGCCTGGACCTCAAATCCGCCGACGGCCAGCACAGCCTGTTCGGCGCCATCGACCTGGAAAGACCCGCGGAATGAGCCTGCCCATCATCATCGACACCGACCCCGGCCAGGACGACGCCATCGCGCTGCTGCTGGCGGCGGCGTCCCCCGAGCTGGAGCTGCTGGGCGTCACCACCGTGGCCGGCAACGTGCCGCTGGCGCTGACCACGCTGAACGCGCGCAAGGTGCTGGAGCTGGCCGGCCGGCGCGACGTGCCCCTGTGCGCCGGCGCCGACCGGCCGCTGGACGTGCCGCTGGTGACGGCCGAGCATGTGCATGGCGACACCGGCCTGAACGGCGTGGACCTGCCCGAGCCCACGCTGCCGCTGGATGCGCGCCACGCGGTGGACTTCCTCATCCAGACGCTGCGCGAGCGCGAGGCCGGCACCGTCACGCTGTGCCCGCTGGGCCCGCTGACCAACATCGCGCTGGCGCTGCGCCGGGCGCCCGACATCGCGCCGCGCATCCGCCGCATCGTGCTGATGGGCGGCGGCTTTTTCGAGGGCGGCAACGTGACGCCGGCGGCCGAGTTCAACTTCTACGTCGACCCGCAGGCGGCGCACGAGGTGTTCGCCAGCGGCGTGCCCATCACGATGGCGCCGCTGGATGTCACGCATGAGGCGCTGACCACCGAGAAGCGCATCGACGCCATCCGCCGCCTGGGCAACCGCGCCGGCGCGGTGGTGGCGGCCTGGATGGAGTTCTTCGAGCGTTACGACGAGGAAAAGTACGGCCAGGACGGCGGCCCGCTGCACGACCCCTGCGTGATCGCCTGGCTGCTGCAGCCGGACCTGTTCACCGGCCGCGACTGCAACGTGCGCATCGAGACGCACAGCGCGCTGACGCGCGGCATGAGCGTCATCGACTGGTGGGGCGTGACCGGCCTGCCGGCCAACGCCCAGGTGCTGCGCCATGTGGACGCCGACGGCTTCTTCGCGCTGCTGACCGAGCGGCTGTCGCGGTTGGCTTGACCGGGCCGGCGTTCCGCGCGGCTCGACCGGGCGAGGAGCTCACAGCGCCTTGGCCACCAGCCGAAAGTCCGGGTCCTCCGGGAAGGGCTTGACCGTGAAGCCCAGGCTGCGCATCAGCTTCAGCATGTCGCTGTTGTTGCTGAGCACCAGGCCCTCGATGTCCGCCAGGCCCTTCTCGCGCGCCGCGTCGGTGATGCCTTCCATCAGCCGCGAGCCCAGGCCTTTGCCGCCGAAGTCGTCGGCCACCAGCAGGCTGAATTCGCAGCTGGTCTGGTCGGGGTTGGTGATGATGCGCGACACGCCCACGATGCGCTCGACCTCGTCGAAGCCGCCGTCGTCGCGCGCGGTGCGCTGGCAGTAGACGGCCACCAGCGCCATCTCGCGGTCGTAGTCGATCAGCGTCAGCCGCGCCAGCAGCCCCGGCGGCAGCTCCTTGATGGCGCTGGCGAAGCGGAAGTAGCGGCTCTCGGGCTTCAGGCCGCGCACCAGGTCCTGCAGCATCTGCGCATCGTCCGGGCGCACCGGGCGCACGGTCACCTCGCCGCCGCCGGCCAGCGGCCAGACCTGCTCGAAGCGGGCCGGGTAGGGCAGGATGGCCAGGTGCGGGTAGTCGAAGGCGCGCGGGCTGCCGACCTGCTGGCCGGGCTGCAGCACGATGCGCGCGTCCACCGCCACCGCGCCGCCCTCGTCGACGATCAGCGGGTTGATGTCCATCTCGCGCAGCTGCGGGAACTCGCACACCATCTCGCTGACGCGCAGCAGCACGCGTTCCAGCGCCTCCAGGTCGGCCGGCGGGCTGCCCTGCCAGCCCTGCGCCAGCGTCTCTGCCACGCGGGATCGCTCGATGAGGCGGCGCGCCAGGAACTGGTTCAGCGGCGGCAGCTCCATCGCGCGGTCGGCGATCAGCTCGATCATGGTGCCGCCCGCGCCGAACACGATGGCCGGCCCGAAGGCCTCGTCGGTGACCAGCCCCACGCAGACCTCGCGGCCGCGGCGGGCGCGCGCCATCTTCTGCACCGTCACGCCGTTGATGCGCGCCTGCGGCTGCAGGCGCTTCACGCGCTGCACCATCTCGTTGTAGGTGTCGCGCGCAGCCGAGCCGCTCTGGATGTTCAGCGCCACGCCCTGCACGTCGCTCTTGTGCGTGATGTCGGGCGAGTCGATCTTCAGCGCCACCGGGAAGCCCATCTGCGTGGCCAGCATCATGGCCTCGTTGGCGCTGCGTGCCAGCACGGTCTGCGTGACCGGGATGTGGAAGGCCGCCAGCAGTGCCTTGCTCTCCATCTCGGTCAGCGTGCGGCGGCGCTCGGCCAGCACGCTCTCGATCAGCAGCCGCGCGGCCTCGATGTCGGGCTGGGCCAGGCTGGACAGCGGCGGCGGCGTCTGCTGCAGCAGCTGTTGGTTGGCGTAGAACGACGCGATGTTGCCGAACGCGCCCACGGCCGCCTCCGGGGTGCGGAAGTTGGCGATGGCGGCGTCGTTGAGCACGCGGCGGGCTTCCAGCACCGAGGTGTCGCCCATCCAGCAGCCCAGCAGCGGCTTGGCCGTGTCGGCCTTGGTGGTGACGACCGCGCGTGCCACCTCGGCGGCGTCGGAGCCGATCTGCGGCGCATAGACCACCAGCAGGCCGTCCACGGCCGGGTCGGCCGCGGCGGCCTCCACGGCGATGCGGAAATGCTCGGCCGAGGCTTCGGCCGACAGGTCCACCAGGTCGGCCAGCGAGGCGCGCAGCGGCAGCCGGGGCTGCAGCGCCCGCGCCGTGTCGGGCGACAGCTTGCCCAGCTGCAGGCCGATCTCGCTGACCCAGTCGGCCGCCAGCACGCCGGGACCGCCGCCGTTGGTGATGATGGCCAGCCGCTTGCCCACCGGCCGGTAGCGGGCCGCCAGGCATTTGGCGGCCGAGAACAGCTCCACGAAGCTGCGCACCCGCACCGCGCCGGCGCGGCGCAGTGCGGCGTCGAACCTGTCTCTTATACACATCTCCGAGCCCACGAGACGGACTCCTAT
>CAXDTK010000428.1:0-3445 GCA_963992225.1 uncultured Comamonadaceae bacterium | reverse complement strand
CGAGCTCGGAGTCCGTCTCGGGGGCTCGGAGCTGTGTATAAGAGACAGCATCTGCGCCTCGATGTAGTCGCCATGCTGGCCGCCCAGGCGCGGGTACTGGGCCGGGATGCCGGCGCCCGTCGGGCTGTGGCAGCCGGCGCAGGCCGGCACGTTGCGCTCGGCGATGCCGCCGCGGTAGATCTTCTCGCCCAGCGCGATGCTGTCCTTGTTCTTCGCGAAGCCGGGCTTGACCGTCTTGCCGGCGTAGAACGCGGAGACGTTGCGGATGTCTTCTTCCGACAGCGGCGCGGCCATGCCGTTCATGATGGCGTTCTTGCGCTTGCCGCTCTTGAACTCGGTCAGCTGCTTGGCCAGGTATTCAGGGTGCTGGCCGGCCAGGATGGGGTTGGCGGGGCTGCCGCGCGAGCCGTCGGCCGTGTGGCAGGCCGCGCACACCTGCGAGGCAATCGTGCCGCCCTTGCCGAGATCGGGCTTGGCCACGGCGGGTGCCGGCTCGTTCGCATGAGCCAGCGCGGCCAGCATCAGACTCGACAGGAGAAAGGCGACAGTCTTCATGGATTTATGAGGTCTCAAAGGGCGCAACCCGAGAATTTTACAATGCTGAATCACAGCGCCCGAGCTCCACATGACCGACACGATCCCCGAGGCAGCCGCGACGCCGCCCGCCCCGCCTCCCGAGGCGACCGAGAAGCTCGCCCTGTCCTGGACGCACACCGCGCGATTCCTGACCACCGCCAGCCAGCTGGTCCACCTGCCGTCCACCGAACTGCCCGAGATCGCCTTCGTCGGCCGCTCCAACGCCGGCAAGTCCACCGCCATCAACACGCTGGCGCAGCAGAAGCGCCTGGCCTTCGCGTCCAAGACGCCGGGCCGCACCCAGCACATCAACCTGTTCGAGCTTGGCCCCAAGGACGCGCCGGACGCGCTGTTCGCCGACCTGCCGGGCTACGGCTATGCCGCGGTGGCCAAGGCCGCCAAGCTGCGCTGGCAGAAGGTGATGGCCGACTACCTGGCCGTGCGGCGCAGCCTGTCCGGCGTCGTACTGATGGTGGACTCGCGGCTGGGCCTGACCGACCTCGACAAGCAGCTGCTGGAATTCGTCGCGGCGCGCGTGGCCACCGGCGAGATCAAGCTGCTGGTGCTGCTGACCAAGGCCGACAAGCTCAACCGCAAGGAGGCCGACGCCGCGCTGCGCAGCACGGGCGAGTTCCTGGCCGGCATGACGACCGAGAACTCGGATGTCGCCGTGACGCTGTTCTCGGCGCTGAAGAAGAGCGGGGTTGGCGAGGTTGCGCTGGCGCTGCATGAATGGACCCACGCCGCGCCTCAGCCCGCCGCGGCACCGGCTTCGCCGGACTGACGGCTGCGCCCCGGTGGGCGCCGCCCGTCAGGCCCCCGGCGGGGAGTCCAGGTCGCTCATCAGGGTGTCGACCGCGCGCTGCACGACGCTGTCGTCCTCCAGCGCGGTGATCAGGCCGTTGGCCAGCAGCGCCTCGACGGCGCGGCGGGTCAGGGACAGGCGCTCGTCCGACTCGCGGCCGACGAACAGCATGAACTGGCGGCCCTCGCTGATCCAGGCGATCTGCGCCGTGTGCCAGTCGCCCTGGATGAAGAGGTGGAACCAGTGGCCGATCTGCAGGCCGTCGACCCAGCGCTGCAGCGCCGCGCGGGCGTCGGGCGAGTCCTGCTGGTTGTAGAGCTGCACCGGCACGGTGGGCAGTTCGCCGCGGTCGACGTCGGCGTTGAGCCAGTGCGACGGCACCTGCGAGTCGCGTTCCTCCATCAGGCGCCGCACGATCTCGTCCGCCGAACTGGGCGCCGCGCTGGCCGGCGAGGCCGCCGGCCGGGCCGCGGCCGCGCGGCGCTCGGCCGGGTCCTGCGCCGGCAGGCCGCGCAGCAGCCGGGCATGCTGGGCCATCAGCTCGGTCAGCGGCGGCTCGCGCCTGGCCTCGGGCAGCTGGATGCTGTCGCAGCCGGCCACCAGCCGCTCGATGAGCACCGGCAGCCGCATGCGCAGCGCCTCGCGCTCGGCCGCGTCGCGTGGCGTGATGAGGCTGTCGATGACGCCGTCCACCAGCTCCATCACGGCCTGGGCCTCCTGCGACTCGCGGCCATGGCGCACCATGGCCGCCACGATGACCTCGACCCAGGTCGTCTGCAGGAAGCGGCGCATGCGCGGCCCCAGCGGCGCGCCGACGAGCTGGTGGTCGATCTGGTCGCGCAGCAGCTCGCGCCATTCGTTGCGCAGGTGCTCGCGCTCCAGCGCCGCCAGCGCGACGGCATTGCGCTCGCTGCTCTGGCGGGCCTGCTGGTCGATGCGCGCGTCGACGCGGGTCAGCACCTGCTGGAACAGCAGCGCCGTCGGGGTCGGCGCGTCGACCAGCAGCTGGGCCTCGGCCTCCATGAAGCGCAGGAAGTCCACCAGCCGTTCGTCGTCCGCCCGCTCGAAGGCCATGCCGTGCGCGGCGACGCGGTTGAGCAGCGCCCAGGTCGGGTGGTCCTGGCGGCGCAGCAGCGTCGCGTCGCTGCGCGCCAGCCGCACCACGGCGATCTGCAGCCGCGCCAGCAAGGCCTTCAGCGGCGGCAGCAGCCGCGGGTCGGCCAGGATCTGGTCGTACAGACGGCTCAGCATGTCCGGCCCGGTGCTGCGCACGAAGGGCGCAGGCGCGGGCGAGGGGCGGGGCGTGGCCTGCAGCCCCTGCGGCCGCGAGTTGACGGCGTCCACGCGGCGCGACAGGCCGTCCAGCGTGCCGGGTTGGGTGAGCGGCTGGCCCACGCCGCGCGCGGCGGCCAGGCGCTGGTGGGCCAGCGGGTCGGTCTGGGCGTGGCCGTGCGAGGCCACCATGTCGCCAATGTCGGCGGCGTGCAGCATCGCGCAGGCCTGCACGTACTGGTGCTGCAGCGCGCGCGCCAGCGGCGTGGCGGCGATGCGCATCAGCTCGTACTGCTTTTCCGCGGCGAGCGGGCTGGCCGCCAGCGCATGGTGCAGCGCGTGGGCATACAGCGCCGGGCGCAGCGGGTTGTCGCGCTCGCGGGCGCGGGCGGTGCCGCGCAGCGCGGCGTAGAAGTTGCCGATCTGGTGCAGCTCCGCGCGGCTCAGCTCCTCGGCCGCGCGGGCGACATGGGCGATGGCGACGTCCTGCAGCGCCTGGTGCTCGTCCACCAGGCTCAGGCTCTCCAGGCCGCCCAGCCGGACCGCGCCGCGGTGCAGCGGGTCGTCGCCGCGCCGGCCGGCCTGCAGCAGCTCGATGAGGCGGCCCTCGAAGTCGGCGGCGAAGCTGCCGCGCACCTTGCGCCAGGCCTCGCGCAGCGGGAAATGCTGGGGCTGGGCCTCCAGCGCATCCTGCACGGCGTTCATCAGCTCGCGGGCCAGCGGGCCGGCCTCGGTCAGCGCGTGGTCTGTCTCTTATACACATCTGACGCTGCCGACGAAGGCTTAGGTGTA
>CAXDTK010000427.1:0-3446 GCA_963992225.1 uncultured Comamonadaceae bacterium | reverse complement strand
GGCGCAGGCGCTGCGCCGTCGCAACGGACGGGCGCAACGGCGGGGGCTGGAACGGGAACGACGGCCGGAGGGCGCGCGGGCAGCCAAGGCCGCCGCCGCACCCGGCCCGTTCAGCCGCGCGGCGGCGTCAGTGGCGGCGCGACGACGCGGTTGCGCCAGGCTGCGGGGGCCGGCGCGGGGCGGGCTGCGCCCTCACCGGCCGGCAGCGCCCAGGCCAGCGGCAGCCAGGCCAGGAAGGCGGTCGCGCCGGCCTGGCCGGCGTCTTCCGCCGGGTCACCGAGCGCCACCACATCGGCATCCGTCGGCGCGTGACTGTGCACCACGCCGTCATGCGCGTGCAGCCCGCTGCCGTCGGCCTGGCCCAGCAGCCAGCTGATGGCCCTGGGCTGCAGCCGCGGGTCCTGCGCGGCATACAGGCGGTCCAGCAGCACGCGCAGCGTCGAGGGCAAAGGCGAAGGCGCCACCTCGGCTGCCGCCGAGATGTGCACATGTCTATGCCCCTGCAGGCCCGCCACCCACTGCAGCACGCCCTGCAGCGGCAACACCACGAGCAGCAGCGCCAGCAGCGCGGTGCGGGTTCGGTGCGGCAGGGAGATCGGGCGGATGGGCACGGGCGGTCGGGCGCTGCGGGACGGCGGCCCGGGCTGCATGGCAGGCCGGGGCTCGGGCGAAGCCAAAGCGCTGCATGCTCGTTGCCGGCCATGGCGCGCGTATGACATCACCGCTGCATACGCGGCCGGCCCCGCGGCCGGATGCGCGGCCAGCCCGGCTCAGCCCGCGGCGCCCCAGCGCGTGAACGGCATCACCGCGAGGTTGGCGTTGACGTAGCGCCCGTCGCCCGTCACCTCGGCGCCCAGCCAGGCCGGCCGCGCGAAGGCCTGGGCCTCGTCCGCCAGTTCGATCTCCGCCACCACCAGGCCCGCGTTGGCGCCCAGGAACTCGTCGACCTCCCAGGTCATGCCCTCCACCGGGCAGAGGTGCCGGACCTTCTCGACCACCGGGCCGTCGCACAGCGCCAGCAGCTGCTGCGCATCGGCCAGCGGCACGGGGTACTCGAACTCGGCGCGCGTGGCGCCGCGGGTGGCGCCCTTGATGGTCAGGAAGGCGGCATCGCCCGCGATGCGGATGCGCACGGTGCGCGCCGGGTCGCGGCTGAGGTAGCCCTGGCTGAAGCGGGTCCGCGATGCCGCGGCCTGGCGCCAGCCGTCGTCCGCGACCAGGAACTTGCGTTCGATCTCGATGCCCATGTCAGTGCTCCCCCGCGGCGCGGGCCGCGGCCTCGCGCAGCTTGTCCTTCTTGCTCTTGCGCGTGGCGCTCTTGATGCCGCCGCTGGCCTGGGCCTCGGTGGCCACCGCCTGCGGCTCGAAGCCGGCCAGACGCTCGCGCGGCACGCGCAGGCCCTGGCGCTTCTCGATCAGGCGGAAATGGCTCTCGGCGTTCTCGGCGCTGTCCGCGCAGATGAAGCTGACAGCCACGCCCGCCGCGCCGGCCCGGCCGGTGCGGCCGATGCGGTGCACGTAGTCGGCCGCGGAGCGCGGCAGCTCGTAGTTGACGACCGCGTCCAGCGCCTCGACGTGCAGGCCGCGGGCCGCCACGTCGGTGGCCACCAGCACCTGCACCTGGCCGGACTTCAGCGCGGCCAGCACGTCGCGCCGCGCGCCCTGGCTCAGCTCGCCATGCAGCACGCCGGCCTTGAAGCCATGGGCAAAGAGCTTGTCTGACACCAGCTCGGCCGTGTAGCGGCTGGCCACGAACACCAGCGTCCGACCCCAGGCGTGGTCGCGCAGCAGCTGGCGCAGCGCGGGCAGGCGCTGGGCGCGGTCGAGCTGGATGGCGCGCTGCGTGATCTGCGGCGGCGCTTCCTCGATCTGCACGCGCACCGGGTCGCGCAGCAGCTGCTCGGCCAGCGCCTGCACGGCCGGCGGGAAGGTGGCCGAGAACAGCAGCGCCTGCCGCGCCACGGGCAGCGCGGCCAGCACGCGCTGCAGCTCGTCGGCGAAGCCGGCGCCCAGCAGCCGGTCCGCCTCGTCCAGCACCAGGCATTGCACGCCGGCCAGCTGCAGGCCGTTGTGCGCCAGCAGGTCCAGCAGCCGGCCCGGCGTGGCCACCATCAGGTCGCAGCCGCCGCGCAGCCCCATCAGCTGCGGGTTGATGGACACGCCGCCGAACGCCAGCGCGATCTTCAGCCGCCGCGGCAGCGAGGCGGCCAGCCCGCGCAGCAGCTCGGCGGTCTGCTGGGCCAGCTCGCGCGTGGGCGCCAGCACCAGCGCCTGCGGGCCGGGGCGCGGCGGCGCATCGAGCAGGCGCTGCAGCAGCGGCAGCGCGAAGGCCATGGTCTTGCCGGAGCCGGTCTGGGCCAGCGCCAGCAGGTCGCGGCCGGCCAGCGCCGGTGGCAGGGCCGCGGCCTGCACGGCGGTGGGGGCGTGATAGCCCTGGTCGCGCACGGCGCGCAGCAGGGCGGGCGCGAGGCCCAGGGTTGCGAAGGACATGCGCGATTGTCGCGGCCCCGGCGGTGCCGGCGGCCGCGCAACCCGCGGTCAGGGCGCGGTGGTGAAGGACCAGGCCTGCAGCACGTCGCGCGTGCCCACCGTGGCGTCCAGCTCCACGCGGTAGGTCGTGCCGGCGGCCAGCGGCGCCTCGGGCACCAGCGCCACCTCGCCGGCACTCAGGAAGCCGTGGCGGTCGCTCGCCTGCGTGACCAGCGTGGCGGGCACCGGCGTGCCGCTGGTCGCCAGCGTCATCACGAAGCGGCGCACCTGCACCGGCGCCGTGGCGTGCAGCGAGGCCGGGTAGCCCTCCACCTGCGTGCCGGCCAGCGGCTTGAGGTTGGAGGCCGTCATGCGCGTGGGCAGGCCCGTGGTGCCGTCGCGCGGCCAGGTCACCCAGCTGTCGCTGGCCGCCGCGCCCTCGGTGCCGGCCAGCACGGCCGCATCCAGCACCAGGGCACGCTGCTGCGCCCCAGGCCGGGCCGAGAAGCCCACGCCCACCTGCTGCACGGCCGGCGCCAGCAGCAGCAGCCGGCCGTAGAGGTTGTGCAGACCGGCGTTGACCACGTCCCAGGCCTTCAGCTCGGCGCCGGCCGGGGTGTCGTAGGCCAGCACGCTCTCGCTGTGCGGCCGGGTGCCGGGCAGCGTGGCGGTGACGACGCCGGCCGCGGCCAGCCGCTGCACCAACGTCGCGCCGGTGTAGCAGGGCAGGCCCGGCTGCTCGTCCGGACCCTGGGCGCCGTTCGCGACGGCGTACTGCGCATGGGCCTGGGCGGTGCCGTCCAGCGCGGCCACGCGCTGGAACTGCGGCAGGCCCACCGCGGTGCGGATGATGTTGACCAGCGCGAAGGCTTCGGCGCGGAAGGCCGGCGCATCACCCGGCGCGCAGGCGACCGGCGGCGCCGGGTCGGTGGGTGTGGCGGGTGGGGGCGGAGCAGGCACCAAGGGCGCCGGCGGCA
>CAXDTK010000426.1:0-3474 GCA_963992225.1 uncultured Comamonadaceae bacterium | reverse complement strand
CCCCCAGCCCGGCCATGCCGCCCGCTTTCCCGCGGGGCTGACGCCCGAAGACTGGGCCCGCATCCGCCAGGCCGCCCATGCGCTGCCCCAGGTGCTGGTGCCGGCCGACCTCGACGACGGCAGCGACGACGCGCTGGACCGCATGGGCTGCATCCAGATCTCCCGCGCCGCCGGCGGCGGCCGGCCCAGCCGCTGGATCCTGCCGGCGCATGTGCCGGTGGCGCTGGCGCAGCTGGACGCCACGCCGCTGGCCAACACGCTGCGCGCGCAGATGCAGCAGCGCCTGGCGCAGCTCGAAAGCCAGGGCCTGCGCCGCGAGGGCCTGGTGTTCACGCGGCTGTGCGTGCACCCGCTCACGCTGGCGTTTGATGCCTGGCGCATCGACCTGTCGCACCGCGTGCCGGTGCCCGAGGCCCCGGTGTGGGCCTTCTTCCGCGACGGCGATGCCCATGCGCTGCGCGCCGCGCTGGGCCAGGCGCCCGAGTACTCGTACACGGCCGAGCTGACGCTGCACATCAACCACCTGATCGCCCGCAGCGAGGCCATGGGCCATGCCAGCCAGCTGGCCTCGCTGCTGCCGCGCCTGCAGGCCGAATGCGGCGTGCCCATGCCCTACGAGGACCTGAAGGCCGCGCTGACCCGCGCCCAGGACCGCTGGGAGCAGCAGGTCGAGGAGCAGGACACGCTGGCCAGCCTGGGCCGCGAGCTGGCCTTCCAGGGCTACCCCGACAGCTTCGACGCCGCCCGCAAGCTGGGCCGCAGGGTCACGCTCTACCTGGGCCCGCCCAACAGCGGCAAGACCTATGCCGCCTTCGAGCGGCTGGCGCAGGCGCTGGACGGCGCCTACCTCGCGCCGCTGCGCCTGCTGGCGCTGGAAGGCCGCGACCGCCTGGTGGGCCGCGGCGTGCCCTGCTCGCTGCTGACCGGCGAGGAGAACGTGCCGGCCGCGGGCGCCCGCGTGGTGTCCAGCACCATCGAGATGGTCAACACCCGCGACACCATCGACGTGGCCGTCATCGACGAGGCGCAGATGCTGTTCGACGACTCGCGCGGCTGGGCCTGGACGCAGGCCATCGTGGGCGTGCCGGCGCGCGAGGTCATCATCATCGCCAGCGCCTACGCGGCGCCCGCCATCGAGCGGCTGCTGCTGCTGTGCGGCGAGAAGCCCGAGAAGCGCCTCTTCGAGCGCAAGCAGCAGGTGCAGCTGATGCCCGCGCCGGTGCCCATGACGCACCTGCACGCGGGTGACGCGGTGGTGGCCTTCAGCCGCCGCGACGTGCTGATGCTGCGCGACCAGATCGCGCAGAACGGCCACAAGGTCAGCGTCATCTACGGCGCGCTGCCGCCCGAGGTGCGCCGCCGCGAGGCCGAGCGCTTCGCCGTCGGCGCCAGCGACGTGCTGGTCGCCACCGACGCCATCGGCATGGGCCTGAACCTGCCGATCCGCCGCGTGCTGTTCTCGACGCTGACCAAGTTCGACGGCGTCGGCGACCGCGAGCTGAGCGTCAGCGAGGTGCACCAGATCGCCGGCCGCGCGGGCCGCTACGGCATGCACGACGAGGGCTTCGTCAGCGTGCTCAAGGAGGCCGAGGCCGACGCGATGAAGACGCTGCGCACGCTGCTGCCCAAGGAGCCGCGCGCGCCGCGCGACTTCAAGGCCCCGGTGGCGCCCAACTGGCGCCATGTGCAGACCATCTCGCAGCGCCTGGGCGTGACCAGCCTGCACCAGGTGCTGACGGTCTTCATGCAGCAGCTGCGGCTGGACGACGCGCATTTCGAGGTGGCCGAGCTGGAGCAGATGCTGGGCCTGGCCGAGATGCTGGACCGCAACGCCGGCACGCTGCCGCTGCAGGAGCGCTTCCGCTACGCGCAGGCGCCGGTGGACGACCGCCTGCCCCAAGTCGTGGAGCAGTTCCAGGCCTGGGCCGCCAGCCACGCCCGCACCGGCAAGGCCGGCACGCCCTGGTTCCTGGACGACGTCGACGAGCACAGCCGCCTGGACCGCATGGAGCAGGCGCTGCGCCAATGCACGCTGTGGCTGTGGCTGGACCTGCGCTTCCCCGACGTGTTCGGCCATGTCGAGGCGGTCATCGACCTGCGCTCGCGTCTCAATGACGGCATCGAGCGGCAGCTGAAGGGCAAGAAGCCGTTGTGGCAGCGGCGGGGGCGTTAGGCCACCCTCTCCCCGCGTGGCGGCGCTGGCTGTCTTGGCTGGCGCTGCTGTCCTTGGGGGCCACGGCGTTGTGGTTGCTCAACAGCGCCTTGTTCAGCGCCTGGATGGCCGGCGGCCCGCCGAATCCCTATCCGGATGGATGGGCGCGGCGATCTGCTGCGCTGTTCGCATGGGCGTTTACCGCCACAGCCGCTGCGGGCGCCGTCTTCCGATTCATTCGAACAGCCCCGCGACTCGGTCGCGGCACGGCAGTGGCGCTGGCGATCTGCCTGACGCTGGTTGCCGCGCCTTGGGTGGCCCGCGAGGTACTCATCGACAAGTGCCTGGACGGCGGTGGCCGGTGGAACGCCCAAGGCTTGACCTGCGAGAACTGACTACACCGCTCCCAACGCAATCAGGTCCCGCGCCGACGCCACGATGGCCTCCCGCGGCGGCCGCGGCACCCAGCCCAGCACGGCCCGCGCATGGCTGGCGTCCTGGTGCCGCGCCGTCCCCAGCTCGCTCGCGGCGTTGCGCACCAGCGGGCTGAACCGGGCCATCAACCGCACGCTCCAGTCGGGCAGCTGCAGCGTGGGCACGCGGCGCGCGTCGTCGCCCAGTTCCTCGCGCAGGATGGCCGCGATCTCGCGCAGCCACAGGAAGCCGGCGCAGGCGATGAAGCGCTCGCCCGCCATGCCCGGTGCGGTCAGCGCGCGCACGTGCAGCTCGGCCACGTCGCGCACGTCCACCACGCCGAAGCCAATGCGCGGCAGCGCCGGGATTCGGCCCTGCAGCAGGCTCTGCACGATGACCACGCTGGCCGAGTAGTCGCTGCTCGCCACCGGCCCCAGCACCACCGACGGGTTGACGGTGCAGAACTCCAGGCCGCCGCCCTCGCGCGCCACCCAGTCGCGCGCCGCGCGCTCGGCCACGGTCTTGGACTGCACGTAGGGCGGCACGCCGGGGGCGTCCAGGTTCGTCCAGTCGGCCTCGGTGAAGCGGTGCTCGCCGGTGCCATGGCCGTAGGCGATGGCGGCCACCGACGAGGTCATCACCACCCGCCGCACGCCGGCGTCGCGCGCGGCCTTCAGCGCCCGCAGCGCACCGTCGCGCGCCGGCACGATCAGCTCGTTCGCATCCCGCGGCACGCCGGCCGGCAGCGGCGAGGCGACATGGGCCAGGTGCGTGCAGCCGGCCGCCGCCTCGGCCCAGCCGCGGTCATGCATCAGATCGGCCGCGAAGCAGCGCAGCCGGCCCTTGCCGGCGCCGCGCTGTGCGCCCAGCGTCTGGCGCAGCGCCGGCTCGCGCGCCAGGTCGCGCAC
>CAXDTK010000425.1:0-3492 GCA_963992225.1 uncultured Comamonadaceae bacterium | reverse complement strand
GGCATCGCCGTGGTCGGCAGCGCCGCCTGCGGGGCATGGCATTGGCGCAGCAGCCAGCCGCCGGCCGAGGGCCGCTGCGAGCGCGAGCGCCGGCGGCGCTATTGGCAGGACCGCTTCACGCCGCAGCCCGGGCTGCCGGGCCCGCCGGCGGACGAGGCCGTTGCGGACGAGCCGCCACCCGCGGACGCGGTGCTGGTGCCGTGATGGCGGGCCTGCCACACTTGACCATCCCCATCCAGTTTCGAGGAGCCCCCATGTCCCAGCCCACCTTCCGTGCGACATCCCTGCTGCGGCGCGCGCTCGCGCTGGGCCTGCTGGCCGCCAGCCTGTCCGGCGGGGCGGCCTGGGCCGGCGGCGGCAGCGCCGCCACCGGCGTCAAGCCCACCGCGGTCAGCAAGGACTACGACCTCTACCGCAGCGGCAACGCGGCCGATGCGCTGCCGCCGCAGCCCGCCACGCAGCAGCTGGTGCTGATGGGCGGCGGCCTGGATGTGGACGACGCCTTCCGCGCCATGATCGCCAAGGCGCGCGGCGGCACGGCGGCCAAGGTCGACGTGGTCATCCTGCGCACCTCCGGCGCCGATGGCTACAACCCCTACCTGATGGCCATGGACGGCGTGGACTCGGTCGAGTCCATCGTGCTGAAGAATCGCGCGGCGGCCAGCGCGCCGGAGGTGCTGAACCTCGTGAACCGGGCCGACGTGCTGTTCCTGGCGGGCGGCGACCAGTCCACCTACATCGCGCTGTGGGCCGGCACGCCGCTGGAGGCCGCAATGAAGGATGCGGTGGCCCGCCGCGTGCCGTTCGGCGGCACCAGCGCCGGCCTGGCGGTGCTGGGGCAGTTCGACTATTCCGGCGCCAACCAGTCGGTCTCGTCCGCCGAGGCGCTGGCCAACCCCTACAACCGCAACGTCACGCTGGACCGCAGCTTCCTGAACGCGCTGCCGCTGATGGCCGGCGTCATCACCGACGCCCACCTCGTCACGCGCGACCGCATGGGCCGCCTGGTGACCTTCCTGGCGCGGCTGTCGGCCGACGGCTGGGCCGGCTGGCAGGCGCTGCGCGGCATCGGCGTGGACGAGCAGACGGCGGTGGTGGTGGACGGCGACATCGCCACCGTGATGGGCAACGACGACGGCCTGGGCGGCCGCACCGGCCGGGCCTATTTCCTGAAGCCGACGATGGCGCCCACCACGGTGCAGGCCAAGAAGCCGCTGACCTTCCGCAGCCTGCAGGTGGAAAAGCGCGTGGCCGGCGGGCGCTACAACCTGGCCACCTGGCCCACCGAGTCGCCGTACTTCATCTCCGTCGAGGCCGGCGTGGTGATGCCCAACCCCTATTGAGCCGGTGCCGACGCGGGCGGCGCCGCCGTTGCCGCCCGCGCACGGCCGACCGCCTGGCCCAGCTCGATGACGGCGAGCGCGTAGTACGCCGACCAGTTGTAGCGCGTGACCACCCAGAAGTTCTCGGTGCCCAGCAGCAGCGTCGACGGCTCGCCGCCGTTGCGCAGCTCCACGACCGCCAGCGGCCCGGCATGCTGGCGCGCCGCGCCGGAGGGCTCGGCGCCCGCGGCCAGCAGCTCGTCGGCGCTGAACGTGGGCCTGATGTCCGGCGCCAGCAGCCGCGCTCGCGCGGCGGGGTCGGCCGGCAGCGCGACGTCGGGGTAATGCGTCGGCTGGCCCGGCTTCCAGCCGTGGTTGGCCAGGTAGTGGGCAATGCTGCCGATGGCGTCCACCGGGCTGGCGATCAGGTTGATGTGGCCGTCGCCGTCGAAGTCCACCGCATGCTTGCGCCAGCTGCCCGGCATGAACTGCGGCCAGCCCAGCGCGCCGGCGTAGCTGCCGCGCACGGCGCTCGGGTCCAGCCCCTGCTCGCGCGTGAGCCGCAGGAACTCGGCCAGCTCGCCGCGGAAGAAGGCCTGCCGCTCGGCCGCGCGCGGGTGGGCGCCGGGGAAGTCGAAGGCCAGCGTGGCCAGCGCGTCCAGCACCGGGAAGCCGCCGGTGATGCGGCCGTAGAAGGTCTCCACGCCCAGGATGCCGACGATGATCTCGGCCGGCACGCCGTAGCGGTGCTGGGCCTGCGCCAGTGCGTCGGCATGCTCGGCCCAGAAGGCCAGGCCGGCGTCGATGCGGCGCGGCTCGATGAAGCGCTCGCGGTAGGCCGCCCAGTTCTTGGCCGCCGGCGTCGCGGCCGGCAGGATCAGCTGGCGCACCTTGGGCAGGTTGCGCGCGGCTGCCAGCTGGCGGCGCAGCGCCGCGGCGTCCCAGCCTTCGGCAGCGGCCAGTTCGTCGGCGAAGGCCACCAGCGCCGGGCGGGTGCCCAGCGGCTTGGGCGGCGGCTCGCGGCGAGGCCTGGCCTCGGCGTGGAACGGGCTGGCGAGAAGCAGGGACAGCAGGGACAGCAGGACGGCGGCACGCATGGCGCCAGCATACGGGGCCGGCCCGCGGCGCTCAGCGCAGGGCGAACTGGAATTCCTGCTGGAAGACATGGTCACCCAGGCACTCGTACTGCGCCAGCGCCCGCACCACCGCGCGCTCGAACTGCTGGGCCATGGGCCCGTCGCCATGCTGGGCCGGGCCCAGGCGTTCGATGTCCACCGCCTCGACGGCACCGGCCCGCGTCACGACATGGGCCCGCAGCAGGATGGTGCCGCGCCAGTGGGGCAGGCGGCGGGGCAGTTCCGGCCGGGCCATGTGGCGGCAGACCATGCCGGCCCGCACCGGCGACCCGGCCACCAGCGAATGATCGCGGGCGGTGGCCCGCTCGCGCGGGCTGACGAAGCGCATGCCCGCGGGCGGTGACGCCGGCAGGCCGGCGGGCGCGGCACCGGCCTGTTCGTTGAAGCTCAGCTGGGCCGCGGCGGCCTGCTCGACCAGCGTCAGCAGCACATCCTCGCTGGCCGCCAGCGCCGCCTGCAGGGCCGGCGTGCTGTTGGGGCAGCGGGCCAGCCAGGCATGGCGCAAGCCGGGCAGGTCCTGCACGGCGCCGGCCTGCAGCAGCGCCTCGCGCAGCTGCAGCAGCACGCGGCCCTGGTCGCGCAGCACATGGGTCATGCGGCGGGCGTAGGGTGGCAGCAGCGCGGCGCGGTCCAGCGTCAGCGTGCCCGGCTGGCATGCCACCAGGCTGACCGACGGCACGAAGTTGGCCAGCATCAGCGCGGTTTCGCCCTGCGGCGAGGCCTGGTTGACCGTGCGTCGCACGCCGGCATCCGCCAGCAGCGCGTCGACCACCCGGGCGTGGCCGCCGGCCGCGGCGCGCATCAGCGGCGTGCGGCCACGCAGGTCGGTCTGCGTCAGCGGTGCGGCGCCGGGGGCGGTGCCGATCAGCGCGGTGATCCGCGCGGCGGTGGCCTGCTCGGCCGCCTCGGGCGAGCCGCGGGCGGGGTCTTGCAGCCGGCGGCGCAGGTCGAGGTCCAGTTCGTCCATCCACTGGTGCGGGCCGGGCTGGGTGTCCGCTGCGGCCGGCGCCTGGCCCAGCGCGGCCCAGTCCGGC
>CAXDTK010000424.1:0-3511 GCA_963992225.1 uncultured Comamonadaceae bacterium | reverse complement strand
GACGATACGCCGACTGGCGGAAGAGGGGCGAGCCCGAAGCATGCCGGGTAACAACCTGATCGAGCGGCAGATCAAGCCATGGAAGCTCGGGGCGAAGAACTGGCTGTTCGCCGGCAGCGCGTTGGCGGGCCAGCGTGCGGCGGTGGTGATGAGCCTGGTGCAGTCGGCCAAGCTCAACGGGCTGGATCCGTGGGCCTACCTGCGCGATGTGCTGGCGCGCATCCACACGCATCCGAGCCACCGCCTCGAAGAACTGCTGCCGCACCGCTGGCGGCCCGCCTGACGATGGGACTGATCACGCAATCGGTGGTCGTGCAGGCCGACCTCGGCGTCAAGCGCATGAGCCAGGCACAGAAGGTGGCCCTGGCCGACGAGATCTTCCTGCAGCAGCCGACTCTGCTTGCCTCGATCCTGGCGCTGCCACGCATGGGCGTGGACATGGCGCAGCTGGAAGTGGCGCTGCACATCCTGCTGGTTACGTTCCAGGCGATGAAGCTCAGCGGCCACAAGTGGCCCGCCGTCACCGAGGACATCCAAGAGGGATGCCTGCAGCGCCTGACGGCCCGTGCGCGCTTCAACGAGGGGTTGCCGGCAGCCCTGGCCACCCAGACCGTCCAGCAGTACTGTGACGAGCATCGCGAGCGCTACCTGCTCGCGTTCGTCTACGGCTATCTCGGCGACCACAACCTGCTGGCCGTGCGTACCGAGGCCGAGAAGTACCTCCTGATGGGCACCCTCAACCTCGTGGAGTGCGTCGCCTTCGTCGGATCGGGCGCTGCAGCCAAGTAGCTTCGCGCCCCGCCCGAGTCAAGGTGGTGTGGCCGGACGCTCACCGAGTAGTAGTCGCAGAACTCCTCGACCAGGCGGCCGGGCGTGGCCTCGTAACCATCCGGCCAGGCGATCAGGGCGCGCGCCTGGTCCGGCACGATCAACCTGGTCGGCGCGTTGTTCGACGTCACGCGTCATTGGTGGGTCGAGATATTCTTTGGGAACGGCCTTGCAGGTGGCGCGAAGGACGCCGTTCAGCGCACGCGCGACATGGTGATGAATCCGCAGGTTCTCGACGCGTTTGCGCTGGCGATTCTCGCGACCGATGGGAGCCCGAACTTTCCAAACATGCCCGAGGCGAACATTGATGCAGCCCAGCCGCGCGACGCTCTGGGGGCGCTCGATCGAGCCACGGCCGCGATGTATCGGCTGGACCCAGGCGCTGGAAGCTATCTCTCAGAGAGCGACTTCTTCCTTACGATTGGAATGAGCGGTACTGGGGAAGCAACGCCGCCCGATTGGCACGTGTAAAGCGGTGCTACGACCCGCAGAACCTCTTTCTCGTTCATCATGGCATCTGATCGGACTGCGATTCACCCGGGGCCACTCTCGAGGCAAGGCACTTGCACGAGTCCGTGGCCAATGATCCATGAGCCCTTGACCATCGGTCGGGATGATTTCTACGTTGCACCGGGTGATCAACAACGCCGGAATACGCAGTCCGGCGACGCGCTGCTATTCCACCTGCTGAGCAAGCTCTAGCAGAGCGCCAGCGAACGTTATCACGACATACCTGAGCTTCAGATTCATTGTCTGTTTCAAGGATAGCTGATCGTCAGCGTATATCCCAAGCTCGTGCTGGAGCCGCTGTAGCTTTGGACCTTGATATAGACCGTGCGGGCTGTTGTGGCGTTGCTGTACGTCAGCGATTCGGCTGCGGTTGTGCCTTCCGACGCAGCGAGGCCCGAACCTGACGACGTCACCAGGTAGAGGTCGTAGTCCACGCCGCTCGGCCCGGTCATGTCGACTCGGATCTTCTGGCCCGCCGCGAGGTTGACCTTGAAGAAATCCTTGTCGCTGGTGCTGCTGATGAAGCCGCTGATCGACGTGGCGCCGCCGACAGTGTTCGCCGTCGCAATGGTGCCGTTGGACTCGGCTTCGCTGATGCCGGCGCCTGCATTGCTGATACTGAAGTTCACCGTGGCCGACGAGGCACTGTTTCCGGCTGCGTCGAAGGCCTTTGCAACCAGGGCGTGCAATCCGTTCGGCAGCGTGCGCGAGTCCATCGTCATGCTGTAGGGCTGGGTGGTGTCGGTGCCTTTCAGCACGCCATCGACCCAGAACTCGACCTTAGTCACGGCGATGTTGTCGCTGGCCGTGGCGGACAGCGTGATGGTGCCGCTGCTGCCGGTCTCGCTGGCGCTGACCGTCGGCGGCGTGGTGTCACCACCGCCACCCCCGATGCCCTGCGTTACCCAGATCGGCGCGGACCACAGGATCTTGCCGTCGTTCTGAGTCAGCTTGGCGTAGTAGACATGCTGGCCGTCGGCCGGCGTGAAGCTATGCGTTGCGTTGTTGGTCAGCAGAGTCATCGTGCCATTGCGGCCCGGGACACCTTGCCAGATGTCGACCAGAGATGCCGTGCGACCCGCGGTGTTGGCGAAACCCACGTTCAGGTTCAGCGCTCCGGAGTTGGCGATGCGTGAGCCCATGATGGCGCCGTTGGCACTGAACACGAGCTGCGAGTTCTTGTCGTGTGTGGCGAACACGCGGCGGGCCTTCAGGGCTTCCACAAAGCTGGTCCTGCTCAGTGGTGTGCCGGTAGGGATGAGTACGGCTGTGCGGTTGGTGTAGGCCGAGCCCCAGTTGGCGCAATGGTTGTCCTGGTTGGTCGCTGGCGCCACGTGAAAGCCGCGCTCGAGGATCTTGCGGAACGCCGTCTCATAGCCTGAACCGGGCTGCTGCGATTCGTTCTCAACGTTGGAGAACGCGCTGGTGTTGGAGATCTCGGCGAGCACCATGACTTCATCGCCATCGGCTGTGTAGCCGAAGTCGGTGCCGTTGATGGCGAACTGACCACTGGTATCGGGGTGGTTGAACTGGCCGACCTGACCCGCCGCGCGCATCACCGAGTACAGGGTCGCGTAGTCGTTTTTTGCAACGAATCGATGGCCGTAGAGTTGATTGCTGGGGTCGTACTCCCAGGAATAGAGCTCATCGCTGTTGAAGATGTTGAGGTGTCCACCGTTGCTGATGACACCCCACTCCATGCCGTACAAGGCCACGAAGCTGGGGTTGCTGGCGGTGTAGTTGTTCGCCACCGTCACGCCGGCGGTGAAGCGGGCCTTGGCGGTCGACGCCGGGATGCTGCCCAGGCCGGAGCTGCCGTCGAAGTAGTGGTTGTGGTCGGAGTTACCGAAGAAATCCAGCCCCTTGCCCTTGGCATAGGGGAAGGCCACATTGGGACCGTATTCGCCGGTTTGAGCGGCCTGCGACGAGCTGCAGGTGGCCAGGTCGCCGCCCCCGTCGGAGTCGTTCGTCTGACCGTGCAGCGAGCCGTAGTAAACGGTGTACGGCCAGCTCGAGATCGCTGCTGCGGCGAGTGCCTTGGCGCGGGGTTGCTCGCCCTGGCCCAACTGGTTGCCCAGCGCCATCGCACGGAAGGCCGGCATCTTGGCGATGGGCGCCGCGCCCATCGCGAATTTGAAGCTGAGCTCGTGCGGTGCATGGCCATGCGCGTCCG